>NZ_JBICXE010000010.1:0-254167 GCF_043200155.1 Streptomyces sp. NPDC048473
CCCCCCGAACAAAAACCCACAAAAACAAAAAACGATCCCCCCACCAACCCCCAACAACCCCCACCACCCCAACCCCACCAAAAAAAAAAACACCCACCCACCCACCCCCACCACCACCCCCCCTACCGCCTTGGGGGGCGGCCGCGGTCTAACGGGCCACTCACCGGGGTACGCCCTTAAGGGTATCCGCGGGTGGGGCGCGGGTGGTTTGCCCGCCCCACCACCGAAAGGGGTGAACCGTCGTAACTTTCCCGCTCCGACAGCGTTCTGTCGCGCTATGGGAGCGATCGATCACACAGGGTCAGGCTACGGCCAGCTCCTCGCGGGCTGCGCGGCGCACCGCCGCGAGTGCCGGATCGAGCGCGGGAACGGCCGCCAGGAGCTGCTTGGTGTACGGGTCCCGGGGGGCTCCGTACACCTGGTCCACCTCGCCCTCCTCGACGATCCGGCCGCGTCGCATGACGGCGACCCGGTCGCTGACCTGCCGTACGACGGCGAGGTCGTGCGCGATGAAGACCAGGGCCAGCCCCAGCTCCCGCTGCAGCTGCGCCAGCAGGGCGGTCACCTGGGCCTGGGTCGTCACATCGAGCGCGGACACGGCCTCGTCGCAGACGATCAGTTCCGGCTCGGCGGCCAGCGCCCGTGCGATCCCGACGCGCTGGCGCTGTCCGCCGCTGAACTCGTGCGGGTAGCGGTCGTACTGCTCGGGGTCGAGCCCGACCCGCTTCAGCAGATCCCGTACCCGCGCCCGGATCACGACCTCGTCGCGCTCCCCGGACGCCCGCAGCGGGTCGGCGACCGATTCGCCGATCGAGCGGCGCGGGTTGAGGGAGGAGACGGGGTCCTGGAAGACCATCTGCACCCGGGCCCGGCGGGTGAGCCGCCCGGAGCTGGGCTCCAGCAGCCCGACGAGCATCCGCCCGAGGGTGGTCTTGCCGCTGCCGCTTTCGCCGACGATGCCGAGGGTCTCGCCGCGGCGGACGGTGAGGGAGACACCGTCGACGGCGGCGAGGGCGGACTTGCCCCGGCCGAACACCTGCCGGACGTCGACGGCTTCGACGAGCGGCTCACTCTCGACGAGTCCCTCATCGACGAATGCCGCGCCCGCTGCCGGCTTCTCGTCCGAGGCCGCCGGACGGGCCGAAATGCGCGGCACCGCCGCCAGCAGCGCCTGCGTGTACGGCTCGCGCGGCGCCATGAGCACCTCGCCCACCGGCCCCCGTTCCACCGCCCGCCCCGACTGCATCACCAGCACCTCGTCGACCGATTCCGCCGCCACGCCCACGTCATGCGTGACCAGCAGCAGTCCCATGCCCGTCTCGCGCCGCAGATTGTGCAGCAGGTCCAGGATCTGGGCCTGGACGGTGACGTCCAGGGCGGTCGTCGGCTCGTCGGCGATCAGCAGCTGGGGCTCGCAGGCCAGGGCCATCGCGATCAGTGCCCGCTGCCGCATCCCGCCGGAGAACTCGTGCGGCCTGGACCGGGAGCGCCGTACCGCGTCGGGAATCCCGACCCGGTCCAGCACCTCGACAGCCCGGGCCCGCGCCACCCGCCGGGAGGCACGGTTGTGGACCCGGTACACCTGGGCGATCTGGTCGCCCACCGCGTAGTACGGGTCCAGCGAGGAAAGCGGGTCCTGGAAGACCATCGCGGCCTTCGCGCCCCGCAGGGCGCGCAGTTCCGCGTCGTCCGCCGCGTTCACGTCCACCCCGGCGACCCGGATCGAGCCGCCGACCCTGGCTCCGGTCCCCCGGTGCAGTCCGAGCAGGGCGTACGCCGACGCGCTCTTGCCGGAGCCGGACTCACCGACGACACCGAGTGCGCCGCCGGCCTCCAGCGAGAACGAGAGCTTCTCCACCGCCCGTACGTCGCCGAACGAGATCGAGAGATCGCAGACTTCGACCAGGCTCATGCCAGCACCACCCGTCGGTCGGCCATCGCCTGCAGAATGTCCGCGACGGCATTGGCAAGGACGACGAAGAATCCGGTGACGAGCACCAGACCGACGACCACCGGAAGGTCCACGTGCTTCACGGCGTCGACCAGTTCGCGGCCGACCCCCGGAATCCCGAAGAGCGATTCGGTGAGTACGGCGCCGCCGAACATCGAGCCGATGTCCAGTGCGCCGAGCGCGATCACCGGCGCCAGCGCACCGCGCAGCGCGTGCCGCCCGACGAGCGCCCGTTCACTGACCCCGTACGCCCTGAAGGTGCGCACATGGTCCTCGGCCAGGGTCTCCAGCATCGAGGCCCGGGTCATCCGGGCGTACGGGGCAGCGGTCACCAGTGCCAGCGAGATCCAGGGCAGCAGCAGGTTCCACGCCCACTGCTCCGGGTTCTCGGTGAGGGGCACATAGTCCGGGAACGGCAGGATCTGGAGCGCCGTGACCAGGATGATGATCAGCAGCAGGCCGATGACGAAGACCGGTGTGGCCATGCCGGCCAGCGTGATCCCGGTGAGGATGCGCTCGGCCGGCCGGCCGCGCCGCCACACCGAGAGCAGTCCGGTGCCGACACCGAGCAGCATCCACAGCACGAAGGCGCCGACGGCGAGCGAGGCGGTGGCCGGGAGCTTGGCCAGGATCAGCTCGGTGACCTGCTGGTCGCTCTGGTACGAGAGCCCCAGGCAGGGGGCCTGGCAGTGCAGCACCCCGGTACCGGTCGAGTAGTCGCGGCCGACGAGGAGGCCCTGGAGGAAGTGCGCGTACTGCAGGTACAACGGGTCGCCCAGGTGCAGCTGTTCGCTGACCTGTGCCACCTGCGCGGGCGAGCAGCGCGGGCCGCAGGCGATCTGTGCGACGTTGCCGGGGGCGACGTAGAAGGCCGCGTAGACGACGATGCTGAGCGCGAGCAGCACCAGGAGCGCCCCGCCGAGGCGCCTGAGCAGGAACCACCTCATGCGTCGGCCTCCTTCTTCCGTCCGGTGCCGATCCGCAGCCGGGATTCGGCACGCGGGTCGAGTGCGGTGCGTACGCCCTCGCCGAGCACGGTCAGCGCGAGCACGGTGACGAAGAGCAGCAGGGCGGGAATCAGCAGATAGGTGGGCGCCGCCTGGTACCAGGTGTCGGCGTCGCTGAGCATCTGTCCCCAGGACGGTGTGGGCGGTTTGATGCCGACGCCGAGGAAGGACAGGGCCGCTTCGACGACGATGTCGGCCGGGAAGAGCAGCACGGCGTACGTGATGACGGGCGCGGCCAGTGCGGGCAGCAGTTCGCGCTTGGCGATCTGCCAGGAGCCCCAGCCGCTGAGCCGGGCGGCGGAGACATGGTCGAGCGATTTCAGCGCGAGCGTCTGGGCGCGCACGATCTTCGAGGTGCCGGACCAGCCGACCAGGCCGATGATCACGGCGATCAGGACCGGGCGCGGGAAGCCCGTGGGGACGATGGCGAGCGCGCCGAGCGCGATCACCATGACGGGCAGCGCGACCACGACGTCGGTGACCCGGCTGAGTGCCTGGTCGACGAAGCGGTTGCCGAGCCCTGCCGCGAGGCCGACGCCGACCCCGATGATCACCTGGAGCAGGGTGGCGGTCAGCGCGACGCCCAGCGAGACCCGTGCCCCGTAGACGACGCGTGCGAACAGGTCGCGTCCGGTGAGCGGTTCGACGCCGAGCCAGTGCTCGGCGCTGATCCCGCCGAAGGAGCCGAGCGGCACCCCGCCGGTGGCGGAGTCGACGAGATCCGGGTGGTACGTGGTGGGGTCCTGGCCCTCGATGCCCGCGAGCAGCGGTGCGGCGAGCGCGATCAGGACCAGCAGGGCGACGACCACGGCCGCCACGAGGGCCGCGCGCCGGGCGCGCAGCCGCCGCCAGAACGGATGGGCCCCGGAGGCGGGGGCCTTGACGACCCCCGCCTCCTCGGCCAGTAGAGCTTCGGCCATGGCTACTTGACCGCGACCTGCGAGATGTCGAGCACACCGGTCCAGTCGCTGATCACGACGTTCTTGATGGACTCGCCGTACAGGCGCTTGTAGACCGGGTGGAACAGCGGCACGGTCAGTGCCTGCTCACCGACCTTCTCGTCGAGCGCGCCCCAGCGCTTCGCGGCGGCGCTCAGGTCGGTCAGCTTGTTGATCTCGTCGATCTCCTTGTTGACTGCGGGGTCGTTCAGCTGGGCGGAGTTGAAGTTGTAGCCGGCCTTGACGATCTGGCGTCCGTCGAAGATCGGTGCGAAGAACGGGCCGCCGGACGGCCAGTCTGCGCCCCAGCCGCCGAGGAAGAAGCCGGGCTCGCTCTTCACGTTGTAGACCGTGTCGGAGTAGTCGTTGCTCTCCAGGCCCTGGAGCTTGACGGTGATGCCGGCCTTCTTCAGCGCCTCCTGGAGCGCGGTGGCGATCTCCGGGCTTGTGGCGAAGTCCTTCTCGTTGGAGTGCGTGAGGGTGACGGTCAGCCCCTTGGGGTAGCCGGCCTCCTTCAGCAGTTCCTTGGCTTTGGCCGCGTTGCCGGACTTCCCGGCCGGGAAGTGGTCGTACGGGGTGTAGCCGAACGACTTCTGGTCGGGGAGGAAGGTGGTGGCGGCCTCGGCGAGCGAGGAGCCGCCGGCCGCGTTGACCACGGAGGAGCGGTCGACGGCGTACGAGATCGCCTGGCGCACCTTCGGGTTGTCGAACGGCTTCACCTTCGGGTTGAAGGCGATGTAGTTGGTGTAGCCGAAGTGGCCGGTGCCGACGCGGGCGGCGAGCTTCTTGTCGCCGGTGACCTTGGCGAGCTCGGCCGGGCCCAGGTTGGTGTCGGTGGTGACGGCGGCCGCGTCGGCGCCCTGCGATGCGGAGAGGCGCTGGTTGATGACGGCGGAGTCGAGCCCGGAGCGCACGTCGATCCGGTCGGGGTAGGCCTTGCGCTCCTCGTCGGTCGCGGCCGACCAGTGCGGGTTGCGCTCCAGGATGAGGCGCTCGCCGTCACCCTCGTTCTTGACGACCTTGTACGGCCCCGAGGAGATCGGGTGCTCCTCGTACTTGGTGCCCTTGTCCTTGGCCTTCGGCACCGGGGTCGTCTGGGTCTGCGTGGCCAGGAAGGGGAATTCACCCTCCGGCTTGTTGAGGTGGAAGACGATCGTCTTCGCGTCGGGCGTCTCGATCGAGTCGAGGCCCTTCTTGTCCTTGTACGGGCCCTGGTAGTCGGCCCCGCCGATCAGCCAGTCGCGCAGGTAGGGTGCGCCGCCGGAGAGCTCGGCGGCGAAGGAGCGCTCGATGCCGTACTTGATGTCGGCACTCGTGATCGCGGTGCCGTCCTCGTACTTCAGGCCGTCCTTGAGGGTGTACGTCCACACGGTGGCGTTCTTGCTGGGCGTACCCAGGTCGGTCGCCAGGTCGGGGACGACCTTCGCGCCGGCCGCGCCGTCCTCCCGGTTGCGGGTGGTGAGCGTACGGAAGACGAGGGACGGGACGTTGCCGCCGCCGGAGGTGTAGAGCCGCGCGGGGTCGAAGTCCTCCTGCGGCTTGCTGTTGAGGACGGTGAGCGTGCCGCCCTTCTTGGGCGTGCCCGCTGCGCCGGAGTTGCCGTCGCTGTCCTTGCTGTCCTGGGGCCCGCAGGCCGCGGCACCCGCAGCCACGGCGAGTACTGCGGCGGCCGCTGCCACGCGGCGCGATATGACGGACGGTTGACGCATCGGAAGGTGACCTCTCGGAGTACTGCCTGAAGAAAAGGACGGAGGGAATTTCCGTGCAGGCAGCAACGAGAGCGAGTGCACACAACCGGTCGGTCGGTGGAAAAGATGACCGGAACACTGAAACTGTCGCGCCTGCGGACGGGGTACGACCGGGCGCGGCAGTCATGCATGGTCGTCCGGCCCTGTTCAGGGCTCGGACAGTGGGCCGACGCGCGCTCGGACAGGCGTCAGCAACAGTGGATGTCGGCGACGCTGTGCCCGGTCACGCCGATGAGCGCCAGCTCTATGGCGGCGCGTTCGGGGGTGACGGGGCTGCGTGACATGCCGAGAAATATGGATCACCGTCCAGGGGATGTCAACGCGGATTGAGACGGTGATCTCAGTATGCGGACGCCCTGAGGGTGTGGACGCCCGGTCCGGCAGCTGACGGCGGAGTCCGGCTCGATCGACGAGACGGCCCGGCATACCTCCCGGTCCGCCCCTTTTCGGTTCAACTGCTCGGATAGACCCAGGCGTTGGGCCGGCACTTGACCCCGTCGATGTCCAGGGACTTGGTCTGCTGCTGCATCACCGGAGCGAGGGCTCCCGGCGTGCGGCAACTCACATGGTTGTGACCCAGCCGGTGGCCGACCTCATGGTTGATCAGCATCTGGCGGTAGGCGAAGAGTCTGTCCGGGCCGAACGTCGACGACCCCTGCGCCCAGCGGTAGGCGTTGATCATCACGCGTTCGGTCGCCGCGGAGTCGCACGAGACGTTGTCCTCGGTCGTGTCCAGGCTCGACTTCCGGCACCATTCCCCGGTGGTCCCGGGACTGGCCAGGGTGATCACGAAATCGGGGTCGCCGGAGGAGATCCGCTCGAACGTCATGGCGCCGTCGTGCGCCCAGCTGCGGTCGTCGTTGAGCGTTTCCTGGACGGCCCGGGCAAAGAGCGAGGCGTCGAGGCCGAGGCCCTTCTCGACATCGATCCGGTAGCGGTACTTGTGGCCCCTGCCCGGAGCCTTCGCCGCTCCCGGGACCGCCTCGAACTTCCCGGAACCGTGGAGTTTCGGGGAGAGCGGATAGGCCTTGGCCATCTTCTCGGCGTACGAGAGGGGCTTGGCCTGCGCCACCTTCGGCGTCGGCCGGTCGTCCGAGCGGGAGGCGCCGTCGGTGCCGTCCCGGTCGACACCCGCGGGCTGCGCGGCGCTGGTCCGGCCGCCGTCGTGGGCGACCTGCCCGGCGACGACCACCGCGAGCACGGTGGTCACAGCGGCGGCCGCGATACCGGTGAAGGTGCGGCCCTTGGCACCCTTGCCGTCCTTGGCGGGCGTCGGGGCTTCGGCGTCGCCGCCCGGCAGCTGCTCGTCCCACTCGCCGACCGAGCTGTACGGATCGGCCGGCGGGGCCGGCGGGGCGGAGGGCCCACGGGGTGCGGGGAGTGCGGGCGGCGTGTCGAACGCCTCGACGAACTCGCGCCGCGGTCCCGGTACCAGCGGCCGGGTACCGACCTGCTGTTGGCGCTGGGACACTGCCTGCTGCGGCCCGGTCCCCCAGCCGCCGCCGGGTTCACGCTGTTCGGGGTGGCCGCCGCGGACGTGGCCGGTCTGCCGGAACGGGGTGTGCCCGTCCGCACCGGCCGGTGTGTCGGCCGACCTCCGGCGCCGCCCGTTGCCGGGCCCCGGGCGGTTGTTCTCGCGATCGCCGCCCACATTCGCGAGGGCGGCCTCGGTATCGGACCCCTTGGGTTTGGGGCCCTTTCGACTATGTCGTCCCACGCCCCGGATCAGCTCCCGCCGCGTTCGTCGAGCAGTTCCCGAAACGCCTGGGCGACCGCCTCCGGGTATTCCATCATCGCCACGTGCCCCGCGTGGGGCAGTGTCAGCAGCCGCGAATCGCGGAAGGCCGCGGACGCCCTGCGCGCCATCCGGTACGAGACCAGTTGGTCCCGTCCGCCGTACACGAGCTGGGTCGGTGCGAGCACCCGCTCGGCCTGGCGCCACAGTCCGTGCTGCCCGCCCAGCGTGTACGCATCGACGATGCCACGTGCCGAGCGCGCCATCGCGTCCCAGAAGTACGGCAGCTCCAGCCGACGCTCCATTTCGGCCACCGCTTCACGGAAGCCCGACTCGGAGACGCGCGCCGGATCGCCGTAACAGAGTGCCATGACGCCACGCGTGCGCTCTTCCGCGCTCCAGTCCCTGGTCATCCGGGCGAACAGCGTTGCGACGCCCGGAACGGCGAGCAGTCCGGTCGGTACGGCGGGCCACTGCACCCGGATCTCGGGAAGCGCGGGGGAGATGAGGGTGAGGGTGCGCACCAGGTCGGGGCGGACCGCGGCGACCCGGGTGGCCACGGCGCCGCCGAGTGAATTGCCGAACAGATGGACGGGCCCGCGCTCCTGCGCGTCGAGGAACCGGATCACGGCGCGGGCATGCCCGGTGACCGAGTAGTTGCCGTCGTCCGGCGGCGGCGAGTCGCCGAAACCGGGCAGGTCGACCGCCTCGCCGTCCACCAGATCCTGGAGCAGCGGCATCATCGCCGACCAGTTCTGCGAGGAGCCACCGAGCCCGTGCACATAAAGTGCGGGCGGCAGCCCGGTCCGCTCCGGCGGCCGGGATCGGACGGTCAGCGTCAGTCCGGGCAGTGCGACGGAGCGCAGCTCCTCGCCCTCCGCGACCCTGACGGTGCTCACCGTGGGGGCCACCGCGGTGGCGGCGCGGACTCCCGGCAGCTCGGTCGAAGACATGCGGCAATGTTACGAGACGATCACACCGCGGTTCATGTGTTCGCGGTCACACACCGCATAGCGGCTTGCAGGGGTAGCTCCTAGGCTCGAAGCAAGGAAGGGAGTCACCATGACGGTCGACCCCAGTGACCCGGAGACCTTCGAGGACATCCAGCCGGACGAACCGGACCAGGAGACGCCCCGGGCGGACGCCGCCGAGCAGCAGGCCGATCTCCAGCAGCGGCAGGACGAACCGCTCACGGACATCGACCGGGACAGTGCCAATGAGGCGGATGCGGCGGAACAGGCTCGTGTTGTCCCACAGGATGAAGACGATTACCGCTAGTACGCACCACTTTGCCCCATCAGCCGGCGAATCTGTGGCTACCGCAGCCGTCCGGTCCGTGAAATTCTGCGTCCGCGCCGCGCACACCCGGGTTACTCAAAAGTACGATGGCTGTACGGCGCAGCGTGTACGAAAAGGCTGTGTCCGATCACAAATTTGGGAGGCGGCGTGACAGCCATCGAGCAGACCGAGGCGGCGCGCCCGCGGGGCACTCGACTGCCCCGCCGCGCCCGACGCAACCAGCTGCTGGGCGCCGCGCAGGAAGTATTCGTGGCGCAGGGATACCACTCCGCCGCGATGGACGACATCGCTGAGCGGGCCGGGGTCAGCAAGCCGGTGCTCTATCAGCACTTCCCGGGCAAGCTGGAGCTCTATCTGGCCCTGCTCGACCAGCACTGCGAGTCGCTGCTCCAGGCGGTCCGTACGGCGCTGGCTTCGACGACCGACAACAAGCTGCGCGTCGCCGCGACGATGGACGCGTACTTCGCGTACGTCGAGGACGAGGGCGGCGCCTTCCGGCTGGTCTTCGAGTCGGACCTGACCAACGAGCCCGCGGTGCGCGAGCGCGTCGACCGGGTCTCGCTGCAGTGCGCGGAGGCCATCTCCGACGTCATCGCCGGTGACACGGGACTGTCCAAGGACGAGTCCATGCTGCTCGCGGTCGGCCTGGGCGGTGTCTCCCAGGTGGTCGCCCGTTACTGGCTCTCCAGCCAGTCCGCCATTCCGCGGGACACGGCGGTGCAGCTGCTCACTTCGCTGGCCTGGCGGGGCATCGCGGGCTTCCCGCTGCACGGCATCGATCAGCACTGACGGAAGCCGCCGGGTGCGGCCGGCGCCCGTGTTCGCTGCGGGCGTTGCCCACCGACCGCCGGCGGCTCCCCTCAGCGGGCTAATGTGTGCTGCGTACGGCGCGGTTCACCGCGCATGGACTGACCGTCGGAGGGACATAGCCGTGGAGGTCAAGATCGGGGTGCAGCACACGCCCCGGGAGATCGTTCTGGAGAGCGGGCTTTCCGCCGAAGAGGTCGAGAGCGCGGTCGCCGAGGCTCTCGCCGGTAAGGCGCAGCTGCTCAGCCTCACGGACGAGAAGGGCCGCAAGGTCCTGGTGCCGGCCGACCGGATCGCGTACGTGGAGATCGGCGAGCCCAGCACGCGCCGCGTGGGGTTCGGCGCACTGTAGGCAGCACGCTCGACGTAGTGACCGAGGCAGCGGCCCGGTGGGAATCCCCCGCCGGGCCGCTTTCCGTTCCGGCCCGTTTTTCGGTCCGCGTTTGCGTCCGTGTGTGCGTCGGCCGGGCGATTCCTGTGCGAACCCGGTCCGAGGAGGGTTGCGTTCCGCAACCCTCGGGTAGTACCGCTAACGACCGATTTACCCGCCCCGCAACCCGCGAGGTGATCATCTGTGATCTTGGAATTCCTCGGCTCCGTCGTGCTCGGACTCGCCCTCGCCTGGGTGGCGCTCCACTCGCTGCCGCACCGGCTCCCGTCCCGCCTTGCCGTCTTCTCCACCGGCGCTCTGGGAGCTCTGTTCGGCGCGTTCCTCATGCACTCGGTGCTGGGCCCGGACCACGTCGTGGCCACGCTGATCGGCGCGGTGCTGGTCGGGGCCGTGACGCTCTCGCTGCTGGTCCGCCCCCGCAGCCACCGTCTGAGCCGATCAGCGGCGGCCTGAAACCGCCCGGCACCCGTGGGAACGGACGCCGGACGGCCCCGGTGAACCGGTTACGCGGCCAGCCCGAGCGCGGCCATCCGCTTGGTGTGCGCCTCGGTGATCCGCGAGAACATCCGCCCGACCTCCGCCAGGTCGAACCCGTCCGCCACACCCCCGACGAGCATCGTCGACAGCGCGTCGCGGTCGGCCACCACCCGCTGGGCCTGCGAGAGCGCCTCGCCCATCAGCCGGCGCGCCCACAGCGCGAGCCGCCCGCCGACCCGCGGGTCGGCCTCGATCGCGGCACGCACCTTCTCGACGGCGAAGTTGCCGTGCCCCGTGTCGTCGAGCACGGCGAGGACGAGGGAGCGGGTGTCCGAGTCGAGCCGGGCGGCGACCTCGCGGTAGAAGTCACTGGCGATCGAATCGCCGACGTACGCCTTGACCAGGCCCTCCAGCCAGTCCGACGGCGCGGTCTGGCGGTGGAAGTCGTCGAGCGCCTTGGCGAACGGCTCCATCGCGCCCGTCGGCTCCACCTCGATCGCGGTCAGCCGGTCCGTCAGCCGCTCGAAGTGATGGAATTCGGCGGAGGCCATCTTTGCCAGCTCCGCCTTGTCGGCCAGCGTCGGCGCGAGTTTGGCGTCCTCGGCGAGCCGCTCGAAGGCCGCCAGCTCTCCGTACGCAAGTGCTCCCAGCAGGTCCACGACCGCTGCTCGGTACTGCGGCTCCACGGATGCGGTGGCCCAGTCCTGGGCGGCGATTCCGGTGCGCACGGGGGCTTCATTGGCGTTGTCAGGCGTCTCCATGAAGCGCAGAATAGCCCGCCCGACGGGGGACGGAAGGGCCTGGTCAGCCAGTGACATCACACCGTTCCGATGAATTCGCCCAACACACATGCGCGAATCCGGGGTACAGTGGTATTGCGTCTACTGAGTATTTTGGCAGTACCGGTGGCGCGAAATTGAATGAGGATGCCCGGTCGGTGGCCCGATCGGCTCCGACCCGACAGCCCTCCACGCGGGGCGTACGCCACGTACGACCGCAGATGAGGGGCCCCCTCAGCGGCACGAGCGCTCGAGCGACGGCAGTGGTCCCGCGCCACCCGGCCCATCCACGGCCGGATGACCAACCCCGGCACGGTACGACCCCCAGCGTTCGCCTCGGACCGCGTCTCACAGAAGAGGCAGCACCCTGACTACGTTCCGAGACCTCGGGATTCTTCCCGAGACGGCCGAGGCCCTTGAGGCCGTCGGCATTGTGTCCCCGTTCCCCATCCAGGAGATGACGCTCCCCGTCGCGCTCTCCGGCTCCGATGTCATCGGCCAGGCCAAGACCGGCACCGGCAAGACCCTCGGTTTCGGTCTGCCGCTGCTGGAGCGCGTCACCGTTCCCGCGGACGTCGAGGCGGGCCGGGCCGGGCCCGAGCAGCTGACCGAGGCGCCGCAGGCGCTGGTCGTCGTCCCCACCCGCGAGCTCTGCCAGCAGGTCACCAACGACCTGCTGACCGCCGGCAAGGTGCGTAACGTCCGCGTTCTCGCGATCTACGGCGGCCGTGCGTACGAACCGCAGGTCGAGGCCCTGAAGAAGGGCGTCGATGTGATCGTCGGCACCCCGGGCCGACTGCTCGACCTGGCCGGACAGCGCAAGCTCGACCTTTCGCACGTCCGCGCGCTCGTGCTCGACGAGGCCGACGAGATGCTCGACCTGGGCTTCCTGCCCGACGTCGAGAAGATCATCACCATGCTTCCGCCGAAGCGCCAGACGATGCTGTTCTCGGCGACCATGCCGGGCGCCGTCATCGGCCTCGCGCGGCGCTACATGTCGCAGCCGACGCACATCCGCGCCACCTCGCCCGACGATGAGGGCGCGACCGTCGCGAACACCTCGCAGCACGTCTTCCGGGCCCACTCGATGGACAAGCCCGAGATGGTCTCGCGCATCCTGCAGGCCAACGGCCGCGGACTCGCGATGATCTTCTGCCGTACGAAGCGGACGGCCGCCGACATCGCCGAGCAGCTGGAGAAGCGCGGTTTCGCGTCCGGCGCGGTCCACGGCGACCTCGGCCAGGGCGCCCGTGAGCAGGCGCTGCGCGCGTTCCGCAACGGCAAGGTGGACGTGCTCGTCTGTACCGATGTCGCGGCCCGCGGTATCGATGTCGAAGGCGTCACGCACGTCATCAACTACCAGTCGCCGGAGGACGAGAAGACGTACCTCCACCGCATCGGCCGGACCGGCCGTGCCGGTGCCAAGGGCATCGCGGTCACGCTGGTCGACTGGGACGACATCCCGCGCTGGCAGCTGATCAACAAGGCGCTGGACCTGAAGTTCCCCGACCCGGTCGAGACGTACTCCACGTCGCCGCACCTCTTCGAGGAGCTCGACATCCCGGCCGGCACCAAGGGTGTGCTGCCGCGCACCGAGCGGACCCGTGCGGGTCTGCGGGCCGAGGAGATCGAGGACCTCGGCGAGACGGGCGGCCGCGGCCGCAAGTCCTCCGCCGCGTCTTCGGCGCCCGCCGTCCGTGAGGAGCGTGCGCCGCGTACGCCGCGTCAGCGTCGTCGTACGCGGGGCGGCTCCACGGTCGAGGAGACCGCCACCACCGCCGCCACGGTGCCGGCCCCGTCCACCGAGGTGGCCGAGGCCCCGGCGGAGCCGCGTACGCCGCGCCGCCGTCGCCGTACCCGCGTCGGTGCCCCCGACGTCGCAGCCGAGGCCGCTGTGAGCACGGTGGAGGCTCCGGCCGCCGCCGTCGCCGTCGCGACGAAGACCGAGGTCGAGGCCGAGTCCGCGACCGAGGCCAAGCCGCGCCGCCGCCGCACCCGGGCCGTCGTGAAGCCGGCCGCGGACGAGGTCGACTTCCAGATCGCGCCCATCGCCGAGCCGGTGCCCGAGGCGAAGACGGTGACCAAGCCGCGTCGCCGTGCCCGCGTCATCAAGCCGGCCGAGGACGAGGTCGACTTCCAGATCGCGCCGATCTCCGAGCCCAGCCCGGAGACCAAGCCGCGTCGCCGCACCCGTGCGGCCGCCAAGCCGAAGACGGAGGCTGTGGCCCAGGCCCCGGTCGCCGAGGGCGAGGGCGAGGCGAAGCCGCGTCGCCGGCGGGCGCCGCGGGCGGCTGCCGCCAAGGCCGAGGGCTGAGCGCGCAGCGCTGGTTGACCCGGGGCTCTGCCCCGGACCCCGCTCCTCAATCGCCGGAGGAGCTCGAATGTGCCGGACCGGCCTGATTGGCCGGAGGGCTTGATTCAGCCGGACGGGCTTGAGGACAACCTCAAGCCCGTCCGGCGTTCCACGGCATAACCTCGTCCCATGAGTCGGCCGCCCACCTTCACCCCGCCCCCCTGCGCCCACGCCCGCCAGCTCCGTACCGCGCGCGGGGACTTCGCCGTGCTGGACGCCTCGCCGCCCACCGCGTCGCGCGGCACCGCCCTCCTGCTGCCCGGTTACACAGGCAGTAAAGAGGACTTCATCGCACTCCTCGAACCGCTCTCCACCGCCGGGTACCGGACCGTCGCCGTGGACGGTCGCGGGCAGTACGAAACCGAGGGGACGGACCGTCAGGAGACGTACGCACAGGGAGAGTTGGCTCATGATGTGCTCGCACAGGCGGCTGCGCTCCGCGCCGGCGGCGAGGACACCGTCCATCTCCTCGGACACTCGCTCGGCGGGCAGATCGCCCGCGCGGCCGTGCTGCTGGACGCCTCGCCGTTCCGTTCGCTGACCCTCATGTCGTCCGGACCCGCCCAGGTCACCGAGGCCCAGCAGCTCAAGGTGAAGATGCTCAGCGACGCGCTCGCGACGCTGAGCATGGCCGAGGTGTGGGAGGCGATGCGCGTCCTCGACCCGCCCGAGGACGCGGCGACGGACGGCGAAGCGCTGCGCGGGCGCTGGCTGCGCCACCAGCCCGCCCAGCTGATCGCCACCGGCCGTCAGCTGGCGACCGAGCCGGACCGGGTGGCCGAACTCACCGCCGTACAGCTGCCCCTCCATGTGCTCTCCGGCGAGCGCGACGACACCTGGCCGGTGCCGCTGCTCGACGAAATGGCCCAGCGGCTGGGCGCGCGCCGCACCCGGATCGCGGGCGCCGAGCACTCCCCCAACACGGACCGCCCGGAGCAGACGGCGGCCGCGCTCGTCGCCTTCTGGGACAGTCTGTAGGCCGACGGCCGTCGGAACGTCAGTACTGCGCCTGCAGGTGCTGCCAGAAGCCGTCACGCAGCGCCCGCCGCAGATGCGCGTGGCCGCGCAGCGAGTGCTGCAGCAGTCGTTCGGCCTCGACCAGCAGGTCCTGGTCCACGGAGCCCGGCAGGTACGGGTGTCCGGGGAGCAGATCGGCGAGGGACTCGCGGCCCCGGGCGGCCAGCCAGGCCGCGGCGATCTGCGCGCCGACGAAGCGGACGTCCTCGCGCGAGGGCGCGGGGGTGTCGTCCTCGTAGGTGGTGACGGGGCGTCTGGTGACGTACGGGCGGCAGAAGTCCAGGTCGAAGGTGCGCTGGCTGTCGACCTCCCAGAGCAGCGGTTCGGCCTGGTTGCGCCCCTCTCCCGCCTCGATGCCCCACAGATGCACCCGGGCCCCGTACCCCTGCGCCGCCTCGACCGCGGACACCAGGTCCTCGTCGCCGCCGACCAGCGCCGCGTCGCTGATGGCGCGGTGCCGGGCGAGCGATTCGAGGTCGGTGCGGATGAGTGAGTCGACGCCCTTCTGCTGGTTGTTGGCGTTGAGGTTGCCGAGCCTGACCTTGACGTCGGGGAGTTCGGCGATGGACTGCTGCTCGACGGTGTGGATGCGTCGCCTGGCTCCGTCGTACCAGTACACGCGCAGCAGTCTGCTGTCCGCGAAGATCGTGCGGGCCTTGTCGATGAAGGCCTCGATGATCCCTTCCGCGTCGAGGTCGAAGGAGCGGCGGTCCTCGGTGCCGGTGACGAGCAGTCCGGCCGCGGCGTACACATAGCCCGCGTCCACGAAGATCGCGTGGGTCGAGGGGGTCTTCGACACCTCGGCGAGCACACGCTGGAGCAGCTCGTTGGTGCGGTCCAGGCGCTCGCGGATATCTGCCTCGTTCATTCGGGCCTCGTCGTGGACCTCGTCGCCGGATCCTGCTCGGTGACCTGCTGATACTTAGACATCCAAAAAATTTCCTTAGCGTAGGGAATGTTTGCAGGAGGCAAGTCGTTGTACCCCTCGTGGAGCGCAAGACATCGGTGTCGAGCGCTCTCATCCTTGCGGACGGGTCGCCCGTCCTCCCAGTAGTTCTCCAGCAGGAGGATCAGACGAAGGGAAGCCTTATGCGCTTCGAGATCATGCGACTCGACGATGTCGACGGTACCGCCGTGGACAGCACCGTCGTGGACGCCGCCTCCGTCAACCGGATCGTGCAGCAGGCCGCAGCCATAGGCCAGCGCATCTATATCCGCCCGGCCGAAAGCTCGGCTTCGTAACGCATAACGACGTTCAAAGACGAAGCGCCCCCGCACGGAAGGTCCGTACGGGGGCGCTGTGGTGTCGCGAGCACCGTCAGGAGTCGAGCGCCGTCAGGAGTTCTGGATGACCTGGGTGACCCCGTTGATGATCTGCTGTACGGCGATGGCGGAGAGCATCATTCCGGCAAGCCTGGTCACCAGCACGACGCCGCCGTCCTTGATGACCCGGATGATCAGCAGCGAGTAGCGCATGGTCAGCCAGAGCACGATGTGCATGGCGATGATCGCCGACCAGACCGATATCTGGCTTCCCACACTGTCGGCGTGCTGCACCGCAAGGATCACCGACACGATCGCACCGGGTCCGGCGAGCAGTGGCATGCCCAGCGGTACGAGCGCCACATTGACATCCTTGGTCTGCGTCGGCTCGTCGGTCTTGCCGGTCAGCAGATCGAGCGCGATCAGCAGCAGGAGCAGTCCGCCCGCGATCATCAGGGCAGGTACGGAGACATGCAGATAGTCGAGGATCTGCTGGCCGAGGACACCGAAGACGGCGATCACACCGAAGGCGACGGCCACCGCCTGGAGCGCCATCCTGCGCTGCATCCTGGCGGGGCGGCCCGCGGTGAGGGCGAGAAAGATCGGGGTGATCCCCGGGGGATCCATAATCACAAAAAGCGTGAGAAAAAGGGATCCGAAGACAGCGACGTCGAACACAGTGAGCCTTGCGAGAAGAGAGCGAAAAACGGCCTGAAGGAGCGCACCCCGAGGCCATGACGGTGGCCGGGTGCGCGGAAGTGGAACGTGGAGGTGGGGGCGAGCGACGGTACACGTCCGGCCGCAGGGCGGGGCGGCGCGGGGCTTCACGCCCCGGCGATGACGCGTGCGTCGTTACGCGGGGCGGGGTCCACCGGCGCCCGGCACCGGGAAGGCTCCCGTGGCGCGCCGGGTGATCTCGCCGTAGATCTCGGGGTCGGTTGTGTACTCGCCGAGTCCGACGGTCTTGCGGCTGCCGTGGTAGTCGCTGGACCCGGTCGCCAGCAGCCCGAGCTCCCGGGCGAGCCCGCGCAGCCTGGCCCTGGTCGGCTCGTCGTGGTCCATGTGGTCGACCTCGATGCCGTCGAGGCCTGCGGCGGCGAGCTGTGCGATCGACGACTCGGGCACCACCTCGCCGCGCTTGACGGCGAGCGGGTGGGCGAAGACGGTGACGCCACCGGCGGCCTTGACCAGCCGGATCGCGTCGAAGGGGTCGAGTTCGTGCTTCTCTGCGTACGCGCGTCCGCCGTTCGCGAGCCATTCGGGCGTGAAGGCGTCGGAGACGGTCTCGACCACACCGAGCTCGACGAGCGCGGTGGCGATGTGCGGCCTGCCGACCGATCCGTCCCCGGCGATCCTCGCGACCTGCTCCCACTCGATCGGAACGCCGAGCGCCTGGAGCTTGCCCACCATGGTCCGGGCGCGCGGCACCCGGTCGTCCCGTACCAGCTCGCGTTCGCGGGCCAGCTCGGGCTCGTCGGGGTCGAAGAGGTACGCCAGCATGTGCAGGCCCACGCCGTCGATCCGGCAGGAGAGCTCGGCGCCGGTGACGAGGGTGAGACCCTCCGGAAGGGCGGCGATCGCCTCGGCGTGGCCGCGCACGGTGTCGTGGTCGGTGAGGGCGACGATGTCGAGGCCCGCGGCGGCGGCATTGCGCACCAGCCCGGCGGGGGTGTCCGTACCGTCCGACGCGGTGGAGTGGGTGTGCAGGTCGATGCGCACGACGCGTACTCCAGTGCTCAGGGCGGGACGAAGGGGACGTCCAAGGATAACCGGCATTCGAGGGGTGCCCGGCCGGGCGCCGAGGGTTCGGCAGGCCCTAGCTGAGCAGGCGCGGGGTGAGCGCCCCGCACGGCACGAGGTCCATCTCTCCCCCGGCCTCGCGCAGATCGGCGAGGACCAGCTCGTCGTACATCAGGAGCCCCGACTGCTCGGGCCAGACGATCGCCCAGAGCCAGAGCCCGCGTGCCTCGCCCGCGAAGACCGCCCGGTCCTCGGGGGCCCCCTTGACGTTCCAGAGCGGGGTGGGGCGGCCGGCGGCGAGCATCTTGACATCCGGCGGACCGTCGACGTTCAGATACGGGCCGGGGTCGAGGCCGTCGATCCCGGCGTAGCGCGCTCCGAGTCCGACACCGAGCTCCTCGGTGACGAGCAGCAGCTCGCCGATACCGCCGATGGGACCGGGGCCGGAGCAGGCGACGACGGTGGCGCGGCCGCCACTGCGGTCGTCACCCGCGCTCGCCACACCGGTGAACAGCCAGCCCACCGGCAGCGGCCAGGGCATCCACACCGGGACCTGAGCGCGCTGCACCACCACACCCAGCGCTTCGACGCTGGGCGGGATGACCGGCTGCAGCGGCTGCACGCTGCCGTGCACTGCGCACTGCCAGGTGTCGGCGAAGAGACCGGGCGCCCTGACCCGGCCTCCGCACTTCGGGCAACTGGGTTCGCCCCTCATAGCGACCAACGGTCCTCCAGGACCGTCGCTGCGTCAAGGATGATCACCCGTCCGCAGCGTGGCTCCCATCAGCGGAATTAGATGTAACTTGCATTCATTAGTTCCTCTAACTTATTCTGTGCATAACGCAACGGTCTAGTGGAGAGCGAGAAGTCCCATGCAAGGAGAGGATCCGTTCGATCAGGGAGCGGGCAGCATCCTGCGCCAGCCGAAGGCCGTCTGGGCCACGGCGGGCGCCTCTGTTGTCGCGTTCATGGGAATCGGCCTGGTGGACCCGATTCTCCCGTCCATCGCCAAGGGCCTGGAGGCGACGCCGAGCCAGGTGTCGCTGCTCTTCACCTCGTACTTCCTGATCACCGCCGTGGCCATGCTCGTCACCGGCTTCGTCTCCAGCCGGATCGGTGGCCGCAAGACGCTGCTGACCGGCCTCGCGCTCGTCGTCGTCTTCGCCGCGCTCTCCGGCACCTCGTCGTCCGTCGCCGAACTCGTCGGCTTCCGGGCCGGCTGGGGTCTTGGCAACGCGCTCTTCGTATCGACCGCACTCGCCGTGATCGTCGGTGCGGCGGCCGGCGGCAGCTCGGCGGCGATCCTGCTCTACGAGTCGGCGCTCGGCCTCGGCATGGCCTGCGGACCGCTGGTCGGCGCCCTGCTCGGCGACGCCAGCTGGCGCTACCCGTTCTTCGGCACGGCCGCACTGATGGCGATCGGCTTCATCTGCATCACGGCGTTCCTGAAGGAACAGCCCAAGCCGGCCAAGAAGACCTCGCTGCTCGACCCGATCAAGGCGCTCGGCCACGGCGGCCTGGCCTCCGTCGCCACCTCGGCGTTCTTCTACAACTACGCGTTCTTCACGATCCTGGCGTTCACACCGTTCGTGCTGAACATGACGCCGTACAAGTCGGGCGCGGTCTTCTTCGCCTGGGGCCTGCTGCTCGCGGTCTTCTCGGTGCTCGTCGCCCCGCGGCTGCAGAAGCGCTTCGGCTCGCTGAAGGTGCTCGGCGCCTCGCTGGTGCTGCTCGCCGTCGACCTCGTGATCCTGGGATACGGCAACCACACCGCCGCCATCGTCTGCACGATCGTCTCCGGCGCCTTCATCGGCATGAACAACACCGTCTACACGGAGCTGGCGCTCGGTGTGTCGAACGCGCCTCGCCCGGTGGCGAGCGCGGGTTACAACTTCGTCCGCTGGTTCGCCGCGGCCGCCGCCCCGTACCTCGCCCCGAAGATCGAGGAGTGGAGCAACATCCACATCCCGTTCGTGGTCGCCGCGATCGCGGCTGTCGTCGGTGCGGTCGTCGTCTGGATCCGGCGTACGGCACTGACCCACGAGGCGGAGGAACTGGAGCCGAAGCACGCCACCGAGGACGGCGTCACGGTCTTCGCCAACTGACCACGACGCAAACCCGGTTCTGCCCCGCCCGCGGCTCCCCCTCCTGGCTGCGCGGCGGGGCTTCCCGTATGCCCGGCATGATGTGCGTCTCAGTCCAGCGTCACGGAACCACGCAGCGGATCACGCAGATCCGTTCCGTGCGAGAGCCACCGCTCCTGGAGCTCCTGCGCGCCCCTGACCCGCTTCCACGCGGCCTCGTTGTGCGTCATCGGCAGCAGCGGCAGGAACCGCACCGGCTCCATCGGCTCGTCCAGCTCCAGATCCTCCACAAGCCCGCCCGACTCGGCGACCAGTACGGAGCTGAACGGCGCCCCGGGCCACAGCGGTTCACCGACGTCCAGCGAGGCCCCGGGCGCCACGATCAGCCCCTCGACCTGCGGGGTGGCGGCCAGCACGGCCAGCAGGCGCAGCACCTTGTCGGTGTCGGCCAGTCCGGCGCGCACGGAGAGGACCAGCTCGGCGCGCGGGCCCTTCACCGGGTCCGCGAGAGCGGCGGTCGGGTCGGCCATCGGCTGTGCGGACATGCCGAGCGTGGCGTAGCGCACCACGTCGCCGTCGACGAAGCGGAGCACCTCGATGCGGTCCGTCCCGAGAAACGTCACTGCGGCGCGCGCGTCCGGTTCACCGAGGGCCGTCAGCAGCCGGGCCTCGACCAGAGCAAGAATTTCTCCCATCCCGCGAGCATAGGACGCGTATGGAACGGGCAAAGTAAAGGATTGGCCCTCAGTCGGCTGATAGTCTTGGCCGCTGGTCGGGACAGCACGCAGAAGCGTCGCTCTCAGTTCCGACGACACGTCATCCCCCACGGGGGACCGGCTGGAGGAGGTGGGGCTGCAATGGATCGAAGTCGATCGTGCAGTACCGATCGCTCTTCCGCCCGACACCTTTCTTCGGTGATCTGAAGCCTTCTCGCTCAAGGCCCGGGGCATTGCGCACGACGGAAGAGCACTCCTTTTTGCCTGTCTGTAGCGAACGCCGTCATCGTGCCGCCGCGGTGCCGCCCGCTTTGCGGACGTGAGCACACGTCCCCATTCCGGGCTGTTCCACGCGCCCGACGACGGCCCTCCGTGAAGGAGCCAGCCATGTCGATGATTCGTGACCTGCGCGCCGCCGTGCGCCCGTCCCTGCGCAAGACCAACGTCCTGCACAGCAATTACGACACCACCCGTGACCCGTCCGCCTCCAGCGCGGTCGTCGACTGCGCGGTCTACCGCGACGGACGGCGCGTGGAGAGCGGCACCTGCCGCACGCCGCACGAGGCGATGCTCCAGGTGCGCGAGGAGGGCGGCTTCGCCTGGATCGGCCTGCACGAGCCGACCGAGGAGGAATTCGCCGGTATCGCCCGGGAGTTCGGCCTCCACCCGCTCGCCGTCGAGGACGCCGTCCACGCCCACCAGCGGCCGAAGCTGGAGCGGTACGACGACACGCTGTTCACCGTCTTCAAGACCATCCACTACGTCGAGCACGCCGAGCTCACCGCGACCAGCGAGGTCGTCGAGACCGGCGAGGTGATGTGCTTCACCGGCCGGGACTTCGTCATCACCGTCCGGCACGGCGGCCACGGCTCGCTGCGCGCGCTGCGTCACCGGTTGCAGGACGACCCCGAGCTGCTCGCCAAAGGGCCCTCCGCGGTTCTGCACTCCATCGCCGACCATGTCGTCGACGGCTACATCGCGGTGGCGGGCGCCGTCCAGGACGACATCGACGAGGTGGAGATCGAGGTCTTCTCCACCCCCGCGAAGGGCAGCCCGCGCGGCTCGGACGCGGGCCGGATCTACCAGCTCAAGCGTGAGGTCCTGGAGTTCAAACGGGCCGTGTCGCCGCTGCTGCGGCCGATGCAGCTGCTGAGCGAGCGGCCGATGCGGCTGATCGACCCCGACATCCAGAAGTACTTCCGGGACGTCGCCGACCACCTGGCGCGAGTGCACGAAGAGGTCATCGGCTTCGACGAACTGCTGAACTCGATCCTCCAGGCCAACCTGGCGCAGGCGACCGTCGCGCAGAACGAGGACATGCGCAAGATCACGTCCTGGGCGGCCATCATCGCCGTACCGACGATGATCTGCGGCGTCTACGGGATGAACTTCAAGCACATGCCGGAGCTGGGCTGGAGGTACGGCTACCCGATGGTGCTGGGCGTCATCGGGGTGGTCTGCTTCTCCATCCACCGCACACTCAAGCGCAACGGCTGGCTCTAATAGAGTTCAGGCATGACTGCTGCTGCCGCTGACGTGCCGCTGGGCCGGGCTCTCGTCGAGGAGGCCACCAAGAAGTCCGGCCTCATCTGGGTGCGGGGCACCGGGCCCGCGCGGGCGCTGTGGCACGTATGGCACGAGGGTGCGGTGCATCTGGTCGGCGACGGCCCCGGCGAGCAGCCGTTCCCGGCCGGTCTCACCGACGGGTCCGCCGCCGAGGTGACCGTGCGCAGCAAGGACAAGGGCGGCCGGCTGGTTACCTGGACGGCCGCCGTGACGGAGCTCGCGCCGCACTCCGAGGAGTGGGAGGCCGCGGTCGCCGAGCTCAAGGGCAAGCGGCTGAACGCACCGGACGCCGAACAGATGACCGAGCGGTGGGCGCGCGAGTGCCGGGTACTGCGGCTGACACCCGGCGAATTCCGTACGGAGCTGCCGGACGGCTCGCTGGCCGCGGCGCCCCTGCCGACGCCCGCGACCACACGGCAGCCGGTGCCGGCCGGGCTGCCGAGGCTGCTGAAGCGGGGACGCAAGGGCTGAGCGGGGCAGGGCCTGTCCGCCCTTGACCCGCCGGGCCGGGCCTCCCTCCTGGGCCGCGGGACGCGTACCGCGCGGCCCGCTCTCTCAGGAGGACGTCTTGGGCAGCTGCCGCCCGTAGTCGACCGTGTCGCCCTTCGCCGGGGCCTCCAGCGTGAAGTCCTTGCCCCAGTCCGACAGCGTCACGATCCCGCCGCCGCCGCCGCGCGCGAAACGCAGCGGATACGGCGTGCCCTCCAGTGAGACATCGAGCATGCCGCCCTCGCCCTTGCCGCCCATGATCTGAACGGTCCGGTTCGCTCCGACCTTGTCCCGGTCGCCCTTGTTGAGGGTGCCGTGCAGGGTGAGCAACCCGTCGAGCAGGACCTTCTTGTCCGTGAAGCCGCGCAGCTGCTTGTACGTGGGGTCGCCCTCGGGCACCTTCACATACTTGTCCTGGAGCTTGTCCGCGGCCGCCCCGCCCGCGTCACTGTCGGCGCCGGACTTCTCGTCGTGACTCCAGAACCCGGAGTCCGCCTTCAGATAGAGCTCGTCACCGATCCGCAGCAGCTCGAAGGTGCTGTTCTTCGAGACGACGGAGCCGGTGCCGCCCTTCTCCCTGAGCTGCATATTGAGCTTGTACGTGCCACCCTTGCTGACCAGCGTCCCGGCGAGGCGCACCGCGTCGGCGGAGTCCGCGGCGGTCTGCGCCTTCTTCTCGATCTCCGTGGCGGCGAGCTTGCCGACGCCGTTGGTCCCCTTGTCCGGATCCTCGCCCCCACACGCCGTGAGGGCGGCGGTCAGCCCCGCGCAGAGCACAACGGCGAGGACGGTCCGACGGCGTCGGGCCCGGACGGGCGGAACGGAAGAGGTCACGGGCGCACTGCCTCTCATCTGCGGGGCGGGGGGTGGCAGACGGCAGCGTACCTGTGCCGTTCACCCCTTCCGGCAGAGAGCCGTACGGACGGATCCACCGGGGCAGCCCGGAGCGGTACGGGCTAGCCTGATTCCGTCATAACGGTTAATTAGCTGTCAAACGGACCGGACAGAGAAGTCGTACACGGAAGAAGGAGGCGCACCATGGCGGCAGGCGCCCCCCGGGTCTTCGTCTCGCACCTCGCCGGCGTCCCGGTCTTCGACCCCAACGGCGATCAGGTGGGCCGCGTCCGCGACCTGGTCGCGATGCTGCGGGTCGGCGGCCGGCCGCCCCGGCTGCTCGGCCTGGTCGTCGAGGTGCTCAGCCGCCGCCGGATCTTCCTCCCGATGACCCGGGTGACGGGGATCGAGTCCGGTCAGGTCATCACCACCGGTGTGCTCAACATGCGGCGCTTCGAGCAGCGGCCCACCGAACGCCTGGTGCTCGGCGAGTTCCTCGACCGCCGCGTCCGTCTCGTGGAGACGGGCGAGGACGTCACGATCCTCGATGTCGCCATTCAGCAGCTCCCGGCCCGCCGCGACTGGGAGATCGTCAAGTACTTCGTACGCAAGGGCAAGGGCGGGGCGCTGCGGCGCAAGGGCGAGACCCTGACGGTCGAATGGTCGGCGGTCAGCGGATTCTCGCTGGAGGAGGACGGGCAGGGCACCGAGTCCCTGGTCGCCACGTTCGAGCAGCTGCGCCCGACCGATGTGGCCAACGTGCTGCATCATCTGTCGCCGAAGCGACGGGCCGAGGTCGCCGCCGCGCTGGACGACGACCGGCTCGCCGACGTCCTGGAGGAGCTGCCCGAGGACGACCAGGTGGAGATCATCGGCAAGCTCCAGGAGGAGCGCGCCGCCGATGTCCTGGAGGCCATGGACCCGGACGACGCGGCCGACCTGCTGTCCGAACTCCCCGAGGAGGAGAAGGAGCGGCTGCTGACTCTGATGCGTCCGGACGACGCGGCGGATGTGCGGCGCCTCATGTCGTACGAGGAACGGACCGCGGGCGGTCTGATGACCACCGAGCCGATCATTCTGCGGCCGGACGCGACGGTCGCCGACGCGCTCGCGCGGGTCCGGCAGGCGGACCTGTCCCCGGCGCTCGCCGCCCAGGTGTACGTGTGCCGCTCGCCGGACGAGACGCCGACCGGCAAGTACCTGGGCACCGTGCACTTCCAGCGGCTGCTGCGGGATCCGCCGTACGCCCTGGTCAGCTCGATCGTCGACAGCGATCTCGTCCCCCTCACGCCGGACACTCCGCTGTCGACCGTGACGAGTTATCTGGCCGCGTACAACCTGGTCTCGGTGCCGGTCGTGGACGAGAGCGGATCGCTGCTCGGTGCGGTGACCGTCGACGACGTGCTCGACCACCTGCTGCCCGAGGACTGGCGGGAGACCGACTTCCACGGTGAGGAGGAGGCCACCCGTGGCCGGTGAGGACCGCGCGAAGGGGGCGCCCGCGGGTGCCTCGGGCATCGCGCGCCCGCCCCGTTCCCGGCTGGACCAGCCGAAGGACCCGCGACGGCGGCTGCTGCCCGATTACGACCCCGAGGCGTTCGGCCGGTTCTCCGAGCGGATCGCCCGCTTCCTGGGCACCGGACGCTTCATCGTCTGGATGACGCTGGTCATCATCGTCTGGGTGCTGTGGAACATCTTCGCGCCCCCGATGTGGCGGTTCGACGAGTACCCGTTCATCTTCCTGACGCTGATGCTGTCGCTCCAGGCCTCGTACGCGGCCCCGCTGATCCTGCTCGCGCAGAACCGGCAGGACGACCGCGACCGGGTCACCCACGAGCAGGACCGCAAGCAGGGCGAGCGCTCCATCGCGGACACCGAGTACCTCACCCGGGAGATCGCGGCACTTCGGATGGGGCTAGGCGAGGTCGCCACCCGCGACTGGATCCGCTCCGAACTGGAAGACCTCGTGAGGGACCTGGACGACCGGCGTGCCCTGTTCCCGGCCGAGAGTGACGAAGACCGCTGACTGGGCTACTCGCGCGTAGCAGCAGGCGCCGTAACATCGTCGGTATGGCTACGGAAGACACGGTGCTTGAGGCACTGGCGACAGTGAACGACCCGGAGATCCACCGCCCGATCACCGAACTCGGCATGGTGAAGTCGGTCGAGATCGATGCTGACGGTGTGGTCGCTGTCACGGTCTATCTCACGGTCTCAGGCTGCCCGATGCGCGAGACGATCACCAAGAACGTGACGGACGCGGTCGCCCGCGTCGAGGGCGTCTCGCGGGTCGACGTCACGCTCGACGTGATGAGCGACGAACAGCGCAAGGAACTCGCGACCTCGCTGCGCGGCGGCACGGCGGAGCGCGAGGTGCCGTTCGCCAAGCCCGGCTCGCTGACCCGGGTCTACGCGGTCGCGTCCGGCAAGGGCGGCGTCGGCAAGTCGTCGGTCACGGTGAACCTGGCGGCCGCGATGGCGGCCGACGGCCTCAAGGTCGGCGTCGTGGACGCGGACATCTACGGGCACAGCGTGCCGCGGATGCTCGGCGCGGACGGCAAGCCGACCCAGGTCGAGAACATGATCATGCCGCCGTCGGCGCACGGCGTGAAGGTCATCTCCATCGGCATGTTCACCCCGGGCAACGCCCCGGTGGTGTGGCGCGGACCGATGCTGCACCGGGCACTCCAGCAGTTCCTCGCCGATGTGTACTGGGGCGACCTGGACGTCCTGCTGCTCGACTTGCCGCCGGGCACCGGTGACATCGCGATCTCGGTGGCGCAGCTGGTGCCGAACGCGGAGATCCTGGTCGTCACGACCCCGCAGCAGGCGGCGGCCGAGGTGGCCGAGCGGGCCGGTTCGATCGCCGTGCAGACCCACCAGAAGATCGTCGGTGTCGTCGAGAACATGTCGGGCCTGCCGTGCCCGCACTGCGACGAGATGGTCGATGTGTTCGGTACCGGCGGTGGCCAGAAGGTCGCCGAGGGCCTGACGAAGACGGTCGGCGCGGAGGTGCCGGTGCTCGGCTCCATCCCGATCGACGTACGGCTGCGCGAGGGCGGCGACGAGGGCAAGCCGGTCGTCCTGTCCGACCCCGACTCCCCGGCCGGCAAGGCGCTCCGCACCATCGCGGACAAGCTGGGGGGCCGTCAGCGTGGCCTGTCGGGCATGTCCCTGGGAATCACCCCGCGCAACAAGTTCTGAGGCGGGCCGGATTGTCCTCAATCGCCGGACGGGCTCGAAAATCGAGCCCGTCCGGCAAGACCGAGCCCGGCCGGCGATTGAGGACATCTTTGAGCCCGGCCGGCGATTGAGGCCAAAGCAGCAATCGGTCCGAACCCCCCACAGCCCCGGCCTACGCGTACGTCGCGATGTCTCCGACCACCGAGAACCCCAGCCCGTACGCGCTCATCCCCCGCCCGTACGCCCCGATGTGCACCCCGCCGTGCGCCGACCCCGCCAGCACCCAGCCGAACTCGGACTCGCGGTAGTGGAACGGCACCGGGACACCATCGACCGGCAGTGAAAGCGCCGACCACGCGGGACCGTCCAGATCGTCGGCGAGTTCGAACGCCGTCTCCGTCTGCTGGTCCAGCCAGTCGTCACGCAGTGTGTGATCCATCTGCGGGGGCCACGTACAGGCGAGCAGACCGGACCCGGCGAGCCAGGCCGCGGAGGACACCGTGGTCGCGTCCAGAACCCCCGTACCGTCACCGCTGCGCCGCACCGGGCTGCTGGCCACCGTCACGACAACGGCGAATCGTTGCTTCTCGACACCCGCGTCGGCCCGTACCGACGGCTCGTCACCGTGCCCGATGGAACCGTGCTGCACCGTGCCGTCCGCCGCGGTGCCCACCTGCATCAGCCAACGCGGCCCGGTGAAGGCCTCGTCCAGTGCGTACCAGGGAAACGGAGCTGCCAGAAATCCGTCGACAATACGCCGGGCCGCCGGCACTCCCTCTGCGGTGGCTGTGCTCGGCGCATCTTCCCCGCCCACCCGACTGGTCGTCTCCATCTGCCCGGCCGCCTCCTCGATCCGTTGAGTCCGGAGCGGCCCGCCCCCCACGGGCGTCCTCACAACCGGACAGATGGAGAATAGCCATACGGTCCGGACGAGTCGGGATTGACCGGCGTCAGGTGGCGTCTGCGTCGAACGGCGGGCGGTCGTCCTTCGCAGGCTGTTCACGCTTCTTGAGCAGGTCCGGAGTACCGGCGGAGCCATTGGCCGCGGTGATCGCCGAGCCACTCGACACGCCGCTCCGGGAGTCCGCGGACTCCACGGCCGCGCTCTCCCGGCCGTTCACCGCGTCGGTGACCTCGGCCAGGTCCTTGCGCAGGTCGAAGCTCTCGCGGATCTCCTTCAGCCCCAGATCGTCATTGCCGTCCATGAGCTGCTTGCGGACGAACGTCTTGGGGTTGAGGTCCTCGAACTCGAAGTCCTTGAACTCCGGGCCGAGCTCCGTGCGGATGTCCTCCTTGGCACTCTCCGAGAACTCACGGATCTTACGGATGAAGCGCGAGGCGTCCTGGATGACCTTGGGCAGCTTGTCCGGGCCGAAGATCATCACGCCCAGGATCGCGAGCGTCACCAGCTCCAGTGGGCCTATGTCATTGAACACCCTGTTGCTCCTCGTGTTCTCCGAGACCAGGTCGGTTGTGGTCCGGACCCGGCCCACGGTACCGGTCGAAACTGTCCGCGCGGTAGCGTCCCGCGGCTGTCACGTGCCGGTTGCCGAACCGAGAGTCAAAGAGATGGACAGGTCTTTACCACCACGGGTCAGGCCGAGGTCCAGACGGTCGCCGGGCCGGTGCGCGCGGATCTTCACGATCAGCTCCTCGCCGCTGTGCACCCGCTGGCCGTCCACCTCGGTGATGATGTCGCCCGGCTTGATGCCCGCCTTCGCCCCGGGACCGCCCGGCGTCACCGCGGGCTTGCCCTCGGCGCCCTTCGCGCCGACCTTGGCGCCGTCCCCGGTGTACTTCATGTCCAATGTGACGCCGATCACCGGGTGGGTGGCCTTTCCGGTGTTGATCAGCTCTTCGGCCACCCGCTTGCCCTGGTTGATCGGGATGGCGAAGCCGAGGCCGATGGAGCCCGCCTGGCCGCCCTCGGTCGTCGAACCGCTGTCGGCGGCACGGATGGCGCTGTTGATGCCTATGACGTGGGCGTCGGTGTCGACCAGCGGGCCGCCGGAGTTGCCCGGGTTGATCGGGGCGTCGGTCTGCAGCGCGTCCACGTAGCTGATGTCGCTGCCGTCGCCCTTCTCGCCGCCCGCGGTGATCGGCCGGTCCTTGGCGCTGATGATGCCGGAGGTGACGGTGTTGGACAGGTCGAAGGGGGCGCCGATGGCCACGACCGGGTCGCCGACCTGCACATTGTCGGAGTTGCCCAGGGGCAGCGGCTTGAGCCCGGAGACGCCCTTGACCTTGACCACCGCGAGGTCGTAGCCGCTGTCCTTGCCGACGATCTCGGCGCTTGCGGTCTCGCCGCCGCTGAACGTCACCGTGATGTCGCCGGAGGAGCCGGCCGGGGCGACGACATGGTTGTTGGTGAGGATGTGGCCGGAGTCGTCGAGAACGAAGCCGGTGCCCGTGCCGGATTCGGTGGTGCCGCTGACATGGAGGGTGACCACGCTGGGCAGGGCGCTGGCGGCGATGCCCGCGACGCTGTCGGGAGCGCGGCCGCCGCTGCTGCGGCCGGTCTGCGGAAGCTCCACCTGGGTCAGGCCGCCGTTGCGCTCGATATAGGCGCCTATGCCCCCGCCGATGCCGCCCGCCACCAGGGCGAGCAGCACCGCACCGACGAGGAGGGAGCCGCGGCGGTTCTTCTTGCGGCCGCCGTCGGCCCCGAGCGGCGGGCCCGGGTTGGTCAGCGGCTGCCGGGGCGCACCCCAGGGGTCGTACTGGAGCCACTGCGTCGACTGGGGTTGCGGCTGCTGAGGTGCGTGAGGCGGGGGCGTGAAGCCGGGGGCGGGCAGGCCGGGGGCGGGTGAGGTCGGTGCGGGCGAGGTGGGAATACCGACGCCGTTCGTCCCCGCGTACTGCGGGGGCACGGGGGTGCCGTGTGCCGGGGTCGGGACCGGTCGCTGTACGGGTGGTGCGGGCGCCCAAGGGCCGGGTCCGCCGTACGGCGGGGTGCTGTACTGATCGGGCTCGTGCAGTGGCGTCACGGGCTGCGTGGCCGGTACGGACGCCACGGGCTGCGTAGCCGGTACGGACGCCACGGGCTCGGGTGCGGGCAGGGATGACACCGGCTCGGGTGCCGGTGGCTGGGGCGGCGCATCGGCTGCGTGTGCTTCCGTCACGCCCGCCACGCCGGTCACATCGGCCGTGGGCACCGCGTCCTCGACGGGGGACGGCTCGTCCGGCGCTGTGCGGGTGGTGCCTCCCGGCGTGGGCCGGCTCCACCACTTCGCCTTCGGCCCGGTGGACTTCCCGTCTTCCATGCTCTCCCCGCAACTGCCACAACTGGCCTCTGCACGCCCCGACAGGGGCGTCCCTCCCGGAATTCCTCCCGGAATTCAACCAGGTTTGCGAATGTCTGCGCAGACCCCGGTCAGCGCCGGGAGGAAAGCGGCAGACCGCGATCGGCGGGGGTGGGGAGGGCCGAGGCCGACGGGGGCGTCCAGGACGGCGGTGTGGAGGGCTCCGGGGGCTGTGAGGCCAGTCGTCCGAGCGCCTGGGCGAAGAGCGGGGTGGTGCCGGTCGGGCGTATCAGCGGTGGCGCGGACACATTGGTCAGAACCTGAACGGCGAAGGTGTTTCCCGCGAGACTTCCGGTGGGAAGCAGCGCGGGAGTGGCGGAAGGCACCGCCGGTGTGGCATCCGGTACGGGGGGTGGTGGCGGGGCAGCGGCGGCGGTCGAGCGGTCGCCCGCCTCCGTCGCGGCAAGGGTGCCCTGGCTGCCGCCACCGCGGCGGCTCGCCGAGCTGCCGCTCTCGCTGCGGGATGCGGTGTCGAGCGGGTTCACCGCGTTTCCGGCGCCTGCGGCCCGGGCCGGGGAGCTGGGGCCCGCGCCCGTCGGCAGGGCACCGCCCAGGGCGATGGCCGCCAGCGATACGGCGCTGGCCGCTGCGAAGGCGAACCTCCGGCCGCGCCACGGCGACCGGTCTCCCTCACGGCCCACCTCATGGATCCGGAAGCCGGACCGGGTGGAGCCACCCGGCAGTACGGCGGTCGAGCCGTGCGGGGCCGGGAGGAAGCCGAAACTCCCCAGTGGCGAATTCCCCGGCGAATCCGTGCGGCTGCCGGGCGACTGGATCATGGGGTAGAGCCCGTCGGTGAAGCGCCCGGAGCCGCCGAATGGTTTCCCCCGGTTGTCGTCGTCACCACCCGGTCCCCCGGGAAGGCCCTGCAGCCGGGCGAGGAACCCCTCGGACGGCGAAGGCGGGGCCGACTGTGCGAAGACACTCTTCAGGCGCCGCTGGGCGGCAGCCTCGGCCTTGCACTTGGCGCAGGTCGCGAGGTGGGCGAGCACCCGCTCGCGGGCGTCGTGTTTCAGCTCACCGTCGACAAGCGCGGCGAGCCGGTCCCCCAGGTGTTGTTCCGCAGGGGTCGGGACTGTGCCACTCACGCCGATCCGCCCTCCCCTGCCAGAATCGCGCCCGCCAGCGAGCGCTGCTCGGCACGGGCCTCGGGCGAACGGTGCTGCAGCGCCTTGCGCAGATGCGAGCGACCGCGGTGGATACGGCTGCGCACGGTGCCGAGCTTCACGCCCAGCGTCGCGGCGATCTCCTCGTACGAGAGGCCCTCGATGTCACAGAGCACAACGGCGGCACGGAATTCGGGCGCAAGGGTGTCCAGCGCCTGCTGCACATCCGCGTCGAAGTGGGTGTCGTTGAAGACCTGCTGCGGGGACGGCTCACGGCTCGGCAGCCGCTCGGCGGCGTCGTCGCCGAGGGAGTCGAAGCGGATCCGCTGCTTACGACGGACCATGTCCAGGAACAGGTTGGTCGTGATGCGGTGCAGCCAGCCCTCGAAGGTGCCCGGCGTATAGGTCGACAGCGACCGGAACACGCGCACGAAGACCTCTTGCGTGAGGTCCTCCGCATCGTGCTGGTTGCCCGTCAGCCGGTAGGCAAGGCGATAGACACGGCCGCTGTGCGTGCTGACGATCTCTTCCCATGAGGGCGGCGTCCACGCCTGGGAGTCCGCATCTGAGGCGAAGGTCGCGGTCGGTGCGGAGTCGTTGGAAGAACGGTCAGCGATGTTGGTCACGGATTTCGGCTCACCCGCCGACCTGAGAAAGCGCCGCAGCACTCCTCCCCGATCCACAGGCGCAGCCGCACCTCCCCTATCGGCTCTGGTGGTGTCCAGTGGAGCCCCTACCATAGCCACCTCGCCCGTTAGCTCCGGATAAGCCTTTTTCCTGCTGGGGCCGGGGATCACCCCGGGAATCGCCGGCCCCTGGCTCCCGGACCCGATCTGCGGGCCGATTCCACGGGCTTTCCCCTGCCCCTGCATAACGCCCGGTCCCATCTGCGGGTTCCCGGGTGCAGCGGATACAGTCACCGTTGCGCCAACTACGGGGACAGGAGAGGGTCATTACCGCCAACCGGCAGACGAGCTGGGCGTTCGCCGACGCCTTTGTCGCCGAGGACGAAGCATTGCGCTGGGCCCGGGACCGGGCTCGGGAGGCAGGACTTCGCTCGGTGTCGCCAGGTACCGGCGCCGCGCTGCGCTTGCTCGCTGCCACGACGGACGCCAAAGCGGTGGCCGAGATCGGCACCGGGACCGGCGTGTCCGGACTCTATCTGCTGCACGGAATGCGGCCCGACGGCGTGCTGACCACGGTCGACCCGGAGCCCGAGCGCCAGCAGTTCGCCCGTGAGGCGTTCCGGGCCGCGGGGTTCGCCGCCAATCGCGCCCGCTTCATTCCCGGCCGCGCCCTTGACGTACTGCCGCGGCTCGCGGACGGCGGATACGACCTCGTGTTCTGCGACGGCGACCGGCTGGAGAGCCTGGACTGTCTCGCTGAATCGTTGCGCCTGCTGCGACCTGGTGGCCTGGTCTGCTTCGAGGGCGTCTTCGCGGACGGCCGTACGGTCGACTCGGCGGCGCAGCCCGCGGAGGTGCTGCGGCTGCGGGAGCTGCTGCGTGCGGTGCGGGAGAGCCAGGAGCTGATGGCGACGTTGCTGCCGGTGGGCGACGGGTTGCTGTGCGCGGTGCGAAGGGGCTGACCGGGGTCGGGGCCCCTGCCCCGCGCCCGGGGCAGTCAGGGGTGCCCTCAATCGCCGGACGGGCTTGATTTTGCCGCCGCGGTGTCGTCGAGCGCCGGACGGGCCGGGTTTCGCGCCGTGGTGTCGCCGAGCGCCCGACGGGCCGGGATTGCCACCGCGGTGTGTGAAGCACCGGACAGGCTGATCTTGCCGCCGCGGTGCCAGAAGCACCGGACAGGCTCGTTTTGCCGTCCGGGTTGGTTATGAACGCATCACTGCCCCGGCACGGATACCGTGCCGGGGCAGTGATGAAGTGTGGGCGCCTCTGCTCAGCCGACGACCTTCTTGAGGGCATCGCCGAGTGCATCGGCCTCGTCCGGAGTCAGCTCCACGACAAGCCGACCGCCGCCTTCGAGCGGAACGCGCATGACGATGCCCCGCCCCTCCTTTGTCACCTCGAGCGGGCCGTCGCCCGTCCGCGGCTTCATGGCCGCCATGCTCGTTCCCCTTCCTGAAACCAGCTCATCGCAACCGGCGGCCCCATGACAGGCGCTGTGTCACCGGCATCGAACACATTGCTTCCAGGCCATTATCCCGCATCACAGACCCCAATGACCAACATCGGTCGGCATCGCTTGCGCAACGCGCTCTCTCAAAACCACCCAATTCGGCGATCCAGCTGCGATACTCCGCCCCCTTCACCCCTCCATCGGAGCGCAATTGTTAGACGCAGGTCACATGTTCGCTCCCGCCCGAGTCGGCCATGCTTGCCTGGACAGGCATTGCCCAAGGTGCAGAGGGGACAGCGAAATGGCCGACCAGATGGCGGACAGCGTGCTCTACGACGTGAGCGACGGACTCGCGACGATCACGATCAACCGTCCCGGCGCGATGAACGCCATGAACACCGCGGCCAAGGTGGCGCTCCGTGACGCGCTGAAGTCCGCGGCGGCCGACACCGCCGTACGGGCCGTTCTGCTCACCGCGACCGGGCGCGCCTTCTGCGTCGGCCAGGATCTGAAGGAGCACGTCGGCAAGCTCGACGAGGCCCGTGAGTCCGGCGGCGGCAATGCGCTGAGCACCGTGCAGGAGCACTACAACCCGATCGTTCGGGCCATCACCGAGATGCCCAAGCCCGTCGTCGCCGGGGTGAACGGTGTCGCCGCCGGTGCCGGTTTCGGGTTCGCGCTCGCCTGCGACTACCGGGTGGTCGCCGACACCGCCTCGTTCAACACCTCCTTCGCCGGGGTCGCCCTCACCGCCGACTCGGGCGTCTCCTGGACGCTGCCCCGCCTGATCGGGCAGAGCCGCGCCGCCGACCTGCTGCTCTTCCCGCGCTCGATCTCCGCGCAGGACGCCCATGAGCTGGGCATCGTGAACAAGCTGGTGCCTGCCGCCGACCTGGCCGCAGAGGCCGCCGCCGTGGCCCGCACCCTGGCGTCCGGTCCCACGGTGGCGTACGCCGCGCTCAAGGAGTCCCTGGCCTACGGCGCCGCTCACACGCTGAGCGAGGCGCTGGAGAAGGAGGACGAGCTCCAGACGAAGGCGGGTGCGTCCGAGGACCACACGATCGCGGTGCAGGCGTTCCTGAACAAGGAGAAGCCGAAGTACCTCGGCCGGTAGCCACCGGCCCGGTCTACGCCCCGGTGCCGCGTGCCACGCAGTCGGCCAGGTGGTCGTCGACCAGGCCGCAAGCCTGCATCAGGGCGTAGGCAGTCGTGGGTCCGACGAAACGCACACCGCGCTTCTTGAGATCCTTGGCCAGCGCCGTGGACTCCGGTGTGACCGCCGGGACGTCGCCGAGGGTGCGCGGGGCGGGGCGGGTGGCCGGGTCGGGGGCGTAGGACCAGATCAGTTCGTCCAGCTCGCCGGCGCTCCAGCCGGCCAGCACCTTGGCGTTGGCGAGGGTCGCGTCGATCTTCGCCCGGTTGCGGATGATGCCGGCGTCGGCGAGGAGGCGCTCCTTGTCGGCGTCGGTGAACTCCGCCACCGCGGGGATCTTGAACCCGGCGAAAGCGGAGCGGAATCCCTCCCGGCGGCGCAGGATCGTCAGCCAGGAAAGGCCCGACTGGAACGCCTCCAGGCAGAGCCGTTCGAACAGGGCGTCGTCGCCGTGGACGGGGCGGCCCCATTCGGTGTCGTGGTACGTGAGGTAGTCCTCCGTGGAGAGCCCCCACGGGCAGCGCAGGCCGCCGTCCGGGGCCGCTTCTGCGCCGCCGCTCATCGCTGGGGCTCCTCTCCGGGGTGCTGGGTCTGCTGCGGGTCCTGTCCGGGGTTCTGCCAGGGTTCTGGTCGGGGGTCCTGTCCGGACGCCTCCCACGGCGCCCTCGGACGGTCCTCGGGCCGCTTGAGGAGCCCTGGGCCGCCGACCGCGGTCGCCTGCGCACCGGCCAGCGCCGACTCCAGTTCCGCGATCCGCGCGTCCCGCTCGGCGAGCTCGGCGCCGAGCCGGCCGAGCGCCTCGTCGACATCCGTCATGCGGTAGCCGCGTGCGGCCACCGGCAGCCGCAGCGCCTCGACATCCGCGCGGCCGACCGGGCGCGTCGCGGGCAGCGGGTCGGTCAGCTGCTCGGGCGCCACGTCCTGCAGGACGGCGCTCTTCCCCCCGCCGACCACCGCGAGGGTGACCGCGGCCACGACCACCACCATCGCCAGCAGCAAGAACCAGAACACGCGCATCTCCCCGGGAGCGGAAACCTGTCCGGGTCCGATCGTGCCATGCGGCACCGACAGTTAGGGTCGCAGGCGACCCCAGGGGCGATCTACCAGAGGAGAAACACGGGATGCGAAGCGGTGCGCTCAGGCTGGGGCGGCGTGAATTCGGTGCGCACGAGCCGGTGATCATGGCGATCGTGAACCGTACCCCGGACTCCTTCTACGACCAGGGCGCGACGTTCCAGGACGAGCCCGCGCTGGCCCGGGTCGAGCAGGCGATCGCGGACGGCGCGGCGATCGTCGACATCGGTGGTGTGAAGGCGGGCCCCGGTGAAGAGGTGACCGCCGAGGAGGAGGCCCGTCGCACGGTGGGGTTCGTCGCGGAGGTGCGGCGCCGCCACCCGGACGTGGTGATCAGCGTCGACACCTGGCGCCACGACGTCGGCGAGGCGGTCTGCGAGGCCGGTGCGGATGTGCTGAACGACGCGTGGGGCGGCGTCGACCCGAAGCTCGCGGAGGTCGCCGCGCGGTACGGCGCCGGTCTGGTGTGTACGCACGCGGGCGGCGCCGAGCCGCGGACCCGGCCGCACCGGATCGCGTACGACGACGTGATGGCGGACATCCTGCGGGTGACGGTGGGGCTGGCCGAGCGGGCGGTCGGACTCGGGGTGCGGCCGGACGGGATCATGATCGACCCCGGTCATGACTTCGGGAAGAACACCCGGCACTCCCTGGAGGCGACGCGTCGGCTCGGCGAGATGGCGGAGACCGGCTGGCCGGTCCTCGTATCGCTGTCCAACAAGGACTTCGTCGGTGAGACGCTCGACCGGCCCGTGAAGGAACGGGTGATCGGGACGCTGGCGACGACGGCCGTCTCCGCGTGGCTGGGGGCACAGGTGTACCGGGTGCACGAGGTGGCGGAGACGCGGCAGGTGCTGGACATGGTGGCGTCGATTGCCGGGCATCGGGCGCCGGCGGTGGCGCGGCGGGGGCTGGCGTGAACGAATCGGGGCTCCGCCCCGGGCCCCGCGCCTCGAACGCCGGCGAGGCTGGGGTTCCCGGAGGGGCTTGAGCCACCGAAGGGGCTTTGGCTACCGGCCGACCTCCTTCGTCACGAGGTTGACCGCCTCGTGCACGTCGTCCGTGACGTGGAACAGCAGCAGGTCGTGCTCGGACGCCTTGCCCTGGGCCACCACCGTGTCCCGCAGCCAGTCCACGAGACCGCCCCAGTACGCGGTGCCGAACAGCACGATCGGGAAGCGGGTGACCTTGCCCGTCTGAACGAGGGTGAGGGCCTCGAAGAGTTCGTCCAGGGTGCCGAGGCCGCCGGGCAGGACGACGAAGCCCTGTGCGTACTTCACGAACATCGTCTTGCGGACGAAGAAGTAGCGGAAGTTCACGCCGATGTCGACGTGCGGGTTGAGGCCGGATTCGAAGGGCAGCTCGATGCCGAGGCCGACCGAGACGCCCTTCGCCTCCCGCGCCCCCTTGTTCGCCGCCTCCATGGCTCCGGGGCCGCCTCCGGTGATCACCGCGAAGCCGGCCTCGACCAGGGCCTTGCCGATCTGTACGCCCGCCTCGTAGTCCGGCCCGCCGGCCGGGGTGCGGGCCGAGCCGAAGACGCTGATGGCGCTCGGCAGCTCGGCGAGGGCGCCGAAGCCCTCGACGAACTCCGACTGGATGCGCATCACCCGCCATGGGTCGGTGTGCACCCACTCGGAGTCACCCTCGGTGTCCAGCAGCCGCTGATCGGTGGTGCCGGGCTGTACCTGGTCCCTGCGGCGCAGTACCGGGCCCTGCCGCTGCTCCTCGGGGATGTGCGCTCCCTCGGGGTTGCCCATGACCTGCTCCCTCCGACGACGATCGATGACCATCTGATCGGTGACCATCTATGTCAGGTCAGGGTAGATCGACGGAGGTTACGGGGAGGGGAATGCCGTGGGTCAGCTGGTGAGCCAGGAGCGGAGCCGCTCCTCGCAGTGGGTGATCCGGTCGACCGCCACGTGCTCGTTGCGCTTGTGCGCGAGGAGCGCGTCGCCGGGTCCGTAGTTCACCGCGGGGACGCCGAGGGAGCCGAAGCGTGAGACGTCGGTCCAGCCGAACTTGGGCTGGGCGGTGCCGCCGACCGCCGCCATGAACGCCTTGGCCGCCGGGTGGGCGAGGCCGGGCATGGCCGCGCCCGAGTGGTCGTCGACGGTGAATTCGACGACGCCGCAGTCCGCGAAGACCTCGTGTACGTGGGCCAGGGCCTCCTCGGGGCCGCGGTCGGGGGCGTACCGGTAGTTGACGACGACGGTGCAGGCGTCGGGGATGACGTTGTTGGCGACGCCGCCCTCGATCCGTACCGCGTTCAGGCCCTCGCGGTACTCGAGGCCGTCGATGACCGGCCGGCGCGGTTCGTACGCGGCGAGGCGGGCGAGGACCGGGGCGGCGGCGTGGATGGCGTTGGACCCCATCCAGCTGCGTGCGGAGTGGGCCCGCTCCCCTTCCGTACGGAGGAAGACCCGCAGGGTGCCCTGGCAGCCGCCCTCGACCTGGGCGTCGGAGGGCTCCAGGAGGACGGCAAAGTCGCCGGCCAGCCATTCGGGGTGGGCGTCGGCGATGTGTCCGAGGCCGTTGAGGTGCGCGGCGACCTCTTCGTTGTCGTAGAAGACGAAGGTGAGGTCGCGGTTGGGCTCGGGCACGGTCGCGGCGATCCTCAGCTGGACGGCGACGCCCGACTTCATGTCGGAGGTGCCGCAGCCCCACAGCACGCCGTCGTCGTCGAGCCGGGACGGCACGTTGTCGGCGATCGGCACGGTGTCGATGTGTCCGGCGAGCACGACCCGCTCGGCACGGCCCAGGTTCGTCCGGGCCACGACGTTGTTGCCGTGCCGGTCGACGGTCAGATGCGGGAGGGTGCGCAGCGCCGACTCGATCGCATCGGCGAGCTCCTTCTCCTGACCGCTGACCGACGGGAAGTCGACGAGCCGGGCGGTGAGCGCCGGGCCGTCCAGGGTGAGGTCAAGGGTGCTTTCGGACATGGAAGCGACCTTAGGGCCTCGCCGGGAGCAGCCCCAAAGGAACGGGCCCTCGGCCCCGCCGGGGCACTCCAGTACGGTGGCTCCGTGCCCCGGACCGTCTCCCCCGCCCGCCGACACACCGGCCGCAGCCGCCTCTTCCGTGTCGCGGCCGCCTTCGTCGTGCTCGCCGCCCTGGGCGGCTATCTGGTCGTGCAGTACATATCCGGCAGCAAGGTCACCGAAGGGTGCACCGTGGAGTCCGCCGATGGTTCGGCCGGCAAGGGCCGTACGTACCGGATGAGCCCGGAGCAGGCTTCGAACGCCGCGACGATCTCCGCGGTCGGCACCTCGCGCGGGATGCCGGAGCGGGCGGTGACGATCGCCCTGGCGACCGCGTTGCAGGAGTCCGGGCTGCGCAATATCGAGCACGGGGACCGGGACTCGCTGGGGCTGTTCCAGCAGCGTCCTTCGCAGGGCTGGGGCACCGAGAAGCAGATCCTGGACCCGGTCTACTCCGCAGGGGAGTTCTACCGGCATCTGGCCGAGGTCCCCGGCTATTCGCGGCTGCCGCTGACGGTCGCCGCACAGCGGGTCCAGCGCAGTGGTTTCCCGCAGGCGTACGCGAAGCACGAGCCGGATGCGGCGCTGCTGGCGGCCGCGCTGACCGGCCGTACACCCGCCGCGCTGGACTGCACGCCGCCGCGGACGACGGCCGCGAAGGCCGATGCGGCGAAGGTGCGGGCGGAGCTGGTGCGCGCCTTCGGCAAGGACGTGCTGCCCGCGAAGAGCCCGGCGGCCGAGGACGGGAAGGGCGAGGACGGGAAGGACGGGGACGGGAAGGCCGCGGACCGTGCGTCGGCGACGAGCACGGTCTCGGTGCCGGTGCGGGCGGCCCGCGCCTCCAGGGACGACGACCCGGCGCGGCGCGGCTGGGAGCTCGCGCACTGGGCGGTCGCGCAGTCCGAGGCGCTCCGCCTGGACGAGGTCGCATACGCGGGCCGGGTGTGGAAGGCCGGGTCGGGCTGGCGGACGGAGCGTAAGGAATCGGGCACCACCGAGGTCCGCATGCGTCTCGCGCACTAGTACGGACGGTCACCCGAAGGCGTTATCCGGCCGTTCCGGAACGGCCCTTGGCGCGGCATCTCCCGCCGCCTCCCCTCTATCCCTCAATTCCCTTGCGCGCAAAGGGAAGTGACGGTTCATCGGGCCATCCAGGAATGCGGCGTCTGCCCGGGTTCCTCCGTTGTGGATTATGTGACGCATTACCGACTCTTTACCTCGGACCACCGCAACCTCCCCCGCCCTTAAGACGGTTGTCATTGCGTCCGGTCAACGGACAGACAGATTCCTCACCCCGTCGAAGGAGCATCATGTCCCTCCCCCTGACCCGCCGGATCGCCCGCGCCGCGCTGCTGATCGCCGCGGGTGCAGCCCCCGTGGTCGGTGCGGCCGGTGCCGCAGGTGCCGCGGAGCCGCAGGCCCCGGAGCTCGGCGGTCTGACCACCGTCGACGGCGCCGGCCTCGACAAGACGGTCGACGGCGCGTCCCAGCAGGGCACCAAGGCCGCGGGCGAGACCGGCGGCAAGATCGTCGGGACGACCCTCCCGGCCGCGGGCAAGACCGTCGGCAAGGCCGACGCCCAGGCCGCCCCCGCCGTGCAGAACGCCGCCGGTGGTGCCGCGGGCAGCGCGGGCGAGGTCCTCGGCAGCACCGCCGGTGCCGCGACCCAGGGCGGCCTGCCCACCCAGGGCCTGCCCACCCAGGGGCTGCCGATCGGCTGACCCGGTCCGCTGAACCGACTCATCACACGCGAGGGGCCTCGGGAGTGCGCACTCCCGAGGCCCCTCGCGTGTACTCCCGGCTATCAGGCCAGCCGCTTGACCGCGGCGGCCACCCGCTCGTCCGTCGCCGTGAACGCCACACGTACGAAGCGGTCACCGGCCGGCCCGTAGAAGTCGCCCGGCGCCACCAGAATGCCGAGTTCCGCCAGGTACGCCACGGTCTCCCAGCACGGCTCGTCGCGCGTCGCCCACAGGTAGAGGCTCGCCTCGCTGTGCTCGATCCGGAAGCCGTGGGCCTCCAGCGCCGTGCGCAGGGCCGCGCGCCGGTCCGCGTACCGGGTCCGCTGCTCGGCGACGTGCTCGTCGTCGCCGAGTGCCGCGATGGTCGCCGCCTGGACGGGGGCGGGCGTCATCATTCCGCCGTGCTTGCGGATCAGCAGCAGCTCGCCAAGCACGGCCGCGTCGCCCGCGATGAAGGCCGCGCGGTATCCGGCCAGGTTGGAGCGCTTGGAGAGCGAGTGGACGGCGACGATGCCCTCGTACGTACCACCGCAGACATCCGGGTGCAGTACGGAGACGGGCTCGGCCTCCCAGCCCAGCTCCAGGTAGCACTCGTCGCTGAAGACCAGCACGTCGTGCTCGCGCGCCCAGGCGACGATCCGGATCAGCTCGTCCTTGGACAGGACGCGGCCGGTCGGGTTGGACGGCGAGTTGAGCCAGAGCAGCTTCAGGCCGGCCGGGTCCAGCTCGGTGGGGTCGTCGTAGACGACGGGCTCGGCGCCGCAGAGCCGGGCGCCCACCTCGTACGTCGGGTAGGCGAGGCGCGGGTACGCCACCTTGTCGCCCGCGCCGAGACCGAGCTGGGTGGGCAGCCAGGCCACCAGCTCCTTGGAGCCGACGACCGGCAGGACGTTCTCGTGTGCCACCCCGACCGCGCCGAGCCGCCGCTCCACCCAGCCGGTGATCGCGTCACGCAGCTCGGCGGTCCCCCACACCGTCGGATAGCCGGGGCTGTCCGCGGCGGCGACGAGCGCCCGCTGGATCAGCTCGGGCACCGGGTCGACGGGCGTGCCGACGGACAGGTCCACGATGCCGTCCGGATGGGCGGCGGCCGTCGACTTGTAGGGCGCGAGCTTGTCCCAGGGGAAGACCGGGAGACGGGAGGAGACTGCGGACACGGATCTCTGCTTTCTCGTACGGGGATTACGAGGGTCACTCGGGGCGCTCGGGCGTGGAAACGCCTCGGTCCCGCACGGTGACGAGCCGTACGGGACCGGGGCGACGCACGTGCCGGCCGCTGACTACTGGTTCTGCGGCGGCAGCGCGGCGATGAACGCGTGGTCGCGTTCGATCAGGCCCAGCTTGGAGGCACCACCGGGCGACCCGAGGTCGTCGAAGAACTCGACGTTCGCCTTGTAGTAGTCCTTCCACTCCTCCGGGGTGTCGTCCTCGTAGAAGATTGCCTCGACCGGGCATACCGGCTCACAGGCTCCACAGTCGACGCATTCGTCCGGGTGGATGTACAAGGACCGCTGGCCCTCGTAGATGCAGTCGACGGGGCACTCTTCGATGCAGGCCTTGTCCTTTACGTCGACACAAGGCTGCGCGATGACGTAGGTCACGCTGTCGTTCCTCCTCGGTAGGGCGTTGGCTCTCGCGCGGGAGCGCGGCGTCGTCGATGCCCACACCTAGTATCTCCGTTCCCGGGCGCGAACCGAACAGGAGGGGCGGACAGAGCTATGGAATTCACCATCGGCGGACAACTCGAAGTCCGAATTACACCGGCTGACATGGGCAAACGGGTATCAGTCCGGCGCACGGTCGAGCGCGGCTCTCAGGGACCGAAGTTCACCGACACGGTCGGTGTTCTCACATCGTGGGACAGCGGTGTGCTGTCGATCACAACGAAAAGCGGCGACTCCATCCGTATCGCGGAATCGACGCTGGTGGCGGGCAAGGTCGTGCCCGACGCCCCGGCCCGGCGGCGCGGCCCCGCGGCCTCCTTCGACGAGCTCGCGCCGGTCTGTGCCCGCGCCTGGCAGCCGGTGGAGTGCGAGCCGCTGGGCGACTGGCAGCTGCGCGCCGCGCAGGGGTTCACCCGGCGCGCCAACTCCGTACTGCCGCTCGGCGATCCGGGCATGCCGCTCGACGAGGCGCTCGGGCGCGCACGGCAGTGGTACGGGGAGCGGGACCTGCCCGCGTACATCCAGACCGCGACCGGCGCCGAGGGCACCCAGGAGCAGCTCTGCGCGGCGCTGGAGCAGCGCGGATGGCGATGCGAGGTGACGGCGGAGGTGCGCATCGCCGCGCTGCCGCCGATCGGTGATCTGGACGCGGATGTGTCGGCGGTGCGGCTGAGCCGGGACCTGGACGAGACGTGGCTCTCCCGCTATCAGCGCTTCGACACACCGGGGCCGCACGTCCTGCAGGTGCTGCGCAGCGGCCCCTCGGTGTGGTTCGCCTCCGTGCCCGGTGACACCGAGGGCGCGGCGCCCGCAGCGATCGGGCGGTGCGTGGTGGACGGTCGGTGGGCCGGCTTCATGGCCGTCGAGGTCGGTCCCGGACACCGGCGCCGGGGGCTCGCCACCGCCGTGATGACCGCGCTCGCCCGCAAGGCCCTGGACGAGGGCGCGTCGGCGGCGTGGCTGCAGGTGGAGGCGGACAACGAGGGGGCGCGGGCGCTGTACGAGCGCATGGGGTTCGCGGTCCATCACCTGTATCACCACTTCCGGTCGGCGTGACGGAGACGGGCATCCCATGAACCCCGAAAGGGAAGATCCGCGAAGCCGGTTCGCCGAGGAGGCGCGCGCCGAGCGGCCGGACCTCGCGCTGCTCTGCCTGCTGCTGGCCGCGGTGGCCGACCCGGCGCTGGACGTGAACGGGATCGACGCGGCGCAGATCGAACTGGACGAGTTGGCGGGCCGGCTTCCGTACGGGGTACGGGGCGGCCGGGCCTGGGCCTCGGCCCTGGCCGAACTTCTCGGCGAACGGTGCGGCTTCGCGGGTTCGTCGGCGGACTACCAGCGGCTGGAGTCGTCGCTGCTGCACGAGGTGCTGCGGCGGCGTCGCGGGCTGCCGATCCTGCTGTCCGTGGTGTGGATCGAGGTCGCACGGCGGGCGGGCGCTCCGGTGTACGGGGTGGCGCTGCCCGGTCATTTCGTCGTCGGGTTCGGCGATCCTTCGGAGCGGGTGCTGGCCGACCCGTTCGACGGTGGCCGGCCGATGACCGGGCAGGACGCGGAGCTGCTGGTGGCGGGGGCGACCGGGGAGCCCCTGGAGGAGTCCATGCTGGTGCCCGCGCGGCCGCTGGAGATCCTGCTGCGGATCCTGAACAACATCAGGGCGTGGGCGGCGGTCCGTCCGGAGCGGACGGATGTGGCGCTGTGGGCGGTGGACCTGTCGCTGCTGCTGCCCTCGCATCCGGCCAGGCTGCGCTACGAGCGGGCGCAGCTGCTCGTACAGAGCGGGCAGTTTCTGCGTGGGGCGGCGGAGATGGAGGAGTACGCGGATGTGGTCGACGGGGTCGAACCCGAGGCGGCGGAGGCGATCCGGCGGAGGGCGCGGGCGGCGCGGGCGTTGCTGAACTAGGAGGTCTTCCGGGTTTCCCGCTGTCCGTCCGCAGGGCGGGCGTCGCGGTGTCCGGTGCGTGCGATCGCGAGGCGGAGGGGCGTCCTCGTACCGGACGTACTCGGACGGGCCCGATGATGCGGCGAGCGCGTGTGCCAGGCGTCGCGACGCAATCAGGAAACCCGGAACAGGCCCTCGCAGGGTCGGCGGCGCGGGCGCCGGCCCGACGCGGCGGCAGAACAGGGGGTCCGGACGCCGCCACGGCCGGGGCACGGGCGCCCGCCCGACGCCGCTCCCCGCTCCCCCTCTCAGCCCCGTTCCGGCACCGCCGCCGCCAGTACCTCGGGCACCGGGCCCTCGTGCACGATGCCCAGCCGTTGCGTCGCCCGCGTCAGTGCCACGTACAGGTCGTTCAGGCCACGCGCCGAACGGCCGAGGACGGCCGCGGGGTCGGCCAGCAGCACCGCGTCGAATTCCAGCCCCTTGGCCTGCCGCACGCCGAGGACGACGACCCGGTTCTCCAGGTCGGGCTCGTCCCCGTACACCGCCTCCGGCACCGCCCGGGCCACCGCGGCCCCCAGTTCGTCGCGCCGCGCGTCGGGGACGATCACGGCGAGCCTGCCCTCGTCCAGCGCCGCCGCCTCCTTCGCAGCCAGGTCGGCGAGAGTGCGGGCGGTGTCGTGAGTACGCAGCCGCCAGGGGGCGACGCCCGTCTCCCGTACCGAGCGCGGCGGTTCGAGCCCGGGGCCGAGCGCGGCGAGAACGTCCGTGGTGGACGCCATGATCTCGGCGGGGGTGCGGTAGTTGACGGTGAGCGACGCCTGCCGCCACCGGTCGCCGACATGCGGGGCGAGCGCGGACGCCCATGAGGAGGCCCCGGCGGCGTCGCCGGTCTGGGCGACATCGCCGACCAGGGTCATGGAACGGGTCGGGCAGCGCCGCATCAGCAGCCGCCAGGCCATCCGGGAGAGTTCCTGCGCCTCGTCGACGATGATGTGCCCGAACACCCAGCCCCGGTCGGCGAAGGCCCGTTCGGCGACGGTACGGGTGGTGCGCTCCTCGTGACGGTCGGCGAGGGTCTGCGCGTCGACCAGTCCGGCGAGGCTGCCCTCCTCCTCGTCCTCCCCGTCGCCCGCCGCGAGGTCGAGGACACCCTGCGCGTACGCGACGCCCTCGGCCCGCTCGTGCGCGGCGGCCGCTTCGGCCACCCGGTTGTCCTGGCCGAGCAGGTCGGCCGCCTCGTCGAGCAGCGGTACATCGGCAGCCGACCAGCCGTCGCCGTCCGGCGCACGGAACAGCAACTCCCTTTCCCCGTCGGTGAGTCCGGGCGCCGCGGAAGCCAGGCGCTCGCGCTGTCCGTACAGGTCGGCGAGGAGCCGCTGCGGGGTGAGGGGCGGCCACAGAGCATCGAGCGCGGCCCGTACGTCGGCGTCGGCGGCGAGCAGGCGACGGATGTCGGCGATGTCCTGCGCCTCGGTGCGTTCCTGCGCGGCCGCCGAGTCGTCGTCGCCGAGCAGCCCCGGCAGGGCGTCCAGGTCGGCGTGTACGGCACGGTCGAGACCGGCCTCGGCGAGCACCTCGGCGACGTCCGCCTCCAGCCGGTCGGCGAGAGCGCGGGTGGCTTCCACGGACCGCCGGGCGAGCGCGTCCACGATCTCGCGCCGGAACGCGGGCGCGGCCAGGTTGTGCGGCAGCCGGGTCGCGCGGGCGGTGTCGGCGGCGCGTACGCACTCCTCGTGGTCGAGGCGGACGATGTCCCCGTCGAACTCGACCTCAAGCCCCGCACCCTCCGGCACCTGCCGGTCCCGTACCGCCGCCGCGATCACGGCCGCCATCTCCGCACGCCCCTTGAGCTCGGCGGCCTCCGGCTCCTCGGCGCGGTCCGCGCGGATCCCCGGGTACAGCTCTTCGACGGTCGACAGCAGCACGCTGTTCTCGCCGAGGCCGGGCAGCACCTGGCCGATGTACCCGATGAAGGTCGGATTGGGTCCGACGACCAGCACACCGCGGGAGGCCAGCTGCTGGTGGGTGTAGAGCAGATACGCGGCCCGGTGCAGGGCGACCGCGGTCTTGCCGGTGCCGGGCCCGCCCTGGACCACGAGGACGCCGCGGTGGTCGGAGCGGATGATCGCGTCCTGCTCGGCCTGGAGGGTGGCGACGATGTCGTGCATACGGCCGGTGCGCCCGGCGTCGAGGGAGGCAAGCAGGGCGGCCTCGCCGGTCAGTTCGCTGTCCGGTACGCCGTCCCGGTCGAGCACCTCGTCGTCGAGCCGGACGACCTGCCGGCCCCGGGTGGTGAGGTGGCGGCGTCTGCGCACCCCGTGCGGGGCCGCGGGCGTGGCGACGTAGAAGGCGCGGGCCGCCGGGGCACGCCAGTCGAGCAGCAGCGGGTCGTCGTCGGCGGACTCGGCGGGCAGCCCGATCCGGCCGATGTAGTGCCGTTCCCCGTCGCGCCGGTCGAGCCGTCCGAAGCAGAGCCCGTTCTCGGCGGCGTCGTACCGGGCGACCTGCCCGGCGTAACGGGCGGCGGCGGACTCCCGCTCCAGCCGCCCCTGCCGGGTGCCACCGGTCTCCCGCAGCACGCCGGTCAGCTGATGCCCGGCGTGCTCGCGGAGGGCCTCGACGCGGGCGTGGAGGATGTCGAGATGGTTCTGTTCGTGGGCGATCTCAACTCTGGACAACGGTGCACTGGCTCCCTGCGGGCGGTGGTGGGGGCAGCCAAGGGTGCCCTACAACGGGGCGGAACGGGAGCCGTGCAGGTCCGGGTACGTATGTGTGAGCCCGGTCAGCGCGCATCCTCTCGTCCAGCGATCCGGCGCACCGTGTGCAGCAGGTACTCCTTGCGGTTGAGCGGATTGCGGTCGGTGCGCGGCCGGTCCGGGGGCGTGCCGACGACCGCCCGGTAGCAGTCGAAGTCGGACTCCAGGACCCCCTCGCCGCGCGACAGGGCCGGGAGCTGCTGCTGCAGTTCATGGACCCGCGCCGCCGGAATCTCTCCCTCCAGCGCGCATGCCGCACCGTGCACGGCCGGTGTCCCGGGGACGGCGCGCAGATGTGCGAGTACGGGCAGGAGCGGGCCGAGCAGGTCCGCGGGGAGTTCCAGGCGGAAGCGGTGCATCGGCTCGTACACCGTGGTGCCGGCCTCCCTCAGCGCGTCCATCAGGACCAGAGGGGTCAGATTGCGGAAGTCCCCTGCGGTGCTCGACATGCTCTTGTCGAAAACGGCATGGGAATGGCTCTGCCGGGGCCAGTAGCCGGAGTGCGTCATCGTGACGACGCAATCGGTGACCTGCCACCCGTGAATTCCCTGCCGCAGAGTCTCCCCCACGGTTTCCTCCACCGCCCTCATCAGGGAGAACGGCATCGATCCGAGCTCCACCTCCAGCCGGTACTCGACACCGCTGCCGATCGGTGCGGGATCGATTCGAAGACCGATGGTCGCCAGAAAGGGATTGGGATCCTGGTCGCCGACCTCGTACGCCGCACCGCTGCAGTTCGGCCGTTCCAGGCAAATGGTCGTGGTCTTGCGGAAGGTGACGTCGATTCCGAATTCATCGGCGAGCGTCGCCTGGATGACTTCTTTCTGCACCTCGCCGTAGAGCGAGACGGACACTTCTTTGCGGATGTCGTCCTGCCGCAGATTGATCAATGGGTCCTGCTCGGCGAGTTGTGCGAGCGCGAAATGCAGCTCACCCCTGCTCGCCGGAGCGCAGGGGACCACGACCGATTCCAGCGTCGGCGGGGCGAACCAATGACCCGGTGCGGTCGTGTCCGGCACGCCGACCGTATCGCCGACCCGAATGTCGCCGAGGCCCCGGAGCTTCGCGATCCGGCCTGCGCCGACCGCTGCCTCGCGCACGTCCGAGCCGTGGTCGAAGACACTGATCGCGGTCACTTTCCCCTCGGCGCGTCCGTCGCCCCGGCCGAACGGCAGCCGGTCTCGGGTCCGTACCGTGCCCGAGAACATCCGGACGTACGCGATCTTCTCGCCGCCCGGACCCCGCTCCACCTTGAAGACGGTGCCAGAGACCGGCCCGTCGGCATCGCCCTCGCTCGCGGGCAGCAGCTCCCTGATCCCACCGATCAGGGCGTCCACGCCCGCCCCGGTGATCGCCGAGCCGAAGAACACCGGATGCACCAGCGCCTGTCCGGTCTGCGCCGACAGTCCTTCACGCAGTCGGCTGTACGGGAGCGCCGCCGCGTTCTCGACGTACGTGGCCAGCAGCGCGTCGTCGTGGTCGGCGAGGAGTTCGGCCAGCCGGTCCGTGAAGTCCGGGTCGGCACCGGTGTACGGCGCGCAGCGGGCGTCCCGGCCGCCCGGGCCGTCGACCGATCCCATGGCGAGCACGGCCGGCGTCAGTTTCTCGGAAATACTCCGCAGAACGGACTCGTCCTGCGCACCGCCGCGATCGACCTTGTTCACGAAAATGAGCGTCGGAATGCGCAGGCGTTGCAGCGTCCGCATCAGAACACGGGTCTGCGCCTGTACGCCCTCCACGGCGGAGATGACCAGTACGGCGCCGTCGAGCACATTCAGCACCCGTTCCACCTCGGCAATGAAATCGGGGTGACCGGGTGTGTCGATCAGATTGACCGTGATGTCATCGATGGCGAACGAGACGACTGCGGATTTGATCGTGATGCCGCGTTGCCGTTCCAGCGCCAGGGAATCGGTCTGGGTGTTCCCGTCGTCGACGCTGCCGATCTCGTCGATGACACCAGCGGTGTGGAGCAGCCGCTCGGTCAGGCTTGTCTTACCGGCGTCGACATGCGCCAGAATTCCCAGATTCAGCGTGTGCACGAAACTCCATGTCTTCAAGATCGGTGGCAATTTCCGTCTGAATGAACATGAGAGTTCCGCGCATGATCTTCTCCTCGGTCGGTCGACTGCTGCGGGGAGTACACCAGGGTGCCGCCCCGCACGACAACCGAATTACCGGCACGGCTCGGCTCAGTCTGCCGGAACCTGGGTGCCCGCCTCCTCCGCTTTCACATCCGGCGGTCGAAAATGAGCAGCTCAGCGTCGCCGGGATCGCGTACGCCGTTACGTGAATTCGAGGGCGGCTCCGGGCGGCAGTCCACCGGGCACGGCGCGCACACCTCTCGCCGAATCCACCGGAAAACTCGCCTCAACTCGCATTCTGCAGCATGGTGTTGACGTTCACCGAGGGATCACCCCGGGCCGGTGCGGCGGTCACGCCACCGTGCGGAAAAGCCAGCAAACGGGTGGACCCTCGCCGCCCAAACCTCACGCGGCGCCGTATGCAGTCCAACGGGTGATTATCGGCAATTCGCCACCCGAAGGGCCCACGGCGTAGCTCCAATGCGGCATTCCCCGATGGCGCGGACTCGCATTTTGACTGACGGTGGATCACGTCGCCACTGCGCCACAATGAGTCGACGTCCCGTCGCTCTTCGCAGTCGCGTCGAAAGGAATGTGTTCAGATGCGCTCTGCCCGCACACTGTTCGCTTCGGCCGCTGTCACAGCGGTCCTCGCTATCACCGGTCCCTCCGCCTACGCCATGGCCACGGCCGCGGACACGGGACACAACAACGGATCCTCGTCCTCGCGTGGCGACGACAACGGAAGGTCCGACTCCGACTCCGACTACGGCGACCGCGGTGGGGACCGCGGTGGCGACGACGGCGGCGACCGCGGCGACGACGGCGGCCGCGGCGACGACGAAGGCGGCCGTGGTGGCCGCGGTGGCGACGAAGGCGGCCGTGGCGGCGAAGGCGGCCGCGGCGGCGGCCGTGACGGGGGCAGGCCCCATGGCGGCGTGCACGCCGGCGGCGGCTTCATGGCCGGCATCATCGCCAGCGACGAGAACAGCAGTCGCGACAACGGCGGCCGCGGCGGCGACGAAGGTGGCCGCGGTGGCGACGAAGGTGGCCGCGGTGGCGACGAAGGTGGCCGCGGTGGCGACGAAGGTGGCCGCGGTGGCGACGAAGGTGGCCGCGGTGGCGACGATGGCGGCCGTGGCGACGACGACGGCGGTCGCGGTGGCGACGACGGCGGCCGTGGTGGCCGTGGTGGCGACGAAGGCGGCCGCGGTGGCCGTGGCGGCGACGAAGGCGGCCGTGGTGGCCGTGGCGGCGACGAGGGCAGGCCCCGCGGTGGCGTCCACGCCGGTGGTGGCTTCATGGCCACGACCCTCACCAGCGACAGCGACGACGGCGGCCGTGGCGACGACGACGGCGGCCGCGGTGGCGACGACGGCGGCCGCGGTGGCGACGACGGCGGCCGCGGTGGCGACGACGGCGGCCGCGGTGGCGACGACGGCGGCCGTGGCGGCGACGACGGCGGCCGTGGCGGCGACGACGGCGGCCGCGGTGGCCGCGGTGGCGACGAGGGCGGGCGCGGCGGCGACCGTGGCGGCAAGCCCCACGGTGGCGTCCACGCCGGTGGCGGCGGGATGGCGATGACGGGCAGCGGCCTGGCCGCCGGCTCGGTGCTGCTGCTCGGTGGCATCGGCGTCGGTGCGTACAAGCTGCGCCGCCGTCAGTCGTCGGGTGGCGCGCTCGCCTGACCGGGCCCAACGGCTGACCGGTCGTTTCGTTTGTCGCGGCCGTCGTCCCTCGGGGCGGCGGCCGCGACAGCTTCGTTTGCACACCCCGCACACCCCGCGCACCCCTCCCCCTCCCTCTACCCCTCCTCCAACAACACCGCACAATCGAAAGGCACGTTCCCATGGCCGCCCCGCAGTCGCCCGGCTCCACCCCATCCCGGACTGCCCCCGGAACCACACTAGGCCGCGCCTTGATGTGGCCCGCCGTGACAGCCGGGGTCGGCATGCTCCTCATCTACAACTCCTTCAGCACCTCGGTGGACGACAAGCCGCCGGCCCCGTCCGCCGCCGTCGCGCCCGCCGTACCCGAGGTCCTCGGCTCCCATGCCGCGCCCCGTCCCGTGACCCCGTCGGCACAGCCCGTCGGCCCGGCGATGACGCGTTCCGTCCCGACGCGGCTGCAGATTCCGTCCCTCGCCATCAACGCACCGTTCACCAACCTGTCCATCGGCGCCGACGGCCGGCTGAGCCCGCCGCCCCCGAACGACAGCAACCTGGTGGGCTGGTTCAAGGGCGGTGTCACCCCCGGCGAGCGCGGTGCCGCGATCGTGGCGGGCCATGTCGACACGACGACCGGTCCGGCCGTGTTCCTTCAGCTCCAGTTCCTGAAGCCGGGTTCCACGGTCGACATCACCCGCGCGGACGGCTCGGTCGCCACGTTCAAGGTCGACTCCGTCGAGACGTTCAGCAAGGCGAAGTTCCCGGACAAGCGCGTCTACTCGGACACCCCGTCCGCGCAGCTCCGCCTGATCACCTGCGGAGGCCCGTACAACAAGACCGCCAAGGACTACGAGGACAACGTGGTGGCCTTCGCCCACTTCGAATCGTCCAAGAATGGCTGACGGCCGGCCGGCGGCCGACGCCGCGATACAACCATCCGCCGGGCCGGGAGGTCGTACGAGGCGGCACGGAACCTGAGTCCGTGCCGCCCCGACTGACCTCCTGAGCAACGGAGTTGAGCAACATGCCCGTTCTCGCCCACCGACGCCGCCTGGCGATCGCAACCGGCATCGCCCTGGTCGCCGGAGCCGTCGCGGCTCCCGCCGGTCACGCCACGCCGAAGTCGCCCGCCCCCGCGGCGAGCGCGCCGAGCGCCAAGCGTCTGCACGACGACTTCAACGGGGACGGCTATCCGGACGTCGCCGTGGGCGCCCCCATGGCCACCGTCGGCACGGCGGAGGGCGCGGGCGCGGTGAGCGTTCTCTTCGGCGGCCCCGGCGGTCTGTCCTCCGCCCGCAAGCAGGTGCTGACCTGGCCGGACCGCTCCGGTATCAACAGCCCGGCGGACGCGCGGTACGGCACGAACCTTCGCAGCGCCGACCTGAACGGTGACGGTTACGCGGATCTGGTCGGCCGCCTCTGGGCGACCACACCCGACGGCGACAAGGGCACGGTCCTTGCCGTCAACTGGGGTGGCGCATCGGGCCTTTCGACGAACGCCACGGTGCTCCGGCCCGTTCCGGGCGACCAGGGCGACGCCACCGGCGATCTGGCCGTGGGCGATGTCGACGGCGACGGCGTTGCGGACATCGCCGTGGGCGACGTGCGGCGCGGCGGCCATGTGCTGCACGGCCCGGTCAGCCGCACCGGCCGGTGGAGCCGGGTCAGCTCGTTCACGGTCGACGGCACGGACGTACTCGACACCTCGGACATCGCCATCGGTGACGTCACCGGCGACGGCGTGGGCGATCTGGCGATCCTCGGCTTCGGCCCGTCCGACCCGTGGCAGCAGCACACGTATCTGCTGAAGGGCAGCCGCAGCGGGTTCTCCGCCCCGGTGGAGATCAAGGACGCGGACGGGGCGGGCGTCGGCGGCACCTCCATGGGCATCGCCGACCTCGACAAGGACGGCCATGGGGACATCGTCATCGGGCGCGGCGACGAATGGTCCCAGGCGGACACCCCGGTGAAGAAGGGCGGTGCGCTCTTCGTCTCGTACGGCGGCCCCAAGGGCCGGAGCACCGGCCGCAACCCGGTCTGGATCAACCAGGACACCGAGGGTGTGTCGGGCACGGCCGAGTTCCACGACCGGATGGGCTACAGCATCGCCCTCGGCGATACGAACGGCGACGGCTACCCCGACATCGCCACGGGGCTGCCGGGCGAGAACATCAACGGCATCGCGGACGCCGGCCGGATCCTGGTCCTCAAGGGCGGCCCGAACGGTGTGAGCGGCGTGGGTTCCAAGGAGTTCGGCCAGTACACGGCCGGGGTCACGGGTGTCGCCGAGGCGGGCGACCAGTTCGGCGAGGCCACCGCACTGGGCGACCACGACGCCAACGGCCGCGCGGAGCTGGTGGTCGGCGACCCCACGGAGAACAACAGCAGGGGCGCCCTGTGGATCTTCCGCGCGGACGCCACGGGGATCGTCGCCAAGGGTGCCGTCTCATTCGGCGCGGCCACCCTCGGCGCCCCGACCGGCCCGTCCCGCTTCAGCGAGACGCTGACGGACTGACCGTGCGGGGGTGCGCGCCCCCGCACGTACGCCGTCACACCAGGCTGTCGCCCTTGGCCGCCGTGACGAACGGGGTCCGGGCCGTGGCCGCGAAGACGACGGCCGGGCCGTGCGGGTTCTTGCTCTCACGGACGGGGACGCAGGCGGTGCAGGTGTCCTTCACCTCAAGGCAGTCGCCGCTGTCGCCGCCGCGCCGGCCGGCGCGGGCCCCGGCGACCGGGGCCCAACCGCCCCTGCTGCCACAATCGCCACATGGCTGAACACGACACGGATCACGGCTACCTGCTGGACAACCAGCAATCGGAGGCAGGGGTCCGCTTCGGCGCCCTCAGCGAGTTGTTCGATCCGGTGACGTTCCGGCATGTCGACCAGCTCGGGATCACTGCCGGCATGCGGTGCTGGGAGGTCGGTGCCGGCGCTCCGTCCGTACCCCTCGGGCTGGCCGAGCGAGTCGGCCCGGCGGGAGCGGTGATCGCCACCGACATCGACGTGTCCTGGACCCGACACATTGCCGGGGGCGTGATCGAGGTGCTGCGCCACGACGTGGCGGCCGACCCGCCGCCGCCCGGCGGCTTCGACCTCGTCCACGCCCGACTGGTCCTGGTACACGTCACCGACCGCGCCGAGGCGCTGCGCCGGATGGTCCAGGCGCTGCGGCCCGGCGGCCGGCTGCTCCTGGAGGATGCCGACCCGGGGTTGCAGCCGCTGTTGTGTCCGGACGAGTCCGGTCCCGAACAGCGGCTCGCCAACCGGCTGCGATCCGGCTTCCGCGCCTTGATGGCGGCACGCGGCGCGGACCTCGCGTACGGGCGAACCCTGCCCAGGCTGCTGCGTGAGGCCGGTCTGGCGGACGTTCGGGCCGACGCGTACTTTCCGATCACCTCGCCGGCATGTGCCGTTCTTGAGGCCGCGACCGTGCGGCAGATCCGCCGCCGTCTGGTAGCGGAAGGGCTCACCACCGACGAGGAGATCGACCGCCACCTGGCGAACGTCGCCACCGGACGCCTCGACCTTGCCACCGCCCCCATGATCTCCGCATGGGGACGCCGCCCGTAACCCTCCCCGATTGCCTCGTCGTCACCAGCACGGCTTCAAGCCCCCGCAGGCGGGCAGGTGCGCCGGCAGTCGAAGAACAAGTTCAGCAAGCTCGGCGCATGCTGACGGTGACGGAGACCGATCTCGAACTGAGCGACGGTCGCACACTGCATGTCTACGACGCCCACGCCGAGGGGGCCGGCGCCGGCCTCGCGGTCGTCCGGCACCACGGCACACCGAACGTCGGCGCACCGCCCGAGCCCCTGTTCCCGGCCGCCGCCGAGAACGGGGTGCGCTGGGTGTCCTACGACCGGCCCGGCTACGGCGGCTCGACGCCTCACCCGGGCCGGGACATCGCATCGGCCGCAGGGGACGTGGCGGCGATCGCCGACGCCCTGGGCATCGACCGGTTCGCGGTCATGGGCCACTCCGGCGGCGGTCCGCACGCGCTGGCCTGTGTCCGCCCCTGGGGATTCGACCCGGGGCAGGTGGTCGCGCCCGCACTCCTCCTGCACGGTGGCCTCGACCGGGTCGTGCCCGGTTCGCACGGCGAGTGGCTTGCACGGCACTGCCGCACGGCCGGACCGTGGCGGCGCCCGACGACGGACACATCTCGGCACTCAACTCCGGCGCGCATGCGCTGGACTGGCTGGCTGGCTGGCTGGCTGGCTAACTGCTGGAACATCAGCTTCTGAAGTCATGAGTTCGGTGAACTGAGTGCAGAACGGGTCAATTGCCGTTCACCTGGCGTTAATTGTTGCGCTCAAGCAGATCCGTTGAGCCCCCTGATGCACACCTCTTGACGTGTCCTGCACAACGGCGGAACCATCAACAACCGTCGGAGAGCGCTCTCAGAGCGCTCTCCCGGCAACCCGTCGTGCACCCGTACCACGACTCAGGAGAAGTGTTCTCATGCATGCTCCCCCCACAACGCCCCCACGCCGCCGGGCCAGAGCCCTCGGGTTCGCCGCGCTCGCCATCGCGCTCCTCATGTCCGTGCCCACCGCGCGGACCGCATTCGGTCAGGACGTGGCGCCGATCGCGGGTGGTGGCGATCTCGGACCCAATGTCATGGTCTTCGATCCCTCCACACCCGACATCCAGGCCAAGGTCGACGACGTATTCAAGAGGCAGGAGTCGGCGCAGTTCGGTGACGGCCGCTATGCGTTGCTGTTCAAGCCGGGCACGTACAACAACATCAATGCGCAGATCGGCTTCTACACCTCGATCGCCGGTCTCGGGCTGAACCCGGACGACACCACGTTCAACGGCGATGTCACGGTCGACGCCGGGTGGTTCAACGGGAACGCCACGCAGAACTTCTGGCGTTCGGCGGAGAACCTGGCACTCAACCCGGTGAACGGCACCGACCGTTGGGCCGTTTCGCAGGCCGCCCCGTTCCGGCGGATGCATGTCAGGGGCGGGCTGAATCTGGCACCCGACGGGTACGGCTGGGCCAGCGGCGGCTATATCGCCGACAGCAAGATCGACGGGCAGGTCGGGCCGTACTCGCAACAGCAGTGGTACACCCGCGACAGCTCGGTCGGCGGCTGGGGCAACGGCGTCTGGAACATGACGTTCTCCGGTGTCGAGGGCGCGCCCGCGCAGAGCTTCCCGGAGCCTCCGTACACCACGCTCGACACGACCCCCGTCTCGCGCGAGAAGCCGTTCCTGTATCTCGACGGGGACGCGTACAAGGTGTTCGTACCCGCCAAGCGCACCAATGCGCGCGGCACTTCATGGGGCAACGGCACACCGCAGGGCGAGTCGATACCGCTGGACCAGTTCTACGTGGTGAAGCCGGGAGCGAGCGCCGCCACCATCAACGCGGCCGTGCAGCAGGGGCTGCATCTGCTCTTCACGCCCGGCGTCTACCACGTCGACCGTCCCATCGAGATCGACCGTGCCGACACGGTCGTGCTCGGCCTGGGGCTTGCGACCATCGTCCCGGACAACGGGGTCTCGGCCATCAAGGTGGGCGACGTGGACGGCGTGAAGCTGGCCGGGCTGCTCGTCGACGCCGGTCCGGTCAACTCGGACCGGCTGATCGAGGTCGGCCCCGAGGGTGCGTCCGCCTCTCACGCCGCCGATCCCACCTCGCTCCAGGACGTGTTCGTACGCATCGGTGGTGCCGGACCCGGCAGGGCGACCACCGGCATCGTCGTGAACAGCAACGACACGATCATCGACCACACCTGGCTGTGGCGCGCCGACCACGGCGACGGCGTCGGCTGGGAGACCAACCGGGCCGACTACGGACTCCGGGTCAACGGTGACAATGTGCTGGCCACCGGGCTGTTCGTGGAGCACTTCAACAAGTACGACGTGGAGTGGGCCGGCGAGAACGGCCGGACGATCTTCTTCCAGAACGAGAAGGCGTACGACGCCCCGAACCAGGCCGCCGTCCAGAACGGCAGCATCAAGGGGTTCGCGGCCTACAAGGTCGACGACTCCGTCACCACGCACGAGGGCTGGGGTCTGGGCAGTTACTGCTACTTCAACGTCGATCCGACGATCCGTCAGGACCACGGCTTCGAGGTGCCGGTGAAGCCGGGCGTGAGGTTCCACGATCTGCTGGTGGTCTCGCTCGGCGGTCAGGGACAGTACGAGCACGTCATCAACGACACCGGATCTCCTACGTCCGGGACGAGCACCGTTCCGTCGCAGGTGGTGTCGTTCCCTTAGCCGGGGGAACGGGGAACGGAGCGGGGCCCGGTCGCGTCGACAACGGCGACCGGGCTCCGCTCCGGCACTACAGCCAGCCCTTCTCGCGGGCGATGCGGACTGCCTCGGCCCGGTTGCGGGCCGCCATCTTCTGGATCGCCATGGAGAGGTAGTTGCGGACCGTCCCCTGCGAGAGGTGGAGCGCGGCCGCGATCTCCGCGTTGGTGGAGCCGTCCGCCGCCGTGCGCAGCACATCGCGTTCGCGGTCGGTGAGCGGGCTCGCCCCGTCGGCGAGTGCGGCCGCCGCGAGCGTGGGATCGATGACCCGCTCCCCCGCGAGCACCTTCCGTACCGCCGAAGCCAGTTGGGAGGCGGGGGCGTCCTTCACCAGGAAGGCGTCGGCGCCCGACTCCATGGCCCGGCGCAGATAGCCGGGGCGGCCGAAGGTGGTGACGACGACGATCTTCACGGCCGGGAGTTCGCGCCGCAGGACCGCCGCCGCGTCGATACCGGTCATGCCCGGCATCTCGATGTCCAGGAGCGCCACATCGATGCGGTGCTCGTGGGCCGCGGCCAGCACCTCGTCGCCGCGGGCGACCTGGGCCACCACCTCGATGTCCGGCTCCAGGCCGAGGAGTGCCGCGAGGGCCTCTCGCACCATGGACTGGTCCTCGGCGAGGAGGAGTCTGATCATGCTCATTCCGTGGATCCTAGGGCGGATCCGAGCGGAACACTCAAGGTCAGGATGAAGCCTTTACCCGAACCGGAACCGGGTTTGCCGGCCCGGGTGGTCAGCGTGCCGTCGACCGTGGCGAGGCGTTCGGTGATGCCGGTGAGGCCGTTGCCCGGTTTTGTGCCCGCGGCTCCGACGCCGTCGTCCGCGACGGTGAGTTCGAGGACCCGGCCGTCGAGGGTCTGGCGCGGAGTGAGGGCGACCGTGCAGTGCCGGGCGCTGCTGTGGCGTACGACATTGGTGACGGCTTCGCGCAGCGCCCAGGCGAGCACCTCCTCCGGCTTCTCGGGGAGGTCGTCGGGGGCCTCGGCGGGAACGTCTGCGGTGATGCCCGCGGCGGCGAGTGCGGTACGGGCTCCGGCCAGTTCGCCGGGGAGGGTCGGCCGGCGGTAGCCGGTGACGGCGCTGCGTACGTCGACCAGGGCCTGGCGGCTGACCTGTTCGATGTCCGCGACCTGGGCGGCCGCCTGCTCGGGGTGGTCGGGGAGCATCCGCCCGGCCAGTTCGCTCTTGAGCGTGATGAGCGAGAGCGAGTGGCCGAGCAGGTCGTGCAGATCGCGGGCGAGCCTGAGCCGTTCCTCGTTGGCGGCGAGCTGGGCGACGGTCGCGCGGGCCTCGCGCAGCTGGATCGTCGTACGGATCAGCTCCCGTACACCGGTCATCGCGAACCCGCCGAGCAGCGCCGGGAAGACCAGTGCGGTGATGATCTCGCGGGAGTGGTCGCCGGTCAGGCCGATGCCGACCATGACGGCCGTGACGACGGGGATCAGCCAGCGGGCGGTCCTCAGCGGCATGGTGGCGCCGACGGAGACCGCCACGTACACGAAGAGGACCAGCCACGCGGTGCCGAGCGCCAGGGAGAGGACGACGGCGAGGGCGCCGAGGAAGGCGATCGTGGAATGGACGAGGCGCCGGTCCAGGGCCTTTGACGTGTGGCGGAAGACCAGCACGAGATACGTCCCGACGAACACCGTCAGACCGAGGGCGCCGAGCGCGGTCGCCCACGGGGTGTGGCCACGGTCGATGAGGTCCTTGACCGGGGCGCTCATGAACGCGAGCCAGACACCGATCCAGAACAGCTTGATCCAGACCTGACGGCGCCCCGTGGGCGGGCGCCCGATGCCCACTGACGTCTCCTCGTCGTTCACGCCTTCAGGGTGTCCTTCCGGTAGAGCCAGGCCGCTCCGCCCGCGAAGATCAGGAAGTAGGCGCAGAGGATGGCGACGTCCTTGGCGTGCGGCGAGCCGCCCATCTCGATCGCCTGGCCTAGAGCAGCGTACGCGTGGGTGGGGAGCCACTCGGAAATGTTCTGCAGCCACTGCGGGAAGGTCGCGCTGGGCATCCACAGACCGCCGAGGATGGAGAGCCCGAAGTAGATGATCATCGTGATCGGGCGGACCGCGTCACCGCTGGCGATGTAGCCGATGGCGACCCCGAGTGCGGCGAAGACCAGCGAACCGGCCCAGATGACCCCGGCCAGCGCGAACCACTGCCAGGTGTCCAGCCGTACGTGCTTGACGGAGGCGGCGACCAGGAACACGACGACGATGCAGGGCAGGGTGACCATCGCGGCGCCGGCGATCTTCGCCAGGACGTAGCCGCGGCTGGGCAGTGCGGTGAGCCGGAGCTGGCGGACCCAGCCCTTCTCGCGCTCCTTGGCGATGCGTTCGCTGTTGCCCATGAGGACGGCGGTCAGCGCGCCGAAGGAGGCCATCGAGACCATGAAGAAGGCCTGGAGGGTGAGATCGCTGTTCGGGACCTTGTCGGTGGTGTTCTGGGTGCCGGAGATCAGCAGATAGATCACCGACGGGTAGATCACCGAGAAGAACATGAACTTCTTGTTCCGCAGAGTGCGGGTCACTTCGAGCCTGATGAGAGCCCACGAGAAGAAATTCAGCATGCGGTCCTGGCCTCCTCGGCCTCGGTGATGGCGACGAAGGCCTGCTCCAGGCCGAGTCCGGCGACTTCGAGCTCGCGCGGGTAGAGGCCCAGTGCGTAGACGGCGTGGACGGTCGCGTCGGCGTTGTGCGACTGGATGCGGACCCGGTTGCCGGTGATGTCGAGCGTGGCGAGGAACGGCAGCCCGCGCAGGGCCGCTTCGTCGACCGGGCCCTCCAGCTCGAAGGAGATCCGGCGGGCTCCGGCCTTCGCCTTGATCTCGGCGGCGGTGCCGTCGGCGAGCAGCCGGCCCTTGTGGAGGACGAGGACGCGGTCGGCGATCGCGTCGGCCTCTTCGAGGTAGTGGGTGGCGAACAGGACGGTACGGCCCTGCTCGGCCTGCTCGCGCATGGTGGCCCAGAAGGCCTGGCGGGCGGTGACGTCCATGCCGGTGGTCGGCTCGTCGAGGACGATCAGGTCGTTGGCCCCGGCGGTGGCGAGCGCGAACCGTACGCGCTGCTCCTGTCCGCCGGAGAGCTTGTTGACCATGCGGTCGGCGATCTGCGCGATGCCGGCCCGGGACAGCACCTCGCCCACCGGGTAGGGCCTGGGGTGCAGATCGCAGGCGAGGCGGACCAGTTCCCCGACCGTGACGTCCTCCATCAGACCGCCGCTCTGCAGCATCGCGCCGACGCGGCCCGCGGCGATGGCGCCCTGCGGGGTCGTGCCGAAGACCCGGACGGAACCGGAGTCGGCGGTGCGCAGGCCGAGCAGCAGGTCCAGAGTGGAGGACTTTCCGGCGCCGTTGGGGCCGAGGAGTGCCACGGTCTCGCCGGGGTGCAGGTCGAGGGTGAGTCCGTCGACTGCGCGTACCGCTCCGTACGCCTTGCTGACCTGGTCGAAGCGGACCACGGCGGTCTTCGCCCCGGTGGCCTCGGTGGCTGTCGTTGTCATGCGTCCAGCGTGGCGGAGAGGTGGGTACATCCGGCAGGGTCGCGGGTCGTGGAAACGGGATGACAGATGTCATGCCGCGCGCATGACGCCGCTGCGGGACCGGACGCATGCGGAGCGCGGCGCCGCTGTGGTGCTGAACGCCTGCGGCGCGCAGCGCCGCTGCGGGGCCGGACGCCTGATGCCGTTGTCGTGGCGTACGCCCGCCGGGCATGACGCCGCCCCCGGCCGGGGGTCCGGACGGGGGCGGGTGTGCGCTGTGGTTCGCCGCGGTGGGCGGTCAGCCGTTGCCGTTGAGGCTGATCGTGGCGGTCCGCTCGGCGGGGGTCTTGCCGAGCAGCGCGGTCTGCATGGCGGCCGCCACGTCGTCCACGCTGAGCTGGTGCTTCTTGCCGTCGCCCTTGGTGATCATGATGCCGTCGAACACGCCGTCGCAGAGGGTGTCGATGGCCTTCTTGTCGTAGTGCTGGACGAGCCGGCCCTTGATCGGCACCATCGTGAGGATCTGCGGCAGCGACTTGGCCGGGCCGAACTGGATCTGCTTGGGCCCGGCCTTGATGGTGATCAGACCGGACATCGCGGGCTTCGCGAAGTCCTTCATCGCCCGGTCCAGTTCGGCCTGGGTGATGGTGGGCTCGCGGGTGGTGACAGGCAGTTGGACGGTGCTCGCCCGGCCGGTCTGCACCTGGGCCCGGTACGCGTCGCGCACCGAGATCATCGACTGGTTGACGTCCAGCGCCTTGCCCGACTTGCCGGGTACGGCGACGGCCTTGCCCGGCTCGAACTTGATCGTGCCGTCGTTGGCCGAGCCGGAGACGCCCGCCAGGTCCGTCAACGCGACACCGAGCTTCTCCTCGTCGACCGGGATCACCGGGTCGACGGCGCGCTTGCCGCCGAAGAGGGAGCCGATGACGGAGACCGGGTTGTAGTCACTGCCCGCGGCGGAGCGCACGGTCTCCTGGCTGTCCAGGGCGAGCCCGGCCTTGTCCGGTGCGAGCTCGGCCTTCTTGCCGTCCACGGAGAGCTGGAGGGGTGCCTCGGCGCGCTTGCCGAGGGCGGCGTCCAGCTTCGCGACGCCCTCCTCCTTCGTACCGCCGCCGATGTCGACGCCGAGGACGGTGGTGCCCTTGGGGACATCGGAGTGGTTCATCAGCAGTCCGGCGCCGTACGCGACACCGAGCAGGCCGACGACGCCTGCGCAGAGGAGGACCAGCTTGGAGCGGCCCTTCTTCTTCGCGGGCGCGGGTGCCGGAGCTGGGCGGGCGGCGGCGGGCGGGGTGGGCGACGGGGCGACGGGACCGCCGGGGCCTGCAGGTCCGGTGCCCATCGGGTCGTCCTGGATACGGGGCGTCAGATCGGGACGTCCACCGCCCAGGCCGCCGGGGCCGCCCGCGCTCGGGAACGGGGACGGCGAGCGGTGCTCCGGCGGGACGACGGGGATGCCGCTGGTGAGGGTGTCACCGGAGACATTGCCGCCGGGCCCGGCGGAGGCCGGGGCCGCGAACTGGGGCGTCAGCACCGCCGTGTCGTCGGACATCCGCGGGGGCACGCCACCGGGGGCGCCGGGACCCTGCGGGCCCGCAGGACCACCGGAGACTCGCGGACCGCCGGGGCCTGCCGGGCCGGAGCCGAGGCCGCCCGCTCCGTCGAGGTTCGGGGTGAGGGACGAGGTGCCGGTGACCGGGCCCGTGGTGGGTCCGGAGGGGCCCGGCGTACGCACTCCGAGGTTCGGCGTGGGACGCGGGCCGGCCGCGGGTGCGCCGGGGCCGAACTTGTCGAGGGCGCTGCCGCCGGGGCGGGGCGCGTCCTGGTCGCCCGTGCGCTGCGGACCGTCCGAGAAGTACGGCAGGTCGGCGCGGGGCGGGGTGGGCGCGGCGCCCGTGGGGCCGTCGGCGCCACCGGCCGCGCTGCCGCTGCCGCCGACGACCGAGGTGTTCATGGGGGCCTTGCGCGGGGCGAACCAGTCGCCGCCGCTCTTCTCCCTGGCCGGCTTGTCGGCAGCCGGTTCCGCGGGCGCGGCACCGGCTCTCGCCTCGGCGCCCGGCGCGGCGTCGGAGGCACCCGACGCACCGCCCGGCGCGGGCGAGGCCGGGCGCGGGATGCTGCCCGTGCGCTCGGCTTCGGCGGTGTCGGCGTCGCTCATGGGCGTACGCATGACAACCGGCGGGATGGGGCGCGAGCCCGGAATGTTGATCCGGATGCGCGTCGTCAGCGTCGTCTCGGTCCTCGGTTCCTCGGACTGAGGCGGGTCCGCAGCCTCCGGGGCCCCCTCCGGGGCGTCCTGCGAAGGGTGCAGCGACGGATACTGGCGGGATCCGTACGGCGGCGTCCCCGAGGGGTACGCGGCTCCTCCGCGCCCCTGGGGCCCGGAGGACGAACTGTCAGTTTCACGACTCAAAGCAGGTTCTCCCGATTGGCTCCGCCGCCCGTACTTCCCCCATGCCGCAGGCCAGGGGACGGCTCGGCGCGCGAACCACCTTACTGGCCGCCGCCGACAGACACCCCTCGACCGGGGGAAACGACTGCGTGACCACCGGACGGACAACGGGCATTACGGGATCGGACGTGGCACATTACTTGCCAGGTCGGCCGCTGTCGGCGCCCGGTTGGGGCGACCGCGACATGGTGGCACAGATCACAGCGATCGCCATCCCGCCCAGCAGGAAAAGAGTGAGGCCCAGTTCATCGCCGAAGACATAGTCGCCTTCCGGCCGTCCGCCGAGCAGAAGCACGATCGAAATCAGCCAGCCCGCCGCGGGTGCCAGGGCGCCGAGCTGGGTGCCGAAGATGCAGCGCCCGCCGTAGAACAGTCCGGCACAGGCGACCAGCGCGAGCACCAACCCGGCGGGAAACCAGGCGGCTTGGACGAGCGCCCCGGCCATCCCGACGAGCGCGCCGAGGACGGCGAGGCCCACATAGGCGGCGATCCGCCCAGGGTTGACGGGCGCGGCGAGACCGGTGGCCTGCACGTCCCTGGAGGGCGGTCCGGTGCGCGGTGTGCGCTGCTTGCCGCTCATCGTTGCGCCCCCGGTACACCGGCGAACAGATCGTCTTCGCGCGCCCCTTGAGGGGCTCCGGAGGCGCCGTGCACCAACTCGTAGTACTCGGTGGTGAAGAGGGGCTGGCCGAGGTCGTTGGAGAGGGCGAAGAAGGGGCCGTCCACGGCGATCTGCGTGGCGTGGGCCCGCATCGCCGCACCCTTGGCCGCCGCATGGGGCAGGCCGTCGATCTGCGCGGTGATCCTCGTGTCGTCGACCACGCCCGGTACGTCGTCGATGGCGGCGATCCCCGGGAAGGCGTCCGGCGCCGCGTCCCGCAGACGTGCGAAGCCGGCTTCGGCGACCGAGCGCGGCACCCGGTTCCAGTAGATCTTGGCGACGGTGTGCACCGCGCCCGATCCGGTGCGGTACGCGGGATCGGCGGCGAGCTCCGCCGCACGCATCGCGACGCGGTGTGCCTGGATGTGGTCGGGGTGCCCGTAGCCGCCGTCGGGGTCGTAGGTGACGAGGACCTGCGGGCACACCGAGCGGATCACCTCCACGAGGTACCCGGCGGCTTCGTCCACGTCCGCGTCCCAGAAGGCGCCGGGGCGGTGGTTCTGCTCGGTGCCCATCATTCCGGAGTCGCGGAAGCGTCCCGGGCCGCCGAGGAGCCGGTGGTCGGTGACCCCGAGCTCCTTCATCGCCGCGGCGAGTTCGCCCTGGCGGTAGGGGCCCAGGGTGTCGTCCCGGTCTGCCGCGAGATGGGCGAGTGAGGGCGGGATGACCTCGCCCTCCTCGCCGAGCGTGCAGGTCACCAGGGTGACCTGGGCACCCTCGGCCGCGTACCTGGCCATGGTGGCGCCGTTGTTGATCGACTCGTCGTCGGGGTGCGCGTGCACCAGGAGCAGACGCCGGGCGGGATGGTCCGTCATGGGGACCACCCTACGAGCCGGGCGCGCCGGGGGCCGACCGTGCCCGCTCACCGACCGCCGACGAGCCGGGTCTCAGAACTTGATGCTTCCGATCATGCCGGCCACATTCGTGGTCAGGTCCGAGATGGTGGGCGCAATGGACGAGCTGGCGAGATAGAAACCGAGCAGCGCGCAGACCACCGCATGTCCGCCCTTCAGTCCGGATTTCCGGATCAGCAGGAAGACGACGATCGCCAGCAGCACCACCGCCGAAATCGAGAGTGCCACGGCGGTTCACCTCCATCAGTACGGTCGGGACGGGCAGCACATATGGAGCCGGCAGGTTCCTACCCACCGAGCGCTACGGATCATAACTATCCGTGGCACCGCATTGATCGGGGCACAGCAGCACGAGGGGCGCACGACCGGGTGGTCGGGGACTAGGTTCGGGCCCATGACTTCGCAGAAGATCTCGTTTCCCCGTCAGCACGCCAGGACCATGCGATTCACCCTCGGCGCTCCCCGCGCGTTCACCGTTTCACCCGACGGGGAGCGGGTGATCTTCCTGCGGTCGGGCTCCGGCACGGACCGGACGGGCCGGCTGTGGGTGCTGGATCTGCCTGCGGGCGGCACGCCGAAGGAACGCGTCGTCGCCGACCCCGAGACGCTGCTCGGCGGTTCGGCGGAGCGGCTGTCGCCCCAGGAGCGGGCCCGGCGCGAGCGCAGCCGTGAGGGTTCCTCGGGGATTGTCGGCTACGCGGTGGACGCGACGGCCGAGTTGGCCGCTTTCGCGCTCTCCGGGAAGGTGTACGTCGCGGAGTTGCGGGCGGGTACGGCGCGCGCGCTGCCGGTGCCGGGCCCGGTGATCGACCCGAGGCCGTCGCCGGACGGGCGCCACATCGCGTATGTGTCGAAGGGCGCGCTGCGCGTCGTGGGCACCGAGGGCGACGGGGACCGGGCGCTCGCCGAGCCGGAGGACAAAGACGTCTCGTACGGCCTCGCGGAGTTCATCGCGGCCGAGGAGATGCAGCGCTCGCGGGGCTTCTGGTGGTCGCCGGAGTCGGACCGGCTGCTGGTCGCCCGGGTCGACGACAGCCCCGTACAGCGGTGGTGGATCGCGGATCCCGCGCACCCGGACCGCAAGCCGGCCGAGGTCGCCTACCCGGCGGCGGGGACGCCCAATGCCGAGGTGCGGCTCTTCGTGATGGGCCTGGACGGCACCCGTACCGAGGTGGTCTGGGACCGGGCCCGCCACCCGTATCTGGCGCAGGTGCACTGGTCGTCGGCCGGGGCTCCGCTGCTGCTCGTGCAGGCCCGTGACCAGCAGAGCCAGCTCTTCCTCGCGGTGGACACGGAGACGGGTTCGACGCGGACGGTGCATGTCGACGAGGACCCGGTATGGCTGGAGATCTTCCCCGGTGTGCCCGCCTGGGCGCCGGACGGGCGGCTCGTGCGGATCGCGGACGAGGGCGGTGCGCGGGTGCTCGCGGTCGGCGACCGGCTGCTGACCGGGGCGCAGTTGCAGCTCCAGGCGGTCCTGGACATCGGTGAGTCGGATGTCCTGGTCTCGGCGTCGGCGGGCGAGGAGGCCGCGGAGCCGGAGATCGGCGAGAGCCATGTGTACCGGGTCAATGAGCTGGGCGTCGAGCGGGTCTCCGAAGGGGCGGGGGTGCATTCGGCCGTCCGCGCGGGCGGCGTGACGGTGCTGGTCTCCCACTCCCTGGAACGGCCGGGGGCCCGTGCCGAGGTGCTCCGGGACGGCAAGCGGATCGCCACCGTCGCGAGTCATGCGGAGGAGCCGGTTCTGTCGGCGCGGGTGCACCTCACCGAGGGGGGCGCACGGCGAATTCCGTGCGCCGTGCTGCTCCCCGAGGCGTACAAAGAGTCGGACGGCCCGCTTCCGGTACTCATGGATCCGTACGGCGGCCCGCACGGCCGGCGGGTGCTCGCCGCCCACAATCCGCATCTGACGTCGCAGTGGTTCGCCGATCAGGGCTTCGCGGTGGTCGTCGCGGACGGCCGGGGCGCACCGGGACGTTCACCGGGCTGGGAGAAGGCCGTCAAGAACAACCTCGTCCTCACCGTGGACGACCAGGTCGAGGCGCTGCACGCGCTCGCCGGACGGTTCCCGCTGGACCTCGGCAAGGTGGCGATCCGGGGCTGGTCGTTCGGCGGCTACCTGGCGGCCCTGGCCGTCCTGCGGCGGCCGGATGTCTTCCACGCGGCGGTGGTGGGCGCGCCGGTCACCGACCAGCGGCTGTACGACACCCACTACACCGAGCGCTATCTCGGCGACCCGGCCAAGCAGCCTGAGGTGTACGCGCACAACTCGGTGCTGACGGACGAGGGGCTCTCCGAGGCAGCGGACCAGGTCCGGCCAATGATGATCATCCATGGTCTGGCGGACGACAACGTGGTCGTCGCGCACTCGCTCAGGCTGTCGTCGGCACTGCTCTCGGCGGGACGCCCGCACGAGGTGCTGCCGCTCAGCGGGGTGACGCACATGACGCCGCAGGAGCAGGTGGCGGAGAATCTGCTGCTGCTCCAGGTGGACTTCCTGAAGCGGTCGTTGGGGCTGCTGGGGTGACCTGACCGGGGCGACCGGGCGATCGGCTCCGGCCGCCCCCGTCACCAGCCGGGCGGGGGCTGGGACGGGGGCGGCGGGCCGAAGACGCCGGGCTGCGGATAGCCGTACCCCTGGCCGTACCCCTGGCCGTAGCCCTGGTGGGGCCGGCCGGGGGCATCCGCGGAGCCTCGCCGGGCCAGCACGATGAGCACCACCGCACCGGTGATCACCTCGAAGAACCAGGTCGCCACCGTGAGTTGGTCCTCGGTCGGCAGATCGCCGAAGTGGTCCAGCATTTCGTAGTGCACGGCGCGGACCACTCCCGTCACCCCACCGGTCAGCAGCACAGCGGCGGCGATCAGGCCGAACGGCCGTGCGTGCACGGCGTGGAAGAGCGCGCTCGCGGCCGCGAACAGACAGAGCAGCGCCAGGACTGCGGTGAACCAGCCGGGCGGCGGGTCGATCAGCCCCTGGAGGACCCGGTCCCCGCCCACGTACCACTCCGGGTAGATGTCGGGGAACCTCACCGCCTGGCGGATCTCCCAGGCGATCGCGACCGCCCCCGCGGCGCCCAGCAGCAGAAAGGCGGTCACACTCGCGCCCTGGCCGGGCCGGGTCGGGGCGCGTTCGGAGAAGTCACGCGGTGGCCTGCGACCGGCCCCCGCGGTGATGATGAGCGCGATGCCTGCCGCGAGGGCCGCGAAGGCACAGATCAGGGCGCGGGTACGGAGGTCGTCGGCGAACCGCGGGTTCATCCGGGACTCACCGATGTTCCAGAGTCCGGGCAGCCGCACGGCGAGCGTGACCACGCCGGTGGCGACCAGCACAGTGGAGGCCACCGAGGACCGCAGGGCCGCGAAGGCGGCGACGAGATACACCACGAGCAGCACCACGTCGTTGGCCGAGGTGGCGGGCATCACGGAGAGCCGCGCGTCGTAGTAGCCGGCCCAGTACCGCCACAACTCACCGGAATCGTCGACCGCCCTGACATCCCGTACGAGCCAGCCGACGACGATCACCGCGAGCAGGGCGCAGAGTACAGCGCCGGTGATCCTTGCCCCCCGTGTGAGTATCACGCGAGCGATACTCCACCGTCGCCGCCCACCGGACAAGGGGTGCGCCCAGGTGGTGTGCGAACAGGCAACCGACCGGGGAGAGTTGACGTCACCCCGGCCGGTTCACGGCACCCGCACGGCCGTACGCAGACCATGCTGGCGCGTTCGTATATCGGACGTGAGACGGCCAAGTTGCCCGCGCGTTAACGCATCCTCGGTCAGCCGGCCCGGCCGCTCCCGGAAGGCGGCGGCCCGTCCTCCTGGCCCACGGCGCCCTCCTCCTCATCCTCCTCCTCATCCTCATCCTCGTCCTCATCCGCGTCGGCTTCCCCGGGCAACCCCCCCGGCGTCTCCAGCAGCCCCTCCGGCGGCACCACCTGCTTCTCCTCCGCGAAGTGGCAGGCCGAATCGTGCGCGGCCGGTGTGTCCGCCAGCCGGAAGACCGCCGGAACCGCCAGCAGCGGCACTTCCAGTTCGCACCGCTCCTGCGCCTTCCAGCAGCGGGTGCGGAAGCGGCAGCCGGAGGGCGGGTTGGCGGGCGAGGGGACATCGCCGTACAGGATGATCCGCTCCCGGTGCTCGCGGGCCATCGGGTCCGGCACCGGTACGGCGGACAGCAGCGCCTGGGTGTACGGATGCGTGGGGTGGTCGTAGATCTGCTCGTCGGTGCCGATCTCGATGATCCGGCCCAGATACATCACGCCCACCCGGTCGGAGATGTGCCGGACGATCGACAGGTCGTGCGCGATGAAGACGTAACTCAGCCCGAACTCCGCCTGGAGCCGGTCCAGCAGGTTGACGACCTGCGCCTGCACGGAGACGTCGAGGGCGGAGACGGGTTCGTCGGCGACGATGATCTCGGGGTTCAGGGCCAGCCCGCGGGCGATGCCGATGCGCTGGCGCTGGCCGCCGGAGAACTGGTGCGGATAGCGGTTGATGTACTCCGGGTTGAGCCCGACGACGTCCAGCAGGTCCTGGACCTTGCGGCGCCGCTCGCCCTTCGGGGCCACCTCGGGGTGGATCTCGTACGGCTCCCCGATGATGTCGCCGACGGTCATCCGGGGGTTGAGGGAGGTGTACGGGTCCTGGAACACCATCTGGATGTTGCGGCGCACGGCCTTCAGTGCGCGCCCCGACAGCTTGGTGATGTCCTCGCCCTTGTACCTGATCGCGCCGGCCGTCGGCTGTTCCAGATGCACCAGCATCTTGGCCACGGTCGACTTGCCGCAGCCCGACTCCCCCACGATGCCGAGCGTCTCGCCCGCCGCCAGGTCGAAGGAGACCCCGTCGACCGCCTTGACGGCGCCGACCTGCTTCTTGATCAGGATGCCCTGGGTCAGCGGGTAGTGCTTGACCAGATCGCGGACCTCCAGGATCGGCTCGCCGCCGGCCGCCGCGGACCCGGCCCGCGATCTGGCCAGCAGGGCGCGGGCCACCTCGCCCTCTTCGCGCGCCTCCCTGCGCCCCGAGTGGTCAGCGTGCATCGAGCGTCTCCTTCCAGAAGTAGCAGGCGCTCTCACGGTGCTCGGCCACCTCGAAGAGAGGCGGTACCTCACCTCGGCAGATCTCCTGGGCCATCGGGCAGCGCGGGTTGAAGGCGCAGCCGGGCGGGATGTGCAGCAGGTTGGGCGGCAGGCCCTTGATCGCGTACAGCTCCTGGCCCTTCTGGTCCAGGCGCGGGATCGACTGGAGCAGGCCCTTGGTGTACGGGTGGGCGGGTGCCTTGTAGATCTCGTGGACGGGGGCCGACTCGACGATCCGGCCCGCGTACATCACGGCGATGTAGTCGGCGACGTCCGCGACCACGCCGAGGTCGTGGGTGATCAGGATCAGGCCCATGTTCAGCTCGCGCTGGAGCTCGGCGAGCAGGTCCATCACCTGAGCCTGGACGGTCACATCGAGGGCGGTGGTGGGCTCGTCGGCGATGATCAGCGAGGGTTCCAGCGCCATCGCCATGGCGATCATGATGCGCTGGCGCATTCCGCCGGAGAACTGGTGCGGGTAGTTCCCGACGCGTTCCTTCGCGGCCGGGATGCGTACCCGGTCCATCAGCTCGACGGCCTTGCGCCTGGCGTCCTTGTGGGACATCCCGCGGTGGACGACGAACATCTCGCCGAGCTGCTCCCCCACGCTGAGCACGGGGTTGAGGGAGGAGAGCGCGTCCTGGAAGATCATGGCCATCTCCTGGCCGCGGATCTTCCGGCGCTCCTCCTTCTTCATCTTCAGCAGATCACGGCCCTTGAAGAGGATCTCGCCGCCACTGATCTTCCCCGGGGGCATGTCGAGAATGCCCATGATCGCCTGTGCGGTGACCGACTTGCCGGAGCCGGACTCGCCGAGGACCGCCAGCGTCTCGCCCTCGGCCACCGAGTAGTTGACCCCGTTGACAGCCTTGGCCACCCCGTCGCGGGTGTGGAACTCCACGTGCAGATCGCGCACTTCGAGCAACATGGCAGCGGGCTCCTCAGCGCAGCTTGGGGTCGAGGGCGTCGCGCACCGCGTCGCCGAGCATGATGAACGCGAGCACCGTGACCGCCAGCGCTCCGGCGGGCCAGAGCAGCATGTGCGGGGCGTTGCGGATGTAGTTGGCCGCGGCGGAGATGTCGATGCCCCAGGAGACGGCCGGCGGTTTCAGGCCGACGCCTAGGAACGAGAGGGTCGCCTCCAGCGAGATGTACGTACCCAGGGCGATGGTCGCGACGACGATCACGGGGGCGACCGCGTTGGGCGCGATGTGGCGCAGCATCATCCGCGCGTTGGAGGCGCCGAGCGCCCGCGCCGCCTGGACGTAGTCGTTGTGTTTTGCCGTGATGACCGATCCGCGGGCGATGCGGGCGATCTGCGGCCAGCCCAGCAGCACGATGAAGCCGATCACCGGCCAGACGGTGGAGCTCGGCACCACGGAGAGGAAGACCAGGCCGCCGAGGACCACCGGGATGCCGAAGAAGATGTCGGTGATACGGGAGAGGAACGAATCCGACAAGCCGCCGTAGAAGCCGGCAAGACCGCCGAGGAGGCTGCCGAGCAGGGTGACGCCCAGGGTGGAGCAGACGCCTACGGTCACCGAGTTCCTGGCCCCGTAGACGGTCCGGGTGTAGACGTCGCAGCCCTGTCCGTCGAAGCCGAAGGGGTGGCCGGGCTGTGAGCCCTCCTGGGCCTTGCCCAGGTTGCAGTTGAGGGGGTCCTGGTCCGCGATCAGCGACGGCCAGATCGAGATGATCACCAGGAAGACGATGATCAGGGCGGAGATGATGAAGACGGGGTTGCGGCGCAGATCCCGCCAGGCGTCGGACCACAGACTGCGCGGCTTCTCTGCGGGGCCGGTGCCTTCGGGGCCGCCCGGTGTCTTTTCGAGGGTCGCACCCTCCTCCAGGGCCAGGTCCATCACGCCTCCCGCTCCGGCCGGTGAGATCGCCTCGTCCGGTGTCTGCTCAGGCATAGCGGATCCTCGGGTCGAGTACGGCGTACAGCAGGTCGACGATCAGGTTCGCCGCCAGGAAGACGAGGACCAGAATGGTGACGAACCCGACGACGGTCTGGGAGTTCTGGCGCAGGATGCCCTGGTAGAGCTGGTAGCCGACGCCGTGGATGTTGAAGATCCGCTCCGTGACGATCGCCCCGCCCATCAGGGCGCCCACGTCCGTACCGATGAAGGTGACGACGGGGATCAGCGAGTTGCGCAGCAGATGCCGGATGATCACGCGGCGCCTGGGCAGTCCCTTGGCGACGGCGGTGCGGACATAGTCGGCGCGGGCGTTCTCGGCGATCGAGGTCCGGGTGAGCCGGGTGACGTATGCCAGGGAGACGGAGGCGACGACGAGCCCCGGGATGATGAGTTCGTTGAACGGCGCCTCCGAGGAGACGGACGGATCGATGATCCCCCACTTCACACCGAGGAGGAGCTGGAGCAGCAGACCGGTGACGAAGGTCGGGATGGAGATGACGACCAGGGTCAGGATCAGCACGGTGGTGTCGATGGGGCGGCCGCGGCGCAGACCGGTGATGACCCCGAGGCTGATGCCGATGACGACCTCGAACAAGAGCGCCACGATGGTGAGCCGGATGGTGATGGGGAAGGCGGTCGCCATCAGATCGGTGACCTTCTGCCCGTTGAACGCGGTGCCGAAGTCGCCGGTGAAGACATTGCCCATATAGGTGAAGTACTGCTGCCAGACCGGCTTATCGAGGCCGAATTCCGAGCGGAGCTGGGCTGCGGTCGCCGGATCGCACTGGCGGTCTCCGCAGAGACCCGCGATGGGGTCACCCATCACATTCACCATGAGGAAGATCAACAGCGTGGTGCCGAAGAAGACCGGGATCATCTGCAGCAGCCGCCGGATCACATAACGTCCCATGAAGGGCTCCGGGGGTCGCGGGGGTCAGAGGCGCGGGGCTGGGGAGCGCCGGGGCCGGGGAATCCCAGGCCGGGGAACGACGCGTCGGCGGGATGCGGAAGCCGGGCGGCCGGTGCCAGGAACGCACCGGCCACCCGGCCTCGACGGGTCACTTGACCTTGATCTGCTCGTACACCGGAACGCTGAACTGGTTCAGCGACACATGGGTGACGTTCTCCGAGTAGCCGGCGCTGCCGTTCTGGTACCAGAGCGGGATCACGGGCATCTGCGCGACCAGGACCTTCTCCGCGTCCTGGAAGGTCGAGACGGCCTTGGCCTTGTCGGACTCGGCGTTGGCCTTGTCGACGAGGCCGTCGAACTGCTTGTTGCTCCACTTGCCGTCGTTGGACGAGGCGTCGGTGTAGTACACCGGCTGCAGGAAGTTCTGGATCAGCGGGTAGTCCATCTGCCAGCCGGCCCGCCAGGCGCCGGTCAGCTTCTGCTGGGAGACCTGGCTGCGGAAGTCGGCGAAGGTGCCGACCGGGGCGCCGACGCAGGCCTTGTTGTTCCCCATCACCTTGTTGATGCTGTTGCAGACGGCATCGACCCACTCCTTGTGGGAGCCGGTGTCCCCGTTGTACGAGATCTTGAGCTGGCCGCCGGGGATGCCACCGCCCGCCTGGATCAGCTTCTTGGCGTTCGCCGCGTTGTACTCGCAGGGCGCGCCGCACAGCCCCTTCTTGAAGCCGCCGTCCGCGCCGAGCACCGGGGAGGTCCAGTCGGAGGCGGGGGTGCGGGTGTTCTGGAAGATCTGACTGGTGATCTGATCGCGGTTGATCGCCATCGACAGGCCCTGGCGGACCTTGATGCCGCCGGGGGTGTTCCACTTCTTGTCGTAGAAGGGGAAGCCGAGGGTCTGGATGATGCCGGCCGGGGTGTTGATGTACCGGTCGCCGAGGTCCGCCTTGACGTTCTTCAGCTGCGAGGCGGGCACATCGTCGACGAGGTCGAGGTTGCCGGCCGTCAGGTCGGTGTAGGCGGTGTTGTTGTCGGTGTAGACCTTGAGGTCGATGCCACCGTTCTGCGCCTTGTCGTCCCCGGGGTACTTGTCCCACCTGCGCAGGTCCATCGACGAGCCCTTGGTGTACTTGTCGACGGTGTACGGGCCGTTGCCGATCGGCTTGGACACCCAGGCGGCGTGGTCGGTGAAGAAGGCCCTGGGCAGCGGGGCGAAGGCCGGGTAGCCGAGGGTGTCGGGCCAGAGGGAGAACTTCTGCATCAGCTTGACCGTGAAGGTCTTGTCGTTGACGAGCTTGAGGCCGGAGAGCGTATTCGCGCTGGCACTGCCTGATGCGGGGTGCACCTTGTTGTATCCGTCGATATAACCGAAGAAGTAGGCATTCTTCTGATTGTTCTTCAGCAGGGCCCCGTAGTTCCAGGCGTCCACGAACGACTTCGCGGTGATCTTCTCGCCGTTGCTGAAGGTCCAGCCGTCCTTCACGGTGATCGTGAAGTTCTGGTTGTCCTTGGATTCGATCTTCTCGGCGAGCATATTGGTGGCCGCGCCGGTCTTCGGGTCGTACTTCTTGAGTCCCCGGAAGATCATGTCGAGGACCTTGCCGCCCTGCACCTCGTTGGTGTTCGCGGGCTCCAGCGGGTTCTGCGGGTCACCCCAGGAGGAGCTCACGATTCCGTCGGCACCACCGCCACCACCGCTGCTGCCCCCTCCGCCACATGCCGTCGCCGCCAGGGCGACGGCCACCGCGCATGCGGCCCACTTGGCCTGTGTGGCTCCGCGCATGGAGTGCCTCCTCTAGGTCTTCATCACACGTAGAGCCAAATATCACCTCAGATCGGGACCAACGCACCCTAACCGCGGCCGTACGTGTGTATCCGTCACCGAGTCGCCCGCATGCCCCGCATAACGAAATGGACACACACATGATCGGACGCGCCCGCCCGAGTTACCCCTATTGCCCAAGTGTGCAAAACAAGCGTCCACCTGTAGGACATCTGCTTCTTGTCAAGTTCTGGTCAAGAACCTAAAGACCAGGTGTGGAGTTCCGTAGCCGATTGACCGTTGTCAACGTGATTGATTGGGTCCGTTCCAACCCCTTGGTTCCTCCTGCCCCGGAGGATGCCGCTTTCCGTACGGGGACAGGAGCTCGATGACCACGCCATCCCCGGCCCCCATCGCTCCGGTGGACACCACTGCCACCGAAGTCGTTGAGGAGTCCCGGCAGCCCGCAGGCCCCGACAAGGGGGCCGACGCACGGAGTCCAGGCCAGCTGGCCTGGCGGCGCTTCAAGCGCGACAGGACGGGCGTGCTCTCCGCCTACATCGTCGTGTTCTTCTTCGTGATCGCGATCTGCGCGCCGCTGATCGCCAAGCTGTACGGCAAGAACCCGTACACGCAGTACGGCCAGGAGATCCCCGGGCTGCTCAACGGCTTCGCCTATCCGGTCAAGCCCAACGGCGGCATCAGCAGCGACTTCTGGTTCGGTGTCGAGCCCCAACTGGGCCGGGACGTCTTCACGTTCCTGCTGTACGGAATCCGCACCTCACTGCTGCTCGCGGCGGCGACCACCATTCTCGTCACGGTCATCGGTGTCGTCATCGGTGTCACCGCCGGATATCTGGGCGGCAAGACGGACTACTTCATCGGCCGGGTCATCGACATTCTGCTGTCGTTCCCGTCGACGCTCTTCTTGATCGCCTTCATGCCTGTCGTCTACGCGCTCTTCGTGGCGCCGGACGACGAGATCCCGACATCGCTGCGGGCCACGTGTCTGGTCCTCGCACTCACCGCTTTCGGCTGGGCCTCGATGGCCCGTCTGCTGCGCGGCCAGGTACTGGCCCTGCGCGAGCGGGAGTTCGTCGAGGCCGCGAAGGTGACCGGAGCCTCTCCGGCCCGGATCATCTTCAAGGAACTGCTTCCGAACCTCTGGACGCCGATCCTGATCCAGGCCACTCTCGCTCTGCCGGCCTTCGTGACGGCCGAGGCGGGCCTGGCCTTCCTCGGCGTCGGCATCATCGACCCGACGCCCGACTGGGGCGTGATGATCCAGCGCGGAGCGTCCTTCTACACGGACGACATCACCTTCATGCTCTTCCCGGGCATCTCGATGATCGTCTTCGTGCTCGCCTTCAATCTGCTCGGCGACTCAGTACGCGACGCGCTCGACCCGAAGTCGAAGCGCTGAGCTTCTGCTCCATCCAGCCCGGCCGCTGTGGTCCGGCCTGTCGTACCTGCTTCGTCCACCGATCCCAAGGACCGATACGCATGTCTTTCTCCCGCAGAAACTTCCTGATCGCCACCGGTGTGGCGGCCGCGAGCTCCACTGTCCTGAGCGCATGCAGCAGCGGTGACGCGGGCGGCGGCAAGGGCACCGACAAGGGCGCCCCGAAGGTCAGCGGCAGCAAGGGGAACGCGATCCTGGTCGGCACCAAGGCCGACTCCGCCGGTCCCGCCCCCGAGGTTCCGGGCGCGGTCAAGGGCGGCACGCTCTACTCGATGGACCAGATCGACTGCGACCACCTGGACCCGGCGCAGATCTGGTCGAGCTACGAGGGCTTCCTCACCCCGCTGTTCATGCGTGGCCTGGTCGGCTACAAGGTCGCGATGGACGGCACCACCACGCTCGTGGGCGACCTCGCCACCGACGCCGGCACGTCGAAGGACGGCGGCAAGACCTGGTCGTTCACCCTGAAGGACGGCGTGAAGTGGGAGGACGGCTCGGACATCTCGATGGACGATGTCCGCCACACCTTCGAGCGGCTCTTCGCCAAGTTCGTGACCTTCGGCCCGCGCTACCCGCAGGAGTGGCTGGCCGGCGGCGACAAGTACAAGGGCCCCTACGAGGGCAAGCACCTCGACTCGATCGAGATCGACGGCAAGACCGTCACCTTCCACCTCGATGAAGCCCACGGCGACTTCAACTTCACGCTGGGCATGCGCGCCTTCTCCCTGGTGCCGAAGAAGAAGGACACCAAGGAGGACTACGACAAGAAGCCGTTCTCCTGCGGCCCGTACAAGATCGACGCCCGCCAGATCGGCAAGTCGATGTCGCTGTCGCGCAACCCCCACTGGGACGCCAAGACGGACCCGATCCGCAACGCGTACCCGGACAAGTTCCAGCTGCAGTTCGGCTTCCAGTCCCTGGCGTCCACGGACCGCTACACCGCGGACCAGGGCAATGACCAGTACACGTTCTCGCTGCTCAACGAGGTCGCGGCCGAGCGTGTCCAGAAGGTGCTCGGCGACCCGGAGCTGAAGAAGCGCGTCCTGACGCACCTGGACACGGCGACCTACTACTACGCGATCAACACCACCCGCATCAAGGACGTCAAGGTCCGTCAGGCGCTCAACTACGCCTGGCCCTCGCAGCAGACCCAGCTGATCCGCGGCGGCGCCTCGTCCTCCGAGATCGCCACCACCGTCATCAGCCCGATGACCCCGGGCCACGTCGACTTCGACCTCTACGGCAAGAAGGCGAAGCCCGCCGGCGACCCGGTCAAGGCCAAGGCGCTGCTGAAGGATGCCGGCAAGGAAGGCCAGAAGATCGTCATCGCCTTCCAGCAGTCCGACAACGCGGTCAAGCAGGCCGTCGTCATCAAGAGCGCGCTCACCAAGGCGGGCTTCGACGTGGTGACGCAGCAGGTCGACAAGACCTCCTTCTACAGCCAGATCGCCCAGATCGACAACCACTTCGACATGTTCGCGGCCGGCTGGTCCGCCGACTGGCCGGGCGGCTACACCGCCCTCCAGCCGACCTTCGACGGCCGCGTGATCGCCAACGGTGCCTCCAACTGGCCGCAGCTGAACGACGCGGGCGTCAACAAGGCCATCGACGCGGCGGCCAAGATCACCGACCCGGAAGAGGCCAACAAGGCCTGGGGCGCCATCGACCGGCAGATCATGGAGCTGGCCGCCGTCGTTCCGGACTACTGGCCGATCCGTAACTGGTTCCACGGTTCCAAGGTCGGCGGCTTCGTCTACGACTCGGGCACCACCGGCATCGCGATCACCAAGCTCTACGCCAAGGCGTGATCCGGTAGGGGGAGGGCGGCCGGACCGGCCGCCCTCCCCCGATCCCGGTCACTCCCCGCTCACTACCCCTCGGCGACGGCGCCCCACCCGGAAAGTCACGACCCCATGCTTCGATTTCTTCTCCGCCGCGTGACCGGCGCTATCGTCATTCTGTTGGTCATCAGCGCCATCACCTTCTATCTCTTCTACTCGATACCCCGTGACCCCGCCCGGATGGCCTGCGGCAAGGTCTGCACACCCGAACTCCTCGCCCAGATCAAGCAGAACCTGGGAATCGCCGACCCGATGCCCGTCCAGTACTGGCACTGGCTGACCGGCATCTTCATGGGCCGTGACTACGGGAACTACGGTCACTGCCCGGCGCCCTGCCTCGGCTACTCGTTCACCAACCGCCAGCCGGTGTTCGGCACGATCATGGACCGTCTGCCGCTGACCCTCTCGCTCTCGGCGGGCGCGGCCTTCTTCTTCGTGATCCTCGGTGTCGGCTCGGGCATGCTCGCCGCGGTCAAGCAGGGCAAGCCGCTCGACAAGATCGCCAGTTCCCTCTCGCTGGTCGGCTCCTCGCTCCAGATCTACTTCGTCGGCTACATCGCGATGTTCCTGCTGGTGCAGCAGATGGGACTGCTCGACCAGCCCTCTTACACACCGCTCACCGAGGACCCGGTGAAGTGGGCATCGGGACTGCTGCTGCCCTGGCTGGTGCTGTCGATCATCTTCACCGCCAACTACACCCGTATGACCCGCTCCCAGCTCGTCGAGCAGCTCAGTGAGGACTACGTCCGCACCGCACGTGCCAAGGGTCTGTCGCGTCGCTCGGTCTTCTTCCGCTTCGCCTGGCGCGGGGCGATGGGGCCGATCGTCACGATCTTCGGCATCGACCTGGGCACGCTGATCGGCGGCGCCATCATCACCGAGGTGACCTTCAGCCTGCAGGGGCTCGGCCAGCTCTCCGTGCGCTCGGTCGACACCAGCGACCTGCCCATGCTGCTCGGGGTCACCATCGTCGCGGCGGGCGCGATCGTCTTCGCCAACATCATCGTGGACGCCGTCTACGGCCTCATCGACCCGCGGATCCGGCTCGCCTGACCCCGCTCCCCCTCCGGCCCACCCCCTTCTCCCGCAACATCCTCCTGGAGCGTCCCCGTGACGAGCACCGATCAGCAGCCCCTCCTCTCCGTCAGGGATCTACACGTTCACTTCTCGACCGAGGACGGCGTCGTCAAGGCCGTCGACGGCCTCTCCTTCGACGTGGAGAAGGGCAGGACGCTCGGCATCGTCGGCGAGTCCGGCTCCGGCAAGTCCGTCACCAACCTGACGATCCTCGGCCTGCACGACCCCGACCACACCGAGATCGACGGCGAGATCCTGCTCGACGGCCAGGATCTGCTCAGCGCCTCGCAGCGGGAGCTGGAGCGGCTGCGCGGCAACAAGATGGCCATGATCTTCCAGGACGCGCTGGCCTCGCTGTCGCCGTACCACACGGTGGGCCGGCAGATCGGTGAGGCGTACCGCAAGCACACCGGGGCTTCCAAGCGGGAGGCACGGGCGCGGGCCGTGGAGATGCTCACCAAGGTGGGCATCCCGCAGCCCGATCTGCGGGTGGACGACTATCCGCACCAGTTCTCCGGCGGTATGCGCCAGCGCGCGATGATCGCCATGTCGCTGGTCTGCAACCCGGAGCTGCTGATCGCGGACGAGCCGACCACCGCGCTGGACGTCACCGTGCAGGCCCAGATCATGGACCTGCTCAAGGACCTCCAGCAGGAGACCGGCACCGCGATCGTCTTCATCACCCACGACCTCGGCGTGATCGCCGACATCGCGGACGACGTGCTGGTGATGTACGGCGGCCGGTGCGTGGAGCGCGGCACCAAGAAGGAGGTGCTGCGGGCGCCCCAGCACCCGTACACCTGGGGTCTGCTGGGGTCCATGCCGAGCCTCGACGGCCCGGTCGACGTACCGCTGTCGCCGATCCCCGGCTCTCCGCCGAGCCTTCTCAACCCGCCGACCGGCTGCCGCTTCCATCCGCGGTGCTCGTTCACCGAGCAGGTCGGCGGCAAGCGCTGTGCGACCGATCAGCCGCTGCTGGAGCTGGTGAACGCCCGCGGGGCCGCCTGCCACCTCACACCGGAGCAGCGCACCGAATTCTTCGCCGACTTCGCCGGTACCCGGCCCAACTGACGTACAAGAGACGGGACTTCCCCACTATGAGCAGCACAGATCCCCTCCTGGACGTCTCCGGACTCACCAAGCACTTCCCGATCAAGGGCGGCTTTCCGATCCGGCGGACGGTCGGCGCGGTCCAGGCCGTCGACGGGCTGGACTTCTCCGTCGGCGAGGGCGAGAGCCTGGGCCTGGTCGGCGAGTCCGGCTGCGGCAAGTCGACGACGGGCCGGCTGATCACCCGGCTCCTGGAGCCGACGGCCGGCCGGATCACCTACCGCGGGCAGGACATCACGCACGCCTCGCGCAAGCAGCTGGCCCCGGTCCGCTCCGAGATCCAGATGATCTTCCAGGACCCGTACGCCTCACTGAACCCGCGGCAGACCGTCGGCAAGATCGTCGCCGGGCCGATGGAGATCAACAACATCAACCCGGCGGGCGGCCGCGAGGCGCGCGTACGGGAGCTGCTGGAGATCGTCGGGCTCAACCCGGAGCACTTCAACCGCTTCCCGCACGAGTTCTCCGGCGGTCAGCGCCAGCGCATCGGGGTGGCCCGCGCGCTCGCTCTGGAGCCGAAGCTGATCGTGGCCGACGAGCCGGTCTCGGCGCTGGACGTGTCGATCCAGGCCCAGGTGGTGAACCTGCTGCAGGAGCTGCGCCAGGAGCTGGGCATCGCGTTCCTCTTCATCGCCCATGACCTGGCCGTGGTGCGCCACTTCTCGCAGCGCGTCGCCGTCATGTACCTCGGCCGGATCGTGGAGATCGCCGACCGGGACGATCTGTACGGCAACCCGCGGCACCCGTACACCAGGGCGCTGCTCTCGGCCGTGCCCGAGGCGACGGCCGACGACGTGCCGGCCCGTGAGCGCATCCTGCTCACCGGCGATGTGCCCTCCCCGGTCAACCCGCCGTCGGGCTGCCGCTTCCGCACCCGTTGCTGGAAGGCGACGGACAAGTGCGCGAGCGAGGCTCCGCCGCTGGTACGGGTCGAGGGCAGCCGGGACGGCCATCTGACGGCCTGCCACTACCCCGAGGACCCCCAGACCGTGTCGTCCGTTCCGCAGGCCCGTAGCTCCTCCCAGGGCCCGAAGCTCGAGAAGACCACCAAAGACCCCAAGACCGAGGCCTGACACCCCTGGCCCCGGCCCCGGGGGCGCCCTCGCCGACACGGACCTGACCGGTCCGTGAACCGCGGAGCTCTCCCGGCCCAAGGAACCGAGCACGTCGGCCCATTGACCCGAGCCACCTGCGAGCCCGGTTCCCGGGTATACGGGAAAGGCGCCCGGAACCGATCGGTTCCGGGCGCTTCCGTATGCCCGCGCGCCGAACGGCCCGATGCTGCCGCCCGGCGCCTCCCCGGGACGAAGTATCGATCATGTCCGCGTCCCGCTACCAAAGCTCAATAATCACTCAAGTCCCTTATTTAACTGGGCACTTGGATGCCAGGATGTGACACGTAACCCACAGGAAGACCACAGATCCGGGGGATCTACGTGAAGCGTGTCATGAGCACCGTTCTCTCCACCGCGCTGCTGGGCGCCGGAGTCGTAGCGGTGTCCGCCGCACCGGCCTCGGCCGGCACCAAGTGCGACGACACGCCGATCTACTCGATCGGCAGCAAGAAGACCGTCTGGCGTGCGACCAACGTGCACAGCGACTGGGCGAAGCCGGGCGTGACCATCAGCTACGCCAAGAACAAGACGGGCACCTGGACGGCCACCGGCACCGCGACCGTGGGCGCCGAAGCGGGCGTCATCTTCGCCAAGGCGTCGACCTCGTTCAGCGTCGCCGTCGGCAAGTCCTGGACGAAGTCCGACACCTGGACCTACTCGGCCAAGGTCGCGAAGAAGAAGGGCAAGACCAGGGGCCGCCTGATGATGTACCACGAGGCCAAGGGCTTCAGTGTCACCAAGTCCCACCTGGTGCCGAAGTTCGGCGGCGGCTGCAAGAAGGTGAAGATCTGGACGAAGTCCAACAACGTCGCCCCGGTCAAGAAGAGCAGCAACCTGTGGGGCATCCAGTACAAGTGACCCGCACAGAAAAGACATTGACGTACCGTCATTGAACGCGGAGGGTGACGGTCCGTAGAGCACGGCAAGAGGCCCGGAACCTCGAAAGGTTCCGGGCCTCTTGTGTCGGACGCTCCGTACTACGAAGCCGTGCCGACGACGTCCTTCTCCTCGGCGAAGTGGCACGCCGACTCGTGCGCGGCCGGGGTCGTCGATGCCTTGAAGCGCTCGGGGACCGCCAGCAGCGGCGTCTCCGTGGCGCACTTGTCCTGGGCCTTCCAGCAGCGCGTACGGAAGCGGCAGCCCGACGGCGGGTTCGCCGGCGACGGGACGTCACCGACGAGGATGATCCGCTCGCGGCCCTCGCGGGCCTCCGGGTCCGGTACCGGGACCGCCGACAGCAGCGCCTGGGTGTAGGGGTGCGTCGGGTGGTCGTAGATCTGCGTGTCCGTACCGATCTCGGCCATCTTGCCCAGGTACATCACACCGACCCGGTCGGAGATGTGCCGGACGATGGACAGGTCGTGCGCGATGAAGAGGTAGGAGAGGTTGAACTCGTCCTGGAGCTTCTCCATCAGGTTGATGACCTGCGCCTGCACCGACACGTCGAGCGCGGAGACCGGCTCGTCGCAGATGATGATCTCCGGGTTGAGCGCGAGGCCGCGGGCGATGCCGATGCGCTGGCGCTGGCCGCCGGAGAACTGGTGCGGATAGCGGTTGATGTACTCCGGGTTGAGCCCGACGACGTCCAGGAGCTCCTGCACCCTGCGGCGCCGCTCGCCCTTCGGGGCCACCTCGGGGTGGATCTCGAAGGTCTCCCCGATGATGTCGCCGACCGTCATGCGCGGGTTCAGCGAGGTGTACGGGTCCTGGAACACCATCTGGATGTTGCGTCGTACGGCCTTCAGCGCGCGGCCGGACAGCTTGGTGATGTCCTGGCCCTTGTAGAAGACCTCGCCGGCGGTGGCCCGCTCCAGCGTCATCAGGAGCTTGGCGACGGTGGACTTGCCACAGCCGGACTCGCCCACGATGCCGAGCGTCTCGCCCTGGTACAGGTCGAACGAGATGCCGTCCACTGCCTTGACCGCGCCGACCTGCTTCTTGAACAGGATGCCCTGGGTCAGCGGGAAGTGCTTGACCAGGTTGCGGACCTGGAGGATCGGCTCGCCCTTGGACACCGGCGCGTCGATGGCGGCGACCGCCTCCGCCTCGGTGTCGTTCGGGGCGGCGTCCACGGAGTCCTTCTTGATGTCAGCCATGGATCGTCTCCTTCCAGAAGTGGCAGGCGCTGCCGCGGCCGACCAGCTCGGTGCCGTCCTGCTCGGTCACCGGGCTGAGCACCGGAATGTCCGTACGGCAGATGTCCTGCGCGACGGTGCAGCGCGGGTTGAAGGCACAGCCCGTCGGGACGTGCAGCAGGTTGGGCGGCAGACCCTTGATCGCGAAGAGCTCCTGGCCCTTCTGGTCCAGACGCGGGATCGACTCCAGCAGTCCCTTGGTGTACGGGTGCGCCGGGCGCTTGTAGATCTCGTGGACCGGGGCGGTCTCGACGATCCGGCCCGCGTACATCACGGCGATCTTGTCCGCGACGTCCGCGACGACACCGAGGTCGTGCGTGATCAGGATCAGACCCATGTTGTACTCGCGCTGGAGCTCCGCGAGCAGGTCCATCACCTGGGCCTGGACGGTCACGTCGAGGGCGGTGGTCGGCTCGTCCGCGATGATCAGGTCCGGTTCCAGCGCCATCGCCATGGCGATCATGATGCGCTGGCGCATACCGCCGGAGAACTGGTGCGGGTAGTCCGAGACCCGGGCCGCGGCGGCCGGGATCTTGACCTGGTCCATCAGCTCGATGGACTTGGCCTTGGCTTCCTTCTTGGACAGGCCCTGGTGGACCCGGAACATCTCGCCGAGCTGGTAGCCGACGGTGAGGACCGGGTTCAGCGAGGAGAGCGCGTCCTGGAAGATCATCGCGATCTTCTGGCCGCGGATCTGCCGGCGCTCCTCGCCGGACATCTTCAGCATGTCCTTGCCGCGGAACAGGATCTCGCCCTGCGGGATCCGCCCGGGCGGCATGTCCAGGATGCCCATCACCGCCTGTGCGGTGACGGACTTGCCGGAGCCGGACTCGCCGAGCACGGCGAGGGTCTCACCGGCGGAGACGGTGTAGTTGACACCGTTCACCGCCTTGGCGACACCGTCGCGAGTATGGAACTCGACGTGCAGGTCGCGGACTTCGAGCAGCGGAGCGCTGCTGTCCTCACCCCGCGGGGAGGGGACGGATGCCGTTTTGTCGATGGTGGTCATTTACGCCCTCCTCAGCGCATCTTGGGGTCGAAGGCGTCACGGACCACGTCACCGAGCATGATGAATGCCAGCACGGTGATGCTGAGCGCGGCGGCGGGGAACATCAGGGCGTGCGGAGAGGTGAGGAACCGGTCCTGCGCGTCGCTGATCATCAGGCCCCAGGAGATGTTCGGGGACTGAATACCGATACCGAGGTACGAGAGTGCCGCCTCGGAAGCGACATAGACACCGAGGTTCATCGTGGAGATGACGATGATCGGGGCGAGCGTGTTCGGCAGGATGTGCCGGAACGCGATCCGGTTGGTGCTCGCGCCGAGCGCACGCGCCGCCATCACGTAGTCGTTGTACTTGTTGGAGATGACCTCGCCGCGCATGATGCGGAAGACCTGCGGCCAGCCGAGCACCGCCATGATCGCCGAGACCGACCAGACGTCGCCGCCGCCCACGATGGACATGATCAGCAGCGCGCCGATGATGAGCGGCAGCGCGAAGAAGATCTCGGTCACTCGCGAGAGGATCACGTCGAGCCAGCCGCCGCGCAGACCGGCGATCATCCCGAGCAGTGCGCCGACCAGCGTCGTCAGGATGGTGGTGACCACACCGACGATGATCGAGTTCCGGGTGCCCCAGACCGTACGCGTGTAGATGTCGCAGCCCTGGAGGTCGTATCCGAAGAGGTGACCGTTGCCGGGCTTGGTCATCGAGTTCTGCAGCTGGCAGAAACCGTCGCTGAACGGGGAGCGCGAGGTGAACAGCCCGGGGGCTATCGCGAGTGCGAGCAGTGCCAGGATGATCAGCGAACAGAAGATGAACATCGGCCGCTTGCGCAGGTCGATCCAGCCGTCCTTGAGCAGACTGGCCTGGCGGGCCGCGGCCTTTTCCTCGGCTGCGGCAGCCTTCTCCGAGACGGCGTCCTCGGCCGCGACGGACTTTTCGATGGTCTTCTCACTCATAGCGGATCCTCGGGTCGAGCACGGCGTAGAGAAGGTCTACGACGAGGTTGGCCACCAGGTAGATCAGGACGAGCAGGGTGACCAGACCGACCACCACGGGACGCTCGCGCAGATAGACGGACTGGGCCAGCTGCCCGCCGATGCCGGGCAGGTTGAACACCCGCTCGGTGATGATCGCGCCGCCCATCAGCGCACCGAGGTCCATGCCCAGGAACGTGACCACGGGGATCAGCGAGTTGCGCAGGGTGTGCACCCCGATGACCCGGCGACGGGGCAGACCCTTGGCGATTGCCGTACGGACGTAGTCGGCACGGATCGACTCCATCATGCTGGCGCGGGTCAGCCGGGCGATGTACGCCATCGACGTCGAGGCCAGCACGAAGGCCGGGAGGATGTAGCTCTGGGGCCAGCCCTGGTCGATACCGGCGACCGGAGTGAGCTTCCAGTTGACGCCGAATTCGAGCTGCAGCACGTTACCGAGCACGAACACCGGTATCGAGATGAGCACCAGCGTGCTGATCAGCACGATGTTGTCGACGAACTTGCCCTTTTTCAGCGCCGCGAAGACGCCGGCCAGGATGCCGATGACCGCTTCGATGACGAACGCGGTCAGCGAGAGCTTCAGGGTCACCGGGAACCGCTGGGACACGATCTCCGAGATCGGCCGACCGGTGTACGTCGTACCGAGGTCGCCGGTGAAGAGACCGGAGATGTAGTGCCAGTACTGCATGACCAGAGGGTCATTGAGGTGGTACTGCTCGCGCAGCATCGCCGCGATGTTGGGGTCGGCGCGCTTCTCGCCCGCCAGTGCCTGGATCGGATCGCCGTTGAGGGCGAAGACCAGACAGAAGATGAGGAACGTGACGCCTATCAGTACAGGGATCGCCTGCAAGATACGGCGCACGACGAATCGGCCCATCGGTTCTCCAGAGGGGTGCTGACTCGTCCGGTGCCGGGATCATGGGTGGCAGAACGGACGGCGGACGGCAGGAAGGGTGGACAGGGGGATTCCTGTGCTGGACTCCCCCTGCCCACCCTCAGCCCGCTACTTCAAGGGGCTGGATCGCACTACTCGCTCAGCTGAGCTTGACGGTGTCCCAGAGGACGTCGCCACCGGCGATCTTCATGCTCTTGATCTTGCTGCTGTAGCCAGCGTTGAGCTTGTAGAAGTACACCGGGATGTACGGCATCTCGTCCAGCAGGACGTCGTCCGCTTCCTGGTACTTCTTGATGGCCGATTCCGGCGTCGTCGCCTGATCGCCGTCCTTGAGAAGCTGCTCGAACTTCTCGTTGGTGTAGCCGGCGTAGTTGGAGCCGTTCTCGATCGCGTCCTTGGAGAAGATCGGACGGAGGTAGTTCTCCATGTTCGGGTAGTCCATGTTCCAGCCCATACGGAAGGCGCCGCTGTACTTCTTGGCGTCCAGGTCGTTCAGGATGGTCTGGAACTGCTCGAACGGCTTGGCCGTGACCTTGATGCCCAGGTTCTGCTGGATCTGGTTGGCGACAGCCTCGATCCAGCCCTTGTGGTCACCGTCGGCGTTGTAGCCGATCTCCAGGGTGTCGTTCGGCAGGCCGCCGCTCTTCTTGTAGAGCTCCTTGGCCTTGGCCGGGTTGAGCGTGCAGGCGTCGCCGCACGCGCCCTGGCGGTAGCCCTCGATGATCGGGCTGATGAAGTCGTCGGCCGGCATGCGCGAACCGAGGAAGATCTTCTCGGCGATCGTCTTCCGGTCGATGGCCATGGAGAGGGCCTTGCGGAGGTCCTTGTTCTGGAACTCCTTGTTGTACTTCAGCGGGAAGCCGATGTAACCGACGCCGGAGTCCGACTCGTCGATCGTGCGACCCGGAAGGTCCTTCTTGTACGTGGCCAGACCCGAGGTCGGGATGGTGTCCTGGATGTCCAGGTTGCCCGCGACCAGGTCCTTGTAGGACGTGTCGGCGTTCGAGTAGATCTTGAAGTCGATGCCCTTGACCTCGAACTTCGAGGCGTCCGGGTACTTGTCGTACTTGACGACGCTGATCTTCTCGTTGTGCTGGAACTTGCCCGACATCTTGTACGGACCGTTGCCGATCGGCGCCTCGCCGAAGGCCTTCGGGTCGTCGAAGAAGACCTTGGGCAGCGGCATGAAGGCCGAGAAGGAGAGCTGCGAGGTGAACGCGGAGAACGGCGCGTCCAGCGTCACCTGCAGGGTGGTTGCGTCGACGGCCTTGAGGCCGGACATCTCCTTCTTGGTGACCTTCTTCTTCGGGCCCGGGTTCAGGTCGCGGTAGCCCTCGATGTGCGAGAAGAGCGGGTTCGTCTGCTGCGCGTTGTCCTGGTTGGCTGCGTAGTTCCACGCGTCCACGAAGGACTGGGCCGTGACGGCCTCACCGTTGTGGAAGGTGTAGCCGCTCTTGAGCTTGAACGTCCAGACCTTCGAGTCCTTGGTGGTGATGGACTGCGCGAGGTCGTTGACGACCTCGTTCTTCTCGTTCAGCTGGGTGAGACCGGTGAAGAGGGCCTTGACGACCTCTCCGCCCTCGGTCTCGTAGGTGTTCGACGGGATGAGCGTGTTCTGCGGCTCACCTATCTCCATGGAGATGACGCCGTTGCCCTTGCCCTTGCCCGAGCTGTTGCCATCACTTCCACCGCCACCACAGGCAGTCGCGGCCAGGGCGACAACGGTCGCCCCCACGACCCACTTCGCACTCTTGGCACCGCGCATGGGTTCCTCCTCATGAGTCCACTGATCTACAAGAAGGGCCTTGGGCATTCGCCGACACCCCTGACGGCAATGACACCCAAGTGCCCCGAGTGTGCTCGTGAGTCGGCACTCCCCACAGTGCATGACCCATTGACCCGAGCTCAACGAGCCAACTATCAAGTACAACCCAGGCCGTAAACCACACTTAAAGGGTCTCGTTTTGACAACATCAATCGCACGCGTAGACCCGAAATGCGGACAAAGTGATCCCAGACAGACACCCCCGAAACGGACCGTTAATACATGTTCCGGAGAGCGACGCCCGATAACCGGACGTCTGGCCCACAAAAACGGGTTGTGCGCCGGCGGGCGATGCGTCCGGGCTCGCTTCACCGGCCACGAAGACACACAAGCGCCCCGCCGGCGCCGTGTGGGCGGATCAGCGGGGCGCATACGCAACCGGCCTGTCTGTCAGGTCAGCAGTACTTCTTCTGCACCAGGTTGGCGATGCTCTTCTTGCTGACCTTCTCGCCGCAGCGGGTGGCCCCTTCGACCAGTGCGCCGTACGTCTTCGCCGTGCCGTGCGCCTGCTTGATCCACTTGGTGCCCCGGTCGCACCGGTACCCCTGCCAGTACCCCGACGCCTGGAGCCTACCCGCGTAGAACCAGTACCGGCCCTTCTTGGTGAGCTCGTCCGTCACAGTGATGCTCTTGGTCGTGGTGTGCCCCTTGGAGTGCGTATAGCTGCCCTCCACATTCGCGTCGAGGCTCGCCAGCACCTTGCCCACCGAGAAGCCCGCGGACGCCCCGCCGGTGACGGCCCAGGTGGCGGACAGCGTCTTCTCGTGGGTAACGGTCCGGCTGTACGTCTTCTTGCCGCCCGAGTACTCCTTCTCCAGCCCCTTCGGATCGTGCGTGAGCACGCGGCTGTGGCTCGCCGTGACCCAGCTGACCGAGCGGCTGCCCGGATCGCAGATGATCGGCGCGGCGCTTGCCGTGGTTACCGGCACGGCGACCAGAGCCGAGGCGACAAGTGCGGTCCCGGCAACCGCCGAAGCGATACGCATCTTCAAGATTCCCCATTTCGTTCTGCGCAGACGGCACGGCGAACACCACCGCCCCCTGCGCCCGAATTCATTGCTTCCGCGAATCAACAATCATTCGCATTGCAACCCCAACCCCACCGTTCGGTGCGACAGGTGCAAGCATGACGCTCAACAGCACGACAGCGCCAGCGATTTGAGGAATGTTTGAGCCATCCGTACCGAACAGGAACACTGCCATCGCAAATGTGACAGCGGACAGACGTTCGCAACAGCACACACATGTCCGTCCGTACGGCATGAACCGCCACTTTCGGGTGGAGCCTCACCACAAAGGCCCGGCCTCCCGCACGGTGTGCGGGAGGCCGGGCCTCAAGTCCGACGCGTCCTGCGTCCGCTCCGGCGAACCGGACCGGGCGCAGGCGCTCGGTTCAGCGCTTGGCGCGCGACGCGGAGCGGCCGCGCTCCTTCTGGTCCAGGACGACCTTGCGGATACGGACCGTCTCCGGGGTCACCTCGATGCACTCGTCGTCGCGGCAGAACTCCAGCGACTGCTCGAGCGACAGCTTGCGGGCGGGCACCACGTTCTCCGTGGTGTCCGCGGAAGCCGCACGCATGTTGGTGAGCTTCTTCTCCTTGGTGATGTTCACGTCCATGTCGTCGGCGCGCGAGTTCTCGCCGATGATCATGCCCTCGTAGACCTCGGTGGTGGCCTCCGTGAAGATGACACCGCGCTCCTGGAGGTTGACCATGGCGAACGGCGTCACGACGCCCGCACGGTCCGCCACCAGCGAGCCGTTATGACGCGTGCGCAGCTCGCCGAACCACGGCTCGTGGCCCTCGAAGAGGGAGTGCGCGATGCCCGTGCCGCGGGTCTGGGTCAGGAACTCCGTACGGAAGCCGATCAGGCCGCGGGACGGGACGATCCACTCCATGCGGACCCAGCCCGAACCGTGGTTCGTCATCGTCTCCATGCGGCCCTTGCGGGTCGCCATCAGCTGCGTGATCGCACCGAGGTGCTCCTCGGGGGAGTCGATCGTCATGCGCTCGATCGGCTCGTGCGTCTTGCCGTCGACCTGCTTGGTGACCACCTGCGGCTTGCCGACGGTGAGCTCGAAGCCCTCGCGGCGCATGGTCTCGATGAGAATGGCCAGGGCGAGCTCACCACGGCCCTGGACCTCCCAGGCGTCGGGGCGCTCGGTCTCCAGGACACGGAGCGAGACGTTACCGACCAGCTCCCGGTCCAGACGGTCCTTGATCTGCCGGGCAGTGACCTTGTGGCCCTTGCCGCCCTTGCCGACCAGCGGCGAGGTGTTCGCACCGATGGTCATCGAGATGGCCGGCTCGTCGACCGTGATCAGCGGCAGCGCGATCGGGTTCTCCGGGTCGGCCAGCGTCTCGCCGATCATGATGTCCGGGATACCGGCGATCGCGCAGATGTCGCCCGGACCGGCCTTCTCGGCGGGCTTACGGGTGAGCGCCTCGGTCATCAGGAGCTCTGTAATGCGGACATTGGACATCGAGCCGTCGCGCTTGATCCACGCGACGGTCTGGCCCTTGCGCAGCTCGCCCTGCTCGACACGGCACAGCGCAATACGGCCGAGGAAGTTGTCGGCGTCCAGGTTGGTGACGTGGGCCTGGAGGGGCGCGTCGTCGTCGTACTCCGGGGCCGGGACCGCGGAGAGGATCGTGCTGAAGAACGGCTCCAGGCTGTCGCTGTCCGGAGGGACGGTACCGTCCTCCGGCTTGGTCAGCGAGGCGACGCCGTCACGGGCACAGGCGTAGACGATCGGGAACTCGATCTGGTCCTCGTCGGCGTCCAGGTCCAGGAAGAGGTCGTACGTCTCGTCGATGACCTCGGCGATCCGGGAGTCCGGACGGTCCGTCTTGTTGATGCAGAGGATGACCGGCAGCTTAGCCGTCAGCGCCTTGCGGAGCACGAAGCGGGTCTGCGGGAGCGGGCCCTCCGACGCGTCGACCAGCAGGACGACCGCGTCCACCATCGACAGGCCGCGCTCGACCTCGCCACCGAAGTCGGCGTGGCCGGGGGTGTCGATGATGTTGATGGTGATGACGTCGCCGCCATCCTTCGGGTGGTACTTCACCGCCGTGTTCTTGGCGAGGATCGTGATGCCCTTCTCACGCTCCAGGTCGTTCGAGTCCATCATGCGGTCGTCGAGGTGCTCGGCGGCGTGCGCGGCGAAGGCGCCGGCCTGCTTGAGCATGGCGTCGACCAGCGTGGTCTTGCCGTGGTCGACGTGGGCGACGATGGCTACGTTACGGATGTCGTGGCGCGTGGGCATGGGTGGCTTGCGCTTCTCTCGGATCGTGGGATCAGGCGTCTCAGTCGGTCTCGGGTCCTCGTACGCCCGCCGGGCGGACGCGCCACGGCTACCCCCCATGGTACGGGGCTGGCGCGTCCCGGGCTTCCCGGGCCGATTCGCGAGACCGGTCTTAAGCCACTCTTCAACCGATATTCGGCCGGTATTACCTCAGTATCGGGACTGTGCCAGGTGGGTGTGCATGGCGGGAAGAGGGGAATGCGGAGGGATCCGTGGGGGGATCCGTGGGGGCTCCGCAAGGTCCCGTGGGGGGCGTGTGGGGGCAAGCATCTCGGGTCCGGACAGGACACGACCTTGCCCGCCGGGGACCCCGGCGGGCAAGGGACTTGAGCCAGTTCTGAGCTTCCGGCGCCGTTCTGACCTGCTACTTCTTCTTCTTTGCCGGAGCTCCGGCGGACTGCGGCTTCTTGAAACCGATGTCCTGGTAGTGGGGCACGCCGAAGCCGAAGGCGCCGACGTTCACCAGTTTCCTGTCGGTCGCCACGAGCTGCGGACGCTGATAGAGCGGAATCGATCCCGCGGCGGCCCAGATCCGGGCGTCCGCCTGTTTCATCAAGTCCCGGGCGGTCCCCTCGTCGAGCTCCGAGACCGCCTGCTCGAAGAGCTGGTCGATGTGGTCCGTACCGACGCGGGTGTAGTTCTGCTCGACCAGCAGGGAGCCGTCGGTGGCCGGCACCGGCTTGGCGAAGATCGGGCGGTCGTCGGTCGCCGGGTAGGCGGTGGCGGGCCAGGAGTACAGCGCCAGGTCGTAGTCGCCGGAAGCGATGTGGTCCTGGAAGTAGCTGTCGTCGGAGACCTTGGTGATGGACGTACGGATGCCGATCGAATCGAGCATCGCCGAGATCTTGTCCCCGACGGCACGCAGCGGCTCCGACCCGGGACCGGCCGGCAGGACGAAGCGCAGGGTCAGCGCCTTGCCGTCCTTGCCGAGCGGGCCGCGGCGCGCGTCGGGGGCCTGGGCGGGGGCCGCGGTGCCCGCGGGGGCGTATGCACCGGTGGCGCCGTCCGGCCGCTGGTCCTGGGCGGCGGCCTCGGAGCGGACGTCCTCGGAGGTGCCGGTCGCGGCCAGGTATCCGGCCTGGCGCAGCAGAGCGGCGCTGTGGAACGCGGCGGTGGGGGCGGGGGCGAGGACCTGGGGGGCGTTGCCGGCTCGGTCGCCTTCGCCGGGCTTGTTGTCGTCGGTCTTGCTGCCGGTCTTGCCGGGCTTCTCGGACGGGGCCGTCTTGTCGTCCTTCCCGGCGGTGGTGTCCTTGTCCTTCGCACCCTTCTTCCCGGCCTCGCTGCCCGCCTTGGCGCCGCCCGGCTTCTTGACCGCGCCCTCCCGCGTCCAGCCCGCGTCGGCCAGCAGCGCCTGGGCCTCGTCGGTGTCCTGGCCGCCGAGTGCGCCGCTGTTGTCCTTGTACGCCGGCTGTCCGGCCAGGGCCAGGTGGCTGCCGAGCGGTGTGGCGGGCAGGCCGAGCGGTTTGAGTACGGTGTCGACGAGCTCCTGGCGGTTCAGGGCCCGGGCGACAGCCCTGCGTACCCGCTCGTCGGCGAGCGGCCCGGACTCGCCGTTCAGCGCGAGCTGGGTGTAGGCGGGCTCCAGCGACTTGCGGACCGCATACGCGCGCAGCTTGCCCTGTTCGGTGGCGTACGCCTCGGCGGCTGCCCGGTTCTTCTCCCTGACAGCCTGTGCGGCCGCCGCCGCCTTCTCGTCCGAGCCGTGTGCCTCGGCCCAGGAGCGCAGTGCGGCGGCCGGGCCGGTCCCGGAGCCGGGGCCTTGGGCGAGCGGCTGTCCGTTCCCGCCGCTGTCGCGGGCCGCCTGCACGATCCGGTGCGCGGCCGCGGCGTCGATGTCGGCGACGTCGACCTTCCCCTCGGTCAGGGCCTCGGTGCGGTCCTGCGGCTTGACGGCCCGGAAGACCAGCGAGTCGAGCTTGGCCCGGCTGCCCCACCAGCGCGGATTGCGGACCAGGGTGACCTCGCCCTTCGCCGTGTCCACGCTGCCCAGCCGAAACGGTCCCGCAGTGGCCTTGAGGGTGGTCCGCGCGCCGTCGTTGAAGGCGTCGGGGGAGCCGGTCACCTCCTTGGGGTACAGCGGGGAGAAGAGCGAGCGCCAGTCCGCGTACGGCTTGGCGAAGGTGACCCGGACCTCCTGGTCGTCGGCGCCGCGCTCGATCTTCTCGATCCGCTCGTAGCCGGCGTTGCGGGCGGTCCAGTACGCCGAGTCCTTGCCGCTCAGCGCCCGCCACTGGGCCACGAAGTCGGGCGCCCCGATGTCCCGGCCGTCGCTCCACACCGCCTGCGGGTTGATCCGGTAGAGCACCACCTGCCTGGGTTCGCGCTCGACCACCTTCGCGGACTCCAGATAGTCCCGGTCGATCTGCGGCCTGCCCTTGGCGTCCAGCGGGAAGAGCGTCGGCAGCAGGGCGCCCGTGATGCGGGTGGTGGAGCTGTTCGCGTCGGCCTGGAAGGCGTTGAGGGTGGCGGGCAGGGCGTCGATCGCCCAGTTGACCGTGCCCCCCGCGGCGACCAGGTTCCGGGCCGCGACCGCGATGTCCTGGGGAACGACGGCCGCGGCCGGGCCGCCGCTGTCGTCGGAGCTGCAGCCGGCCAGTACGGGGAGCGTCAGCACACCCGTCGTGAGGAGCGCGAGTGAGCGGCGCTTTCGGGCCGTCCCCCGCGGGACGCCGACGTGGGACATGGCTGATACCTCCGGGGCCGGCCCTGCCCACCCGCACGCGGATGGGCAGGATTATGCGTGTTTGGTGGCATATGCAGTTGATCACACTGGTTCCGTCCGTCCACTGAAGGCGCACCCGCGCGAGAGGCGGCGCAGACACGGCGTCACCGGCCCCGAACCTCACCCGCGCGGCGGAACCCCGCGAGACCGGGAGGGCCCGCACTCTTCACAACCGGGGTGTGACGCGCGACACTCTCAGGCGCATGAGCATGACCACCCGCGACCGCGGAAGTGAGAGCAAGTCATGTCACTGCACGAAGAATTGACGGCGATTCAGCACTGCCTCGACGACCTGGTCCGCACCGTCGGCCGGCTGGAGCGGAGCCTTGCGCGGCTGCGCGGGGCGGAAGCCGGGCCTGCGCCGCTCGAAGCCGCCGGTCGCACCGAACCCGTCGACGGCGTCATCACGATCAGCGAAGCGCCGTACGACGCCACCCTGTGGACGGACTCGGACGACGAAGGTCTGGGCGTCCGGGGCCGGCACGCCCCCTAGGAGAGTTCCTTGGCCACCGGTACGGAAACAGGAACAGCACCAGGTACGGAACCACCTCGACCGAATGCGGCGGCGACGCGGGCGGCAGGCGTCCACCACGCCTCCCGGGCCGCCATCGCCGCCCGCCATCTGCGGACCGACCGCTGGTGGCTGTCGCCCGCTCTGACGGCCGGCGGGCTGCTCGCCTTCATCGTCTACTCGACATGGCGGGCCTTCTCGAACGCCGACTACTACGCGGCCCCGTATGTGTCACCGTTCTACTCGCCCTGTCTGGCGGAGAACTGCGCCCCCATGCGGCACGGCCCGAACTGGGAGCTCTTCGGCAGCTGGTGGGGCCTCTCCCCCGCCCTGCTGGTCCTGATCTTCCCGCTGGGCTTCCGGCTGACCTGCTACTACTACCGCAAGGCCTACTACCGGGGCTTCTGGGCATCGCCCCCGGCCTGCGCGGTCGCCGAGCCGCACGCGAAGTACACCGGCGAGACCCGCTTCCCGCTGATCATGCAGAACATCCACCGGTACTTCTTCTACGCCGCGGTGCCGGTCGCCGGGATCCTCACGTACGACACCGTGCTCTCCTTCCGCGACGGGCACTACGCCTGGGGCCATATGGGTCTCGGCTCGCTGATCTTCCTGGTCAACATCACCCTGATCTGGGCGTACACCCTGTCCTGCCACTCCTGCCGGCACATCATCGGCGGCCGGCTGCGGCACTTCTCCAAGCACCCCGTGCGCTACCGGCTGTGGGGCTGGGTGGGCCGGCTCAACGCCCGGCACATGCTGCTCGCCTGGGCCTCCCTGATCAGCGTGGCGCTCGCCGACTTCTACGTGTATCTCGTCGCCTCCGGCGCCTTCGACGATCCGAGGTTTTTCTGAATGACAGAGCTCGAACGGCAGCAGTGGGACGTCGTCGTGGTCGGTGCCGGAGGTGCCGGGCTGCGCGCCGCCATCGAGGCGCGGGAGCGCGGAGCCCGTACCGCGGTCATCTGCAAATCGCTCTTCGGCAAGGCGCACACGGTCATGGCCGAGGGCGGGATCGCCGCGTCCATGGGCAATGTGAACTCCGGGGACAACTGGCAGGTGCACTTCCGCGACACCATGCGCGGCGGGAAGTTCCTCAACCAGTGGCGGATGGCGGAGCTGCACGCCAAGGAGGCGCCGGACCGGGTCTGGGAGCTGGAGACCTGGGGTGCGCTCTTCGACCGTACGCCGGACGGAAAGATCTCCCAGCGCAACTTCGGCGGCCATGAGTACCCGCGGCTCGCGCATGTCGGGGACCGTACCGGCCTCGAACTGATCCGCACCCTCCAGCAGAAGATCGTCTCCCTGCAGCAGGAGGATTACCGCGAACACGGCGACTACGAAGCCCGGCTGAAGGTCTTCCAGGAGTGCACCGTCACCCGCGTGCTGAAGGACGGCGAGAGGGTCAGCGGCACCTTCTGCTACGAGCGCGAGTCCGGCCGCTTCTTCGTCCTCGAAGCCCCCGCGGTCGTCCTCGCCACCGGAGGCATCGGCAAGTCCTTCAAGGTGACGTCGAACTCCTGGGAGTACACCGGCGACGGCCACGCCCTCGCCCTGCTGGCGGGCGCACCGCTGCTGAACATGGAGTTCGTGCAGTTCCATCCGACCGGCATGGTCTGGCCGCCGTCGGTGAAGGGCATCCTCGTCACCGAGTCGGTGCGCGGGGACGGCGGGGTGCTGCGCAACTCCGAGGGCAAGCGGTTCATGTTCGACTACGTCCCCGATGTGTTCAAGGAGAAGTACGCACAGTCGGAGGAGGAGGGCGACCGCTGGTACGAGGATCCGGACCACAACCGCCGCCCGCCCGAGCTGCTGCCGCGCGACGAGGTCGCCCGTGCCATCAACTCCGAGGTGAAGGCGGGCCGGGGCTCGCCGCACGGCGGGGTGTTCCTGGATGTGTCGACCCGGATGCCCGCGGACACGATCCGGCGCCGGCTGCCCTCGATGTACCACCAGTTCAAGGAGCTGGCGGATGTCGACATCACGGCGGAGGCGATGGAGGTCGGCCCGACCTGTCACTACGTGATGGGCGGGATCGCCGTCGACTCCGACACCGCGGCCGCCGTGGCCGTGCCCGGTCTGTACGCGGCGGGCGAGGTCGCGGGCGGCATGCACGGCTCCAACCGGCTCGGCGGGAACTCCCTCTCCGACCTGCTGGTCTTCGGACGGCGGGCCGGGCTGCACGCCGCCGAGTACGCGGACGCCATCGGCACGCCGCCGGTGGTGGACGAGGAGCAGATCGACGCGGCAGCGGCGGAGGCCCTTCGTCCGTTCAGCGCGGAGGGCCTGGAGGACGGGGCGACGGCGGAGAATCCGTACACCCTCCACCAGGAACTCCAGCAGACCATGAACGACCTGGTCGGCATCATCCGGCGGGCGCCCGAGATGGAACAGGCCCTGGAGAAACTGGCCACGCTGCGGCTACGGGCGCACCGCGCCGGTATCGAGGGGCACCGGCAGTTCAACCCCGGCTGGCACCTCGCCCTGGACCTGCGGAACATGCTGCTGGTCAGCGAGTGCATCGCCCGGGCCGCGCTGGAGCGCACGGAGAGCCGCGGCGGTCACACCCGCGAGGACTGCCCGACGATGGAGCGCTCCTGGCGCCCGGCCAATCTGCTGTGCCGGCTGGCCGACGAGGCTGCCGAAGGTGCGTCGGGCGGCCGGATCGAACTCCTGCGCAAGACGACCGAACCCATCCATCCGGATCTGCTCTCCCTCTTCGAGAAGGAGGAGCTGGTCAAGTACCTGGCCGAAGAGGAGCTGTACGAGTGAGCAGCTACAACGCGCAGTTCAGGGTGTGGCGCGGGGACCCGGACGGCGGTGACCTGGAGGACTTCGAGGTCGAGGTGAACGACGGCGAGGTCGTCCTCGACATCATCCACCGGATCCAGGCCACCCAGGCGGGCGATCTGGCGGTGCGCTGGAACTGCAAGGCGGGCAAGTGCGGTTCGTGCAGCGCGGAGATCAACGGCAGGCCGCGGCTGATGTGCATGACGCGCATGTCGGTGTTCGGCCGCGAGGAGACGATCACCGTCACCCCGCTGCGGGCCTTCCCGGTCGTCCGCGATCTGGTGACGGACGTGACGTTCAACTACGCCAAGGCACGGGAAGTGCCCGCCTTCGTACCCCCGCAGGGGGTGAAGGCGGGCGACTACCGGATGCAGCAGGTCGATGTGGACCGCTCACAGGAGTTCCGCAAGTGCATCGAGTGCTTCCTGTGCCAGGACACCTGCCATGTGGTGCGCGACCACGAGGAGAACAAGACGGCGTTCGCCGGACCGCGCTTCCTGATGCGGATCGCCGAGCTGGACATGCACCCCCTGGACGCCGCCGCCGAGTCGGGACTCGACCGGAAGGCGACGGCCCAGGAGGAGCACGGGCTGGGCTACTGCAACATCACGAAGTGCTGTACGGAGGTGTGCCCCGAACACATCAAGATCACCGACAATGCGCTGATCCCGCTGAAGGAGCGGGCCGTGGACCGCAAGTACGACCCGTTGGTGTGGCTGGGGAACAAGATCGGCCGACGCGGGGACCGGCCGTGAAGGTCAGCCGAGCAGCTTGAGAATCGCCTCGGTGGTGTCCGTCTCGCCGAGCCGCGGGAAGATCCTCTCGACGCTGTTGCGGTGGGTGTCGGCGTCCATGTCGGTGACCGCGTCCGTGGCAACGGTGACGTGGTAGCCGTACTCGTGGGCGGAGCGGGCGGTGGACTCGACGCCGATGCTGGTCGCGATGCCGGTGACGACGACCTGGGTGACGCCGAGGCGGCGCAGCTGAAGGTCGAGGTCGGTGCCGTAGAAGGCGCCCCAGGTGCGCTTGGTGACCACGATGTCGCCCTCGCGCGGGCCGAGCTCGGGCACGATGTCCGCCCAGTCGGCGGCCGGCTGCCCGGACTGCGCCGGGCCCTCGTTGCGGCCGGGGGCGCCGCCGGTGACCCGGACCAGGACGACCGGGAGGCCCTTGGCGCGGAAGGCGTCGGCGAGGGTCGCGGAGTTGGCGACGGCGTCGGCGGCGGGGTGGGGGGCGGTGGGCAGACTGACAATGCCCTTCTGGAGATCGACGACGACCAGGGCGGTCTTCGGGTCCAGGGTGGTGGCGGTCATGATGGCGCTCCTCTGAGGGGAATGGGGCGATCGGTGGGGTTCAGGTACGGCGCGCACGGAATCCGGGGGCAGGTGTCTCCGTGGGCTCCGGCGCCGCCCCGGGGATCGCTTCCGGGGACGCTCTCGTGGCCGGTCGTCTCGCGGCCGGACGCCTGGCCGGTCATCTCGCGGCGGCGCGTCGTCGCCCGGCTGGACGCCTGGCCGGTCACTTCCCGACCAGGCGGTCGATCAGGTCCGTGGCCTCGGCGACCGTGCGGCGTTCGGCCCCGTCGAGCTCGGCGGCGATGGCCTCGGCGAGCCAGTTGTGCTTGGCGGCGCGGACGGCGGCGAGCGTCGCGAGTCCGGTGTCCGTGATCGACATCACCGACTTCCGGCCGTCGGCCGGATCGGGCGACCGCTCGACGATCCCCTGACTCTCCAGCGCGCCGAGGGTCAGCCGCATGGACTGCGGACGTACATACTCGGCGCGGGCCAGCGCGGCCGTGGTGGCCGGGCCCTCACGGTCGAGTCTGGCGAGCACCGAGCGCTGCGTCGGCGTGAGCAGGCTGTCCGACGACGTGGTGCGCAGCCGCCGCAGCAGTCGGCTGACCACGGCGGTGAGCTGTGTCGCCACCTGCTCGGCACTCGGCTCGGCGAAGAGCTCGGCGCGAGGGTCGGCGGGGGTGGCTTCGGTCGGTTCCGGCACGGCTTCAGCATAAAGATGCACAGGCCATCTTGCAAGGTTGCCTGTCTATTTTTTGGGCGGTCTTGCCCGTCGTGCGGCCTGCGATCTAGGGTGAATGCGCTTTCAAAAGAGGGTCGGTACATGCAACAGCAGGTGCTTCGGTACGGAAGAAGAAGCGGACGGTCGGTCGAGTGAGCGCCCCAACGGTGTACGACGTCGCCGAGCGGTCGGGCGTCTCCATTGCCACGGTCTCGCGGGTCTACCGCACCCCCGATTCGGTACGTGCCCAGACCCGTGAGCGGGTCCTCGAAGCCGCCCGCCAGCTCGGTTACGTACCCAGCGGGAACGCCCGGGGCCTGGCCAGCCGGACCACCGGCGTGCTCGGCCTCTGCTTCCCCGACTACGCCGACGCCGACGCCGAGGCCGACGCGGAGGCGGACAGCGACGCCGACGACGCGGTGATGCTCTACTCCGACCAGATCATCCGCGGCATGGAGCGGGCGGCGCGCCGGCACGGTTACGCGCTGCTGATCGCCGCCTCGCTGGAGGGCGGCCCGGAGAGCCTCGTCGCGAAGGTCGCGGGACGGGTCGACGGCTTCGCGGTACTGGCGCAGACCGTGCCGACCGAGGACCTCGAAGTGATCTCGCGCCGACTGCCGGTGGTGATGCTCGCCGGACCTCGCGAGATCGACCATCTCGACCACATCGTCGTCGCGAACGCCGACGGGGAGCGCGCACTGGCCCGCCACCTGATCGAGGACCACGGGCTGCGCAGGCTGGCCTTCGTCGGGGGCGATGTCGACTCGCCGGACGCCGAGGCGCGGTTCCTCGGCTTCCAGGAGGCGTGCCGCGACGCCGGGCTGCCGGTGCCGGACGAGCCGGATCTGCGGACCGAGATGATGACCCAGGCCGAGGGCGCGCGGGCTGCGGAGGCGCTGCTCGACCGGGGGCCCGAATGGCCTCAGGGCGTGCTGTTCGCCAATGACCAGATGGCGGTGGGCGCGCTGCGCGCACTGGAGCGGCGCGGGGTGCGGGTGCCCGAGGACATCGCGGTGACCGGCTTCGACGGTATTCCGCTGAGCCGGATCGTACGGCCGCCACTGACGACCGTACGCCAGCCGATCCGCCAACTCGGCGAGCAGGCCGTTGAGTTGCTGGTGCAGCGCCTGGGCAACAGCGGCCGCGACCCGGTATCGCTCATGCTCCCGGTATCCCTGATCCACCGCGCGAGCTGCGGCTGCAGACCAAGCCCGTCCGGCGCTTGAGAGCGGAGCCCTCGGCGAATCGAGCCCGTCCGGCGCTTGAGGACGGAACCCTCACGCCGGACCGGGACGCCGGCACCACCCGTCCCGGCACATCAAGCCCGTCCGGCGATTGAGGACAAAGCGCCCGCCGGGCGTCCCCGGCCACCGCCCCGCCCACCCAAACCTCACCGCCCCAGCCGCGCCCCGAAGAACCCCCGCCGAGCCTCCCGCAGCTCCGCCACCTCCGCCGCCAGCCCCTCATGCTCGAAGTGCCCCGCGCTCAGCACCCGCAGCTTTCGCTCGCCGGCCAGCGCATTGTGCACGGCGAACTGCCCCGGCGGCGGCACCGAGGGATCGAAGAGCGCCGCAGCCACCAGCGTGGGCAGCTCCAGCCGCGTCGCGGCTGTGGCGGCGTCGAAGTACCGAAGCACCTCGGCGACCTCGGGGTGCTCCCGGTGGTAGCCCCGCACCGCCTCCCCGCTCCCCACACACGGCAGGGTGAGCCGCAGCGGATGGTTGCCGAACGTCGGCACCGTCAGCTGCGCGGCCCCGAACCGGTCGTCCCAGGGCAGAGCCAGCGCACCGAGCCCGCCGCCGAAGCTCTGTCCGAGGTACCCGAGCCGCGGGCCGCCCTCCCCGGGCGCCAGTTCCGGCACCAGCTCGTGCAGCGCCGACGCCGCACACCACAGGTCCGCCACGCAGTCGCCGATGACATAGGTGTCACGCGATTCGATGCCGTGCAGCACATGACTGTCGGCCACGTCCGGGATGCCCGCCTGCAGGCCGCGCGCCCCCATGCCCCGTACGCACGGCAGGATCGCCGCCGCCCGGGGCAACGGCAGCGGCACATCGGGGCCCGGCTCCTGCCGGCCGCCGTAACCGTGCCCGATGACGAATCCGTGCTCCGCGGCCCCCTCGACGGGCAGCGCGGCCCAGCCCCCGAGCCGCACCCCGCCCACCGAGGTGAAGGTCACCCCGTGAATCCGTACACCGTCGCGCTCGTCCTCCAGCGGGCCGAGTGCCGGCTCCGTGGCGACCTTGCGGGCCTCCTCGTACCGGTCCCGCCAGAAGGCGTCGAAGTCGTCCGGGGCGGCGGGAGCGGGGATGCGCAGCAGGTCGTCGAGCGTGCACCCGTAAGCCGGATCGAAGGGGAAGCCATGATCGAACGGAGCCATGATCACGACAATATCGCCGCCGCCCATGCCGGTACAGACCATTGACCCCATGGACAACGCCGCGAAATAGGTCACATCGTTTCCAATTCCACAAACAGCACGCTTACCGTGCAAGTTGACCATCCAGATGTCCGGCACGTTGCGCGAGTGTGACCTAGCACCCTCTTGCGGATTCCCGAATCTCTGTCGCAGAGTGATGTATGCGCTTACAGGCAGCGCATACATTCGGATTGCTCAAGGAGGAGCCCTCCATGCCCCGCACCGTCAGAAACGCCTCGGTCGGTATCGCAGTCGCAGCCGCGCTCACTTTCGGCATCACCGCGTGCGGCAGTTCCGGTGGCGACGATGTCGCCGCGGACAAGAAGCAGACGATCACCGTCTGGGCCATGGGGGCCGAGGGCGAGAAGCTCGCGGATGTGGCCAAGGTCTACCAGAAGGCCAACCCGAACATCACCGTCAAGGTGACCCCGGTCGGCTGGGACGTCGCCCACCAGAAGCTGGTCTCCGCGGCCGCCGCCGGCACCCTGCCGGACGTGGCACAGATGGGCGGCAGCTACATGGGCGAGTTCGCCGATCTCGGCGTTCTGGAGCCGGTCGACACCAAGACGTTCGACGAGAAGGACTTCTTCCCGTCCGGCTGGCAGCAGGGCGAGGTGGACGGCCAGGCGTACGGCGTGCCGTGGTACGTCGACACCCGCGTCCTCTACTACCGCACCGACCTGGCCGAGAAGGCCGGCATCACCAAGGCTCCGACCAACTGGAAGGAGATGCAGGACCTCGCCTCGGCCTACCAGAAGAAGGCCGGAACCAAGTGGGGCCTGTCCATCCAGCCGAGCGGCCTGGACACGGTGCAGAACTTCTACTCCTTCCTGTACTCGGCCGGTGGCGAGATCGTCAACGACAAGGGCGAGGCCGTCATCGACAGCCCCGAGGCCGTCAAGGCGCTCAAGGAGTACGGCTCGTACTTCGACAAGGGGCTCTCCAACAAGTCCGTGCAGCCCGGCTACGACGTGGTGAAGGACTTCGGCAACGGCCGCGTCCCGATGTTCTTCGGCGGCCCCTGGCACGTCACTCTGCTGAACGAGGGCCAGCCGCAGATCAAGGGCAAGTGGGCGGTGGCCAATGTGCCCGCCGACAAGTCCTCCGTCTCCATGGCCGGCGGTTCCTCCCTGGTGATCTCCAAGGACAGTGAGCACAAGGCGGCCGCCACGGAGTTCATCAAGTACCTGACCGACACCAAGGGCCAGGCCGACTGGTACAAGCGCACCAAGGACCTGCCGGCCAACACCTCGGCCTGGACCTCCGGTGACCTCGCCGACGACGCCGGTCTCCAGGTCTTCAAGAAGCAGATGGACACCGCCAAGTCCTCCCCGTCGCTGGCCAAGTGGACGGAGATCACCGACAAGGTCGACCAGGCCATCGCCAAGGTCACCCAGGGCAAGGCGTCCGCCGAGGACGCTCTCAAGACCGCCCAGTCCGAAATCGAAGGCCTCGTGAAGTAGGAGTCATGCGCACCATGACCTCAAAGGCCGCTCAGCCGGCCAAGGTGCAGGCCGGGCCGGGGGCTTCCGAGTCCCCGGCCACCGGGCCCGCAGGTCGCCGGGGTGGCAAGAAGTCCTCGATGGGCGTGCAGAACCTGGCCGGCTGGCTGTTCTCCACTCCCTTCCTCGTCCTCTTCCTCGTCTTCATGGCGTTCCCGATCCTCGCGACGCTGGTGATGAGCTTCACCGACTTCGGGCTGCGCAATGTCACGCACCCGCTGGACGCGAACTTCATCGGCTTCGAGAACTACGTCAATCTGTTCAGCGACGACAAGTTCCTCAAGTCGCTGTTCAACACGGCGTACTTCGTGGTGATCGGTGTCCCCCTGACGATCTCCCTCGGGCTGGTCGTCGCCGTACTGCTGAACAACGGCATCGACCGGGCGCGGACCTTCTTCCGCGTCGGCTTCTACGCCCCGGTGGTCACGACCATCGTCGCGGTCGCCGTGGTCTGGCGGTTCGTGCTCGACCCGAGCGACGGGCTGATCGCGGGGCTCTTCTCCGAAGTGGGCCTCACCTCGCCCGACTTCCTGGGCTCCGAGACGCTCGCCATGCCCTCGATGATCGCGATGGCGGTCTGGCGCAACCTCGGCACGGTCATGGTGCTCTTCATCGCCGGTCTGCAGGCCATTCCCACCGAGGTACGGGAGGCCGCGCGGCTGGACGGTGCCGGTATCTGGCAGGAGTTCAAGGGCATCACCGTGCCCCTGCTGCGGCCCACGCTGCTCTACGCCACGGTGATCACGACCATCGGCTACCTCAATGTCTTCGAGGAGCCGTTCGTGATGACCCAGGGCGGCCCCTCGGACTCCACACTCACCGTCTCGCTGAACATGTACCGCGAGGGCTTCAACTTCTTCCACATGGGCTATGCGAGCGCCATGGCGTATGTCCTCTTCGTAGTGATCATGGGCATCACGGTGCTGCAGCTCCGACTGCTGAAGGACAACACGAAATGAGCGCCACCAGTGCACCGGGCGCCGTCTCGACGGCGCCGTCGAAGAAGCCCGGGGACACGCGGCCGTCCGAGGCGAAGAAGCCCCGCAACCCGAAGCGTCTCCTCGTCTACGTCCTGCTCTCGGCCGGGCTGCTGGTCATGTCGGCGCCGTTCCTGTGGATGGCTCTCTCGGCCTTCAAGACGCAAGCGGACCTGACGGCCAGCCCGCCCGTGTGGCTCCCGACCGAGTGGACCCTGGAGAACTTCCGGAACCTGCTCGACAAGCTGGATCTGCCGCTGTACTTCATGAACTCGGTGATCGTGGCGGTGCTGGTCACCGTCTCGAACCTGGTGTTCTGCTCGATGCTCGGGTACGCCCTGGCCAAGCTGAACTTCGCCGGCCGCAACAAGATCTTCGGCCTGGTTCTCGGCGCCCTGATGGTGCCCGGCAACCTGATGCTGCTGCCGCTCTTCGTGCTGATGAGCAAGCTGCACCTGATCGACTCGTACGCCGGTCTGGTGCTGCCGTTCGCCGCCGGAGCCTTCGGTGTCTTCCTGATGCGGCAGTTCATGCAGTCGATCCCGGACGAGCTGCTGGAAGCGGCCCGGATGGACGGCGCAGGTGAGTGGTACATCTTCTGGCGGATCGTGATGCCGCTGGTGAAGCCCGCCCTGGCGACGCTCTCGATCTTCACGTTCCTGGGCTCCTGGAACAACTTCGTCTGGCCGCTCATCGCGACCAACGACCCCGACAAGTACACCCTTCCGGTCGCCCTGGCCACCTTCGCCACCGACCCCAACAAGGCGGGCGGATCCAACGGCATGCTGATGGCCGGGTCCCTGCTGGTCGTCCTGCCTGTCGTGGTCCTGTTCATCGTGCTCCAGCGGCACTTCACCCAGGGCATCGCGACGGCCGGCATGAAGTAGCCGTCCCCCTGGGCAGGCCGGCCCGTCCCGGCCGCCCCACCGAAACGTACGAGGCCGCACCCCACACCCCTGCCGGCCACACCCCTTCATCACCAGAGAGACAGTTTGCGATGACTCACACCCAGATCCCGTTCCCCGAAGGCTTCCTGTGGGGCGCCTCCACGGCCGCCCACCAGATCGAGGGCAACAACACCAACAGCGACTGGTGGGTCAAGGAGCACGCCGCGGGCACCCACATCCAGGAGCCCAGCCTGGACGCCTGCGACAGCTACCACCGCTGGCACGAGGACATGGACGTGCTGGCCGGTCTGGGTTTCACGGACTACCGGTTCTCCATCGAGTGGGCGCGCATCGAACCGGCCGAGGGCCAGTTCTCCCGGGCCGAGCTCGCCCACTACCGCCGCATGGTCGAGGGCGCCATCGAGCGCGGCCTGCGCCCGATGATCACCCTGCACCACTTCACCGTGCCGCAGTGGTTCGAGGCGCGCGGCGGCTGGACCGCCGACGGCGCGGTCGAACTCTTCGCGCGCTACGTCGCGGCCTGCGCACCGGTGATCGGCGAGGGCGTCAGCCACGTCTGCACGATCAATGAGCCGAACATGATCGCCGTGATGGCCGGCCAGGCCAAGCGGGGCGACAACAGCTTCCCGCCCGCCGGTCTGCCGACCCCCGACGACGAGACCACCCAGGCCGTCATCGCCGCGCACCACGCGGCCGTCAAGGAGGTCAGGGCGATCGACGCCGGCATCCAGGTCGGCTGGACCATCGCCAACCAGGTCTACCAGGCCCTTCCCGGCGCCGAGGAGGTCACCGCGGCCTACCGCCACCCCCGCGAGGACATCTTCATCGAGGCCGCCCGCGGCGACGACTGGATCGGTGTGCAGTCCTACACCCGGACCAAGATCGGCGCCGAGGGCCCCATACCCACGGCCGACGGTGTCGAGCGCACCCTCACGCAGTGGGAGTACTACCCCTCCGCGGTCGGCTACGCGCTGCGCCACACCGCCGAGGTCGTCGGCAAGGACGTGCCGCTGATCGTGACCGAGAACGGCATCGCGACCGACGACGACAGCCGCCGGATCGACTACTACACCGGTGCGCTGGGCGAGGTCGCGTCCGCGCTGGAAGACGGCCTGAACATCCAGGGCTACCTGGCCTGGAGCGCGCTCGACAACTACGAGTGGGGCTCCTACAAGCCGACCTTCGGCCTGATCGGCTGGAACCCGGAGACCTTCGAGCGCCTGCCCAAGCCGTCCGCCGTCTGGCTGGGCGAGATGGGCCGCACGCGCGCGCTGCCGCGCATCGCCGACTGACGTCGGCCCCCCGACCGGGAGCGACCTGACAGCTCCCGCCCGTACGGGAACCGGCGGTACCTGACGGACGCCGATTCCCGTACAGCTCTGCCCGCGTGGGCCCCGCACGTATTCAGCCCCGCCGACGTGCGGCGCCCGCGCGGGTGCTGTACATATCACGGCGCCCCGCGCCCTCAGTCACGACCGACGAACGAAATCCGCCCACCGCCCACAGTCGGTGGCTCTTCTTCGAGGGGTTCTGATGGACCGTCGCACGTTTCTCACCGCCGCGGGAACAGGGGCTGCCGCCCTGTCTTTCGGAGCCATATCCGCGCCTTCAGCAGGCGCCGCGCAATCCGTGCGCGGCTCGGACGCACCACTGCTCCTGCGCTGGTTCCGCGACACCTACCGCTCGATCGAGGCGATGACGACCGACTTCGGTCTCGCCGTCGACAAGATCGACGTCAGCGGCGCCGCCCCCGTCCAGTCGCGCCAGACGTCTCCCACCAACATCGGCTGCGGCCTCTGGTCGACCGTCGCCGCGGCCGGACTCGGCGTGATCGGCGATGCCACGATGGAACGCAGGCTGGAGCGCACCGTCCGGGCCGTCGAGAAGCTGGAGCGCCACCACGGCTTCTGGCTCAACTGGTACGACGCGCACGACGGTTCGGTCCTGACCGAGTGGCCCGGCACCGGCGACCCGGTGCGTCCGTTCCTCTCCTCCGTCGACAACGCCTGGCTGATCACCGGTCTGCGCATCGCCGCCGACGCCTCACCGGCTCTTCGCCCCCGCGTCGCCCGCATCCTGGCCACCGCCGACTGGTCCTACTACTACACGCCGTACGACCCGGCCGACCCCGTCGCAGGCCCCGGCCAACTGCGCGGCGGATTCTGGACCGACACCGAGGAGCCCACCGGCCACCACTACGGCGCGCTCAACACCGAGCCGCGCATGGCCAGTTACCTGGGCATCGCCGACGGCTCGCTGCCCACCGACCACTACTGGCACCTGCTGCGCACGATGCTCCCCGAGAACGAGCAGGAGCAGCACCCGCAGGGCAGCTACGTCGCCATGGACGGCGTACGCGTCTGGCAGGGGCACTACACCCACCGCGGCCGGAAGATCGTCCCCACCTGGGGCGGGTCGATGTTCGAGGCCCTGATGGTGCCGCTGTTCGTGCCGGAGCCGGAGTGGTCGCCGCGGTCCTGGGGCCTCACGCACCGGCGCTACGTCCGCAGCCAGATCGAACACGGCATGAAGGAAGCGGAGTACGGGTACTGGGGCTTCTCCCCCGCCAACATTCCCGAAGGCGGGTACCAGGAGTACGGCGTCGACGCCATCGGCATGCAGGTCGACGGATACGCCTCCAACACCGATCGCACGTTCACCACGGACGGTGCTCCGCTGCCGCCCGCCTCGGCGTTCACCAACGGTGTGGTCACCCCGCACGCCTCCTTCCTCGCCCTGCCCCATGCGCCGGACGAGGCGATCGCGAACCTGCGTGCGCTCGACCGCGACTTCGGTGCCTACCACGCCGGATACGGATTCCGGGACTCCGTCAACGTCCGCACCGGGCGGGTCAGTGACTACATGCTCGCTCTCGACCAGGGCATGATCGCCGCGGCGCTGGCCCAGGCGATCCGCCCGGGCCTGCTGCAGCGGCCGTTCCGGACCGGCGGGTTCCAGTCGAAGGTGCGGCCGCTGCTCGCCAAGGAGCGGTTCTCCATCTGATCCGCCTTGTGGCGGCGTGCCAGGGGGTCAGTTCCAGCCCTTCCGGTACGCCGCCCAGTCGCCGTCCCGTGCCGCGAAGTCGACGTAGAGCGCGACCCCGAACCGTTCGCGGCCGCGGTCCGTGCGGCCCAGACCCAGTCTGGTGCCCCGGACCGCGGCCGCGACCGTTTCCGCCGACTCGTGGTGTCCGAGGTCGTTCTCGTGGAAGAACGGCAGCCCCATCAGCAGATCGGTGTCCCGGGGCGTCACTTCCAGAGCGAGCGCCGTCTGCTGGGCGACATGGCCGCCGAACATGCCCTCCAGCGGCATCCAGGTGTCGTACGACATGACGGCGATCTGGTCGACCCGGCGTGCGACCTGCCCGAAGAACTTCTGCGACCACCACTTCTGGCGGCCGCTGAGCGCCCCCAGCACACTGTGCGCCGCCGGCAGCGGGTCGATCTGGTGGGCGGCGATCGACAGGGGGACCTTGCGGGCCCGCGTGAGCTCGCGCAGGTCGTCGAGGAGCGAGAGGTAGTTGCCGTCGCCGGAGTGCAGCGGCTCCAGGTCGAAATGAACGCCGTCGAACCCGGCGTCCAGGATCTGCCGGGCCGATGCGACGACCGCGCTGCGGGACGCGGCCCGCTCCAGGCGCAGCCCGTCGGGCCCTTCGGTGGCGAGCTTGTCGCCGAGCCATGCCTGGACCCGGATGCCGGGCAGGGTGCGGTGTACGGCGTCGAGCAGCCATCGCGCCCGGGGGTAGCGGGCTGCGGGCAGGGTGCCGTCGTGTTCCAGGGGCCCGGCGTGGACGTACAGGTCCTTGATGCCGGTCCCCTTGATCCGGGCGGCGAACGCGGCGAGGTCTGCGTCGTCCTTGCGCCCGTCGACCCAGGCGTGGCCGAGCCAGATGGCGTCGCGGCCACGGGTGCGGGTGCCGTCGCCGGGGTCACCCGAATAGTTGAGCCGCAGGGCGACCCCGGCGGTGAGGACCGGCACCACGATCACCAGGACCGCTCCCAGCGCGATCCGTCTCGGCCAGGTCCGCCACAGCCCGCTCCAGCGGAACCGGGCCACCCGGTTCCGCACAGCCTGGGCGATGCGCTTCATCCGCGTACGCACGTCCGTCCCCCTGAATGCCGGTGTGCCGTCGCAGTATGCACGGCACCGGCCCCGATTCCGGTTCCGGTTTCGGACCCGATCACCGGGTCGCGAGTGACAGAGGGTGGACATAGCCTCACAAATGTGATGCCGCTCGTGAGCCGTACCCGGATATCCATACCGGGCCGGGCCCTTCTCGCCGCGCTGTTGACGGTGTGCTGGCTGGCCCTTCCCGCCGCGCTGACCGCTCGCGCGGACGATCCCGTCACCCTGTCCAAGGACGGGCAGATCACCGACAAGGTGGGGGCGCTCGGGGACCGCAGGGACCAGGTCACGGCCGCACTCGACCGGCTGTACGCCGACCGCCGCGTCCAGCTCTTCGTCGTGTACGTACGGGACTTCTCCGGCCGGTCCGCGCAGAGCTGGGCCGATGAGACGGCCAACCGCAACGGCCTCGGCCGCGACGACGTCCTGCTCGCCGTCGCCACCCACGACCGGCAGTATGCGTACACCGTCGAACAGGGCTCACGCCTCACCGACTCCCAGCTCCAGGACGTGGCGAGCACGGCGATCGAGCCCGCGCTCAGGGAACACGACTGGGCCGGCGCGGCGATCGGCGCCGCGAACGGGTACTCCGCCGTGCTGGCCGACAAGGCCGTGCCCACGCCGACGATCACACCCGGTGTCGCCGATCCCGGAACCGGAAGTTCCGCCGGGACGGGCGCCGGAGACCTGATTCTGCCGGTGGTCGTCGTCGGCGGAGCGGCAGCGGTCGCCGGCTATGCGTACACCCGGCGCAGGAGGCGGGCCACGACCCGCACCACGCCCGGTGCGACCGGCTGGGGTACGGGCTCCGCCGGATCGGGCGGGCCGACCCCACCGCCGACTCCGCTGCCGGAGCTCGATGCCCGGGCGAAGGAGACGCTGGTGGACACCGACGACGCGGTCCGCACCAGCGAGGAGGAACTGGGTTTTGCCACCGCCCAGTTCGGCGAAGAGGCCGCAGCCCCCTTCACCGAGGCCGTCACCTACGCGAAGGGCGAGCTGACGGCCGCGTTCCGGTTGCGCCAGCAGCTGGACGACGCCTTTCCCGAGGACGATGCGACGCGGCGCCGGATGCTGGACGAGATCATCAGCCGCTGCACGGACGCCAACACCCGCCTCGACGCCGTGTCCGAGGACTTCGACCGGCTGCGCGCCCTGGAACGTAACGCTCCGCAGGCCCTGGCCACGGCCGAGACCGCCTTCCGCGCCCTCGCCGGCCGCGTCTCCACTGCCGTTGCCGCCCTGACCGCGATGCGCAGCCAGTACGCCGATTCGGCCTCCGCGCCCGTCGCCGGCGCCATCGAACAGGCCAAGGACCGCCTCGTCTTCGCCACTTCCAGCCTCAATCAGGCCCGGCAGTCGGTGGACAGCGGGAACAACGCCGCGGCGGCGGTGTACGTACGGGCCACCGAGGGCGCTGTCGACCAGGCGACCAGGCTCGTCGATGCCGTGGACCGGCGAGGCCGGGAACTCGCGGAGGCAGCGGGCAAACTGCCTGCCGCCCTCACCGAGACGGAAACCGACCTCGCCGATGCGGGCGGGCTGCTCGAAGGCACCGCGGAGGGTGTGCCGACGGCGGATCTACGGGGCCGGATCGCCCGTGCGGAGTCGGTGCTCAGTGATGTGAGGGGGGAAACGCAGGCCGGTCCGTACGACCCCATCGACGCACTGCGCAGGGTGGAGGAGGCCGATACGGCGCTCGACGAGGCACTGGCCGGCGCCCGCGAACAGGAGCAGGGCAACCGGCGGGCCCGCTCCCTTCTCGACCAGGCGACGCTCACCGCGCGTTCGGCGATCGCCGCCGCAGCCGACTTCATCACCACGAACCGCGGAGCCGTGGGCAGCCAGGCCCGCACCCGTCTCGCGGAGGCCCAGCGGCGGATCGACCGGTCCCGTGAACTGGCCGGGACCGACGATCCCCAGGGCGCGCTGGCCGAGGCGCAGCAGGCGGACTCCCTGGCCGGGCAGGCCCGGAGTCTGGCCGAACAGGATGTGCGGTCGTACGGGGGCCGGAGCGGCCCGGGCGGTGTGCAGGGAGGGGGCGGCGGCGGGGTCGGCGGCGCGGTGCTCGGCGGGATCATCCTCGGGGGACTCCTGGGCGGCGGTGGGGGCGGCCGCGGCGGCGGGGGTTACGGAGGAGGGTTCGGCGGGGGTTACGGAGGGGGCGGCGGGCCGGGCAGTTTCGGCGGCGGGGGCACGCGCGGCCGGCGGGGCGGCGGCGGCCGCTTCTGAGCCGACGGCACGGGCATCGCCTCAAGGACTTCAAAGGACTTCAAGGGGCTTCAAGGGGCTTCAAGGGGCTTCATTCGTACGAATTCACCCACAGGAGAGGTGCCATGACCAAGCAGACCATCCTCGGCCGCGTCACCCAGCTGGCGAAGGCCAATATCAACGCGTTGCTGGATCAGGCGGAGGATCCGCAGAAGATGCTGGACCAGCTGATCCGCGACTACACGGCCAACATCTCGGAGGCCGAGCAGGCGGTCGCCGCGACCATCGGCAATCTGCGGCTGATGGAGCAGGACCACAAGGAGGATGTCGGCGCGGCCAAGGAGTGGGGCGACAAGGCGCTCGCCGCCAGTCGCAAGGCCGACGAGCTGCGGGCGGGCGGGGCGGGCGCGGAGGCGGACAAGTTCGACAACCTGGCCAAGGTCGCGCTCGGCCGTCAGCTCCAGTCGGAGAAGGAGGCGAAGACCGCGGAGCCGACCATCGCCTCGCAGACCGAGGTGGTGGACAAGCTCAAGTCCGGCCTGGACCAGATGAAGATCAAGCTGACGGAGCTGAAGTCCAAGCGCGACGAGCTCGTCGCACGTGCCAAGTCCGCCCAGGCGCAGAACCGGATGATGGACTCCGTCAAGAACATCGATGTGCTCGACCCGACCAGTGAGCTCAGCCGTTTCGAGGACAAGGTACGGCGCGAGGAGGCGAGGGCGCTGGGCAAGCAGGAGCTCGCCGCGTCGTCCCTGGACGCCCAGTTCGAGCAGTTGGACAGCCTGGGCGACAGCGCCGAGGTCGAGGCCCGTCTCGCCGCCCTGAAAACGGCCTCATGACGTGAAGCCCCGGCACCGCTCAGTACATGCTCAGCAGCTGCTCGACCGTGCGCTCGGCGGCCGGCTCCCCGTCGGGCAGCGCCAGTTCGAACCAGACAGTCTTGCCGCGCGGTGTCCGTCTGGACCCCCAGGCCACACTCAGCAGCCCGACCAGTTGCAGCCCGCGCCCGCCCTCATCGGTGTCGCGTGCCCGCCGTCGCCGCGGCTGGACGAGACCCGCGTCCCATACCTCGCACACGAGCGTACGGTCGCGCAGCAGCCGGAGCCGGATCTCACCCTCGCCGTACCGCAGGGCGTTGGTGACCAGTTCGCTGACCAGTAGTTCAGTGGTGTCGACCAGCTCTTCGAGGTCCCAGGCGAGCAACTGGCCACGGGCCAGTTCGCGGGCGCGGCCGACGGAGCGGGGTTCGGGGGGCAGCCGCCAGTCGCCGACGGCGTCGGCCTCCATCCCCTGGATGCGGGCCATGAGCAGGGCGATGTCGTCCTCGCCGTGCCGGGTGTCGAGGGTGGTCAGTACGTGGTCGCAGACGTCTTCGAGTGGCCGTTCCGGTTCGACGAGCGCACCGCGCAGGGCATCCAGTCCTTCGTCGAGCGGATGGTCGCGGGACTCGACGAGGCCGTCCGTGTAGAGGGCGAGCAGGGCGCCCTCCTTCAGTTCGACCTCGACTTCCTCGAAGGGTTCGCCGCCGACGCCGAGCGGCATCCCGGGCGGGACGTCGAGCAGCATGGCCGGTTCGCCCGGCTCGACCACGGCAGGCGGGAGATGGCCGGCGTTGGCGAAGGTGCAGCGCCGGGTGACCGGGTCGTAGACCGCGTAGACGCAGGTCGCCAGGTAGACCTCGGAGAGGTCTGCCTCGCGGGACTTGTGAGCGGCCCGAGAGGGCCACTGGGCGCCGCCGCCGAAACCGTCGGATGAGGAGGGGCTGCCGGGGGTGCCGAGCCCGCGGGCGACCTCGTCGAGTGCGGAGAGCACCTCGGCGGGTTCCAGGTCCAGGAGGGCCAGGGTCCGTACGGCGGTGCGCAGTTCGCCCATGGCCACGGCGGCTCGCAGGCCGCGGCCCATGACGTCGCCGACGACGAGGGCGGTCCGGTGGCCGGGGAGTTCGATCACGTCGAACCAGTCGCCGCCCACCTCGGTGGCCGTGTTGCCGGGGAGGTAGCGGCAGGCGATGTCGAGGCCGGCGGCCACCGGGTCGCCGGGTGGCAGGAGGCTGCGCTGGAGGATCAGTGCGCGCTCGTGCTCGCGCCGGTAGAGGCGGGCGTTGTCGATACAGACCGCGGCGCGGGCTGCGAGCTCGGTGGCCAGCGCACGGTCCCTCTCGCCGAAGGGTTCGCTGCCCTTCGTACGGGAGAACTGGACGAGACCGACCACCGTGTCGTGGGCGACCATCGGTACGGCGAGCGTGGACTGGACGAAGCCCCGGTCGTCGCCGGGCACATCCTCGACATGACCGGTGCGCAGGGCGATGGCACAGGGCGAGTTGTACGAGAAGCGGTGTACGGCGCCGAGCGCGGGCGGACCGGTGCCCGGGCCGGGAGCGGCGGTGACGGGCAGGGCGTCCGACACGGCGCTGGCAAGCGCGACACGGCGCAGTTCGGCGGAGCCGCCGACGGACTCCTGGCGGAGCGAATCCCAGCTGCCGGGAGGCGCGTCGTCGCCGGTGAGCAGCCCCTGGTAGAGGTCGACGGAGGCGAGGTCGCAGAAGCCGGGCACGGCGACATCGAGGAGTTCGCGGGCGGTGGTCTCCAGGTCGAGGGAGTTGCCGATACGGGCACTGGCCTCGTTGAGCAGGGCGAGATTGCGGCGGGCGCTGGCGGCCTCGCGGGCGGCGATGTGCCGTCGGGTCACATCGGTGGCCAGTCCGGCGATGCCGATGGGGCGGCCCGATCCGCTGTGCACGCGGTAGAGGTTCATGGACCAGTGGCGGCTGTCGCTGTCGCCGGGCGCGGTGCCGACGAGCTGGAGATCGGTGACGGATGCGCCGGTCTCCAGAACGCGCTCCAGCGTGGCGGTGAGCCGGTCGGCCTCGGGGCGGGACAGGTAGTCGTCGACCGTACGGCCGCGGTGGTCGGCGGCCTGACCGCCGAAGACGGTGGCGAAGCGCTGGTTGGCCCGTATCACCGTGAGGTCCGTACCGAACAGCACGAACCCGAAGGGCGATTGGCCGAATATGGCCTGTGACGCAGCAAGGTCCGTCTCGATGCGGCGCAGCGCGCGGACGTCCACGACGATGCAGAGCGCGGCCCGTTCCCCGGCCTCCGTCTCGCTCGGCATCACATAGATCTCGGCGACCCCGTGCACGGGGTCCTCTCCCGGCATCCGGAAAGGGACGAGGCCCGTCCACTCCTTGCCGTCGAGGATCTCACCGACCCGGCGGCGGCCGTCCGTGCGCAGTTCGGCAGGCATGAATGCCTCGACCGGATCCATGCCCACCGCTTTGTCTGCGGGAACGCCGAAGAGGCCGGCGGCCCGCCGGCTCCACTGCTCGATCAGGCCGTCGGGGCCGATCGAGAAGGAGGCGACCCTGATGTAGTCATAGATCGAGCCAGGCGGGCTGCTCTGCCACACAATGCTGCCCGCTGTCCCAGGTATTTCGCTCACGCGACCGTCCCCTCCAGCTCACACACCGGACCGGTCCTGCCCGCAGTATTCAGCACTACGGCCCCTACCGACACGGCGTTCACGATCACAGCACGGTCTCAGTCCCTTTCAGCCAGGTTCTGCCCGACCTCTGGTGATCGCTGTGCGTCCCACCCCACTCCTAACCAGGCAGGGCCAGCTCGAACCACACGGTCTTGCCGGTCTTTCCGCGCCTGGTCCCCCAGCGGCGAGCAGAACAGGCCACCAGCTGCAGTCCTCTGCCGCCCTCGTCGTCGGGTCCCGCCATACGTTCGGTGGGCGGATCCGGAAGCGGATCGGAGACTTCCACGAGTAGTCCGGGGCGGGCGGCGGGGGCGTGACCGTTGGGATGGGGGCGCAGCAGCCGTACGCCGATGGGGCCCGATGTGTACTGCATGGAGTTGGTCACCAGCTCGCTGACCAGCAGAACTGTCATATCCCCGACGGCAGCGTCGAGCCCCCAGCCGCGCAACGCCTCATGGACGGCATGCCGCGCGGAACGCACGGCGCCCGGCACAGCCGGAAAGGTCCACTCGGCGCATTCGCCTTCGGTGTCGATCACGCCGATCACTTCCCAAGACCAGCAACGGGGAACGTCCTGTTTACGGGGTTTAATGAGCACATACCCGATATTTGGGGCGAACTATCGCCGGGGTCGACACGTGGGGCGTACGGGTGTACGGCCGCGCGCACAAACAGATGCACACAGAGGCGAGGGGCGCACGGGGCAGTCGGCGCGCGCCGCCGGAATCCACACCGAATCCACACCGGAACCCATGCCGAGCCCGTGCCGAACCCGTGCCGAATCCACACGGGATCCACGCAGGCAGCGCTCGCCGCAGCGTTCCGCGTCAGCGGTGCGCTCCGTCCGGCAGACGGCGCATCGCCTCCGCGACCGCGGGCAGGTCCTGGTCCAGCCAGTCGACCGCATCGCTCTCGCCCGGCCCGAGCCAGCGCAGTTCGTCATGGTCCTGGAGCGGTGCGGGCACCCCGGACACCAGACGGGCCGTCCACACCCGGAGCACGTACCCGGGCTTCAGCGGCCACTCGCCGGGGATGCGCTCCAGCGGTTCCGTCTCCACGCCGAGCTCCTCGCGGAGTTCCCGTACGAGCGCCTGCTCGCCGCTCTCCCCCGGCTCCAGCTTTCCGCCGGGCAGCTCCCACCGGCCGGCCAGCTCGGGCGGGGCGCTGCGGCGCGCGGCCAGCAGACGGCCCCGGTCGTAGACGGCTCCGGCCACCACCACACGATCGTTCATGAGCCGGAGCGTAACGCCCCCGCCCCGCTCCTTGCGGACGCTCTACGGCCGCGCACTCTGCCCGATGCGCTCCACCCAATAGAGCTGCTTGTGGCCATGGGCGTCGAGCTTGTCGGCAATCTTCTGGGCCTCGCCCTGTGTGGCATACCTGCCGACACGGTAGCGATTGCCGTTGTCGTCCTGCCGTATCACCAGCCAAAGGAGCTCGGCACCGCTGTCGCTCATCGCGCCCCTCCCCAGCATTGCGCCCCTCCCTCGAACGGCATGTACGTCTCTAAGGATCCCCAGGAAACCGCAGTACGCATATGCCGGAGCCTACGCCCGACCTTCACGCAACGGATACGTAATTACACAAAGAGACACCGATCCGGCCATCCAAAGGGGGCGCACCCAATTGGATGCGCCCCCCGCAGCAGTTACGCCCCCGCTCCCCGGCCCCTAACGCGCCTCCGTCGTCGCCGCCGTACGCACCGTCGGCATCGGCATCGGGACGGGTCCGGCCGACGGCTGCTTGCGGCAGACGTCCCCGCACTCCGCGTCCAGTGAGCAGCACAGCGAACAGATGGGCCCTGCCTGCACGGGGCAGTCGGCGATGTCCGGCAGCTCATATGCGGTTTCGCAGACCGCACAGGTGTGGGTGGCGGTGATGTCCGCGATCTCGACGCCGGGCCCGTTCACCGGGTTGGGCCGGGCCAGGTAGTACTTCCCCTTCGTCGCCCAGGCGATCAACGGGCAGAGAGTCAACGACAGTCCGGCCGCGATGAAGGTCGAGAAGGCTTCCGCATAGAGTCCGAAGAGCCCGAAGAAGGCCAGGATGGAGACGGTCGACGCGATCACCATCGCGCCGAATCCGGCCGGGTTCACCGCGTACAAGTAGGCCCGTTTGAACTCGATGTACCGGGGGCTCAGCCCGATCCGCTTATTGATGACCAGGTCGGCGGCGACGGCCGCGATCCAGGCGATGCCCACGTTCGAGTAGAAGCCCAGCAGCTTGTTGAGGGCCGCGAACATGTTCATCTCCATCAGCGTGAGCGCGATGGCGAGGTTGAGGAAGATGTACCAGACCCGGCCCGGGTGTTTGTGGGTGATCCGGGAGAAGAAGTTCGACCAGGACAGCGAACCGCTGTAGGCATTGGTCACATTGATCTTGATCTGCGACACGATCACGAAGACTGCCGCCGCGGGCAGGGCGAACGAGCCGAGCCATGGCCTCAGCGCCTCGATCTGCGGTGCGATCGGCTCCAGCGCGTGCGTCTTGCCGACCGCCTCCAGCGCGACGAAGGCGAGCAGCGCGCCGCCGAGCTGCTTCGCCGCCCCGATGATGACCCAGCCGGGCCCGGCGGCAAGCACCGCGAGGTTCCAGCGCCGCTTGTTGGCCTCCGTCTTCGCCGGCATGAAGCGCAGATAGTCGGCCTGCTCACCGATCTGGGCGATGAGCGAGAGCGCGACGCCGGTACCCAGCCCGAAGCCGATCCAGGAGAACCCCGAACCCGCGCCCTCCGTACCGCCGAAGGAGCCGAACGCGCCCCAGGCGTCCGGCGCCTCGAAGGCGAGCACGACGAACGGCAGCACCAGGCCGATGATCCAGATCGGCTGGGTCCACGCCTGCACCTTGGCGAGCGCCCCCATGCCCCGGAAGACGATCGGGATGACGATGAGCGTCGTCAGCAGATAACCGGCCTCGACCGGGAGCCCGACGGCCTGATGCATGGCCTGCGCCATGATCGAGCCTTCGAGGGCGAAGAAGATGAAGGTGAAGGACGCGTAGATCAGCGAGGTCAGCGTCGAGCCGAAGTACCCGAAGCCCGCGCCGCGGGTGACCAGGTCCATGTCCAGGCCGTACTTCGCGCAGGCCCGGGCGATCGGTATGCCGGTGAGGAAGATGATCGTCGCGGCGGCGAGGATCGAGGCGAGTCCGCTGGTGAAGCCGTAGGTGAAGACGATCGAGGCGCCGATCGCGAAGTCGGCGAGATAGGCGATTCCGCCGAGCGCGGTGCCCGCGACCATGGACGGCGACCAGCGCCGGAAGGAGTGCGGCGCGTAGCGGAGGGAGTAGTCCTCGCGGCTCTCGTCGGCGGCGAGCTTCGCATAACTGCGCCCGGGGGCGGGGGCTTCGGGCCCGGGAGCCGGGGCATCGGGCCCGGCCGGAACCTCCGCGGCCGGCGCCGCCGGAATCCCGGCCGGCGCCTCGGCCGTCTTCGGAGTGGCTGTGTCCGTCATCGGTGACTTCCCGTTCGTCGTCCGGTGTGCGGGTACGAACCGGAAGGTACGAGCGGGACATGACAAGTCATTACAGTCGGTGATTGCCCGTCGGTTACGGGAGCCGACAGGGCGTTAACTTGTCGTCACCGACGCCGGACAGCGCCCTCCGGGTATCGGTCACCTGACCGGAAGGTGGTAGGCGATCCGGAAACGATCGGCGGGCACCACCACGTCCGCCGTCTCGACCGGGCGACCCGATGCGTAATACGTACGCTCGATCACCATCACCACATGGCCCGGTACACCGCCGAGCGCCAGGAGCTCCTCCGCCAACCCCGGGCGCGCGCCGACCTGCTCGGCCACGTTGTCCACGACGACATCGATCGCGGCCATCCGCTCGACCACCCCGCAGCCGCCCAACGGGCCCTCCTCCGGCAGCATCACCGGCGTACGCCCCGTCACGGCGAGGGGTTCCCAGGAGGTGGAGAGCATCATCGGCTCCCCGGCCTCCCGGAAGGTGTATCTCGTACGCATCACCCGGTCACCCGGCTCGATGTCCAGGCGCTCGGCGATCTCGCCACTGGCGCCCTCCTGCTCACTGCGGGACTCCCAGGTCCCGCGCACTCCGTCCGCCGTCTGCTCCTGGCGGAACGGGCTGGCCCCGGCCCCGGTCCGGTAGCCGGAGCGGGCGATCCGGCGCGGGACCGGTCGCTCACGCACATACGTACCGGAACCGGAGCGCCCCTCGACCAGGCCCTCGGCCATCAGCACCTTGCGTGCCTCCAGCGCGACGGTGTCCGAGACTCCGTACTCCTCGCGGATACGGGCCTGCGAGGGCAGGCGCGTATGCGGCGGCAGCGAACCGTTGACGATCTTCTCTCTCAGATCGCTCGCAACGCGCAGATAGGCGGGCTGCTCACCGAAAGCCACAGGCCACTCCCAACAGGTTGACAGACTGCAACAGCGTGGCAACCGTCGGTTGTGAACCGCAAGCACAGGCCAGAGTTTCACTCGAAGTGTTGATTCATCGTGACCTCGCGCATATCCCGCGGTCGACTACCGAAGAGGCCCCGGCCCTTCTCATCCGGGTTCTCCCCAACCCCTTGACCCCTTTTGGTCCAGACCAATAGCTTCCTCTCCACAGAGCACGACTCATGTACCTCTCAGCACACGCACAGGAACGGGCCTCATGCGTCGAAGAACCCTGTCCTCCCTGGCCATTGCCGCCTGCGCGGTCACGCCGGCGGCCGGCATCGCCCCCGTCGCCTCCGCTTCCGCAGCCACATCCGCAGCCCCCTCCGGCCACGACGACGCCCCCGCCTACAAGCGCGTCGGCTACTTCACCCAATGGGGCGTGTACGGACGCGACTTCCAGGTCAAGGACCTGGACACGAGCGGCGCCGCGGCCAAGCTCACCCACATCAACTACGCGTTCGGCAACGTCAGTGCCGACGGCAAGTGCTTCACCGGCAATGTGCCCGGCGAGGCAGACGCCTGGGCCGACTACGTCCGCCCGCTGGACGCGGCGGGATCGGTGGACGGTGCCGCCGACACCGACGACCAGGCCCTGGCGGGCAACTTCAACCAGCTGCGCGAGCTCAAGGCCAAGCACCCCGGCCTCAAGGTCATGATCTCCCTGGGCGGCTGGAGCTGGTCCACCCACTTCTCGGACGCGGCCCGCACCGCCGCTTCCCGCAAGGCGTTCGTCTCCTCCTGCATCGACCTGTACATCAAGGGCAACCTGCCGGCGGACGGAACGCGCGGCGGTCAGGGCGCCGCGGCCGGTCTCTTCGACGGTGTGGACATCGACTGGGAGTGGCCCGGCTCCGCCGGCGACACGGACACGGTCTACCGCCCCGAGGACAAGCGGAACTTCACCGCGCTGGTGCACGAGTTCCGCACCCAGCTCGACGCCTATGCGAAGAGCGGCACGAAGGCGCAGAAGGGGAAGGGCCACGGCGCGAAGACGAAGCACTACGAGCTCTCCGCGTTCGTCCCCACCGCCCCCGCCAAGATCGATGCGGGCTTCGATGTGCGCCGCATCATGCGGGACTTCGACTTCGTGAACCTTCAGGGTTACGACTTCCATGTCTCCGGCGAGACCACCACGGCCCAGCAGTCCGCGCTGTACGCGAAGGGCGACTTCAGCGTCGACCAGACCGTCCGTGAATGGATCGGGCGCGGCGCCCCCGCCCGCAAGCTGGTGATGGGCATGCCGTTCTACGGTCAGGGCTGGACCGGCGTCACGGGCGGCGGCGACGGCCTCGGCCGGCCGGCCACGGCACCCGCGCCCGCCACCTGGGCCGCCGGCTACGAGGACTACAAGGCCCTCAAGAAGCTGGCCGACTCGGGTACGTACAAGATCCACCGGAACGTCAGGGACGGCAGTGCCTGGCTGTTCGACGGCACCACCCTGTGGACGTACGACGACCCGCAGGTACTGCGCACCAAGACCTCGTACATCCGCAGGCACGGCCTGGGCGGCGCGATGTTCTGGTCCCTGGACGGCGACACGGACGACGGCGAGCTGATGACCGCGGTCGACCGGGGCCTCGACCGGCGCTAGCGCAAGACGTGTGGGACGGCCGCGGATGCGGCCGCCCCACACATTCGATTCCTTACGGAGCCGTCATCAGAACTGCAGGGCCCAGGAGTTGATCTTCCCGGTGTCGGCCGTCGCGTTGTCGCCGACCCGCAGCTTCCAGGTGCCGTTGGCCACCTCCGACGAAACGTTCACCGAGTAGGTGGTGACCACGTTGTCGCTGCTGCCGCCCGTCCCGTACGCCTTCAGGTTGTAGACCGAACCGTCGGGCGCGACCAGGTCGATCTTCAGGTCGCCGATGTAGGTGTGCGTGATGTCGACGGGCACACTCAGCGCCGCCGGCGCATTGCCGGTGACACCGGTGACAGTGATCGGCGACTCGACGGTGGAGTTGTCGCTGATGGCGTAGCTCGTCGCGTTCTCGAACTTCTTGCCCGGCGGCGTGGTGGTGCCGCTGCCGACATTCAGCAGCCGGTTCGGGGAGCCCGTACCCGGGCTCGTCACCACTCCGGTGCTGGCTGCGGCGACCAGTCCGGCGGAGACCTGTGCCGGGCTGTCGCTCGGGTGGTCGGCCAGGTAGAGGGCCGCGGCGCCGACCACGTGCGGGGTCGCCATCGACGTACCGGAGATCGTGTTGGTGGCGCTGTCACCGGTGTTCCAGGCCGAGGTGATCGACGAGCCCGGGGCGAAGATGTCCACCACGCTGCCGTAGTTGGAGAAGCTGGAGCGGGCGTCCGTGTTGGTCGTGGAGCCGACCGTGATGGCCTCGGTGACCCGTGCCGGGGACTTCGTGGAGGCGTCGGTGGACTCGTTGCCGGCGGCGACCCCGTAGGTGACGCCGGACGCGATGGAGTTGCGTACGGCCGCGTCGAGCACGGAGTCCGCCCCGCCGCCCAGGCTCATGTTGGCGACGGCCGGCTTCACGGCGTTCGCCGTCACCCAGTCGATGCCCGCGACGACCTGCTCGGTCGTGCCGGAGCCGCTGTCGTCGAGGACCCGGACGGCGACGATCTTCGCCTTCTTGGCGACGCCGTATGCCGAACCGGCGACGGTGGCCGCCACATGGGTGCCGTGGCCGTAGCCGTCCTGCGCGGTGTTGTCGTTGTCGATGGCGTCGTAGCCGTACGAGGCCCGGCCGCCGAAGTCGCTGTGGGTGATCCGGACACCGGTGTCGATGATGTACGCGGTGACACCCTCGCCCGCCTTGTCGGGGTAGGTGTAACTCTGGTTCAGCGGCAGGGTCTTCTGGTCGATCCGGTCCAGTCCCCACGAGGGCGGCGAGGGCTGGGTGCCAGAGACCGTGAAGGTCCGGTTCTGCACGACGGACTCGACGGCCGGGTCCGCGGCGAACTTCTTCGCCTGTGCGGCGGAGAGTTCGACCGCGTAGCCGTTGAGGGCGGCGTGGTAGGTCTTCTTGATCTCGGCGCCGTACTCCTTGGCGAGCGCCTTGCCCTGCGCGGAGCCGGCGTCGGCCGACGCCTCGTCGAGCGTGACGATGTAGCTGCCGCTGATGGTGCCCGGGGCACCCGCGTTCTCGATCCGGCCTTCCGCTGCCGTCCCGGCCGCCGTGGCGGGGAACGCCGCCATGGTGGAGAGCGCGAGGGCGGCACCGGCTATGACGCTCGCCGCGGCGAGTCTTCGACGCGCATGGGGGGTGTGACGCATCACTGACATGTGAGGGGTCCTCCTCGATTGCGGTGCGCTGGTGGGGGGTTCCACGGGGGACGCGGTGCGGCAGGATTGAATAGCATGAGCATGACAAACAATCACTACGGATTCCGCGCTGCCCACGGCCCGGCCGACAGCGAAAGATTGACCGATCCATGGCAATCCCACAAGGGTGCGTTGACGTGTGCCATACCAACGCCACTCAGCCGCCACAGGCCTGACATGCTGACGGGCATGGCCACGTATCTCTGCCCGCAGGACGGCACCCGTGCCGAAACCACCGCCCTCACCTGGTGCTGCCCGGTCTGCCACGGCCCCTGGGATCTCGACTTCGAGGTCGCCGGGCCGATCTCGATCGACTCCCTGCCCGGACGCGTCAATTCACTGTGGCGTTACGAAGAGGCGCTGCCCCTGGCCGCACCCACGACCACCCTCGGCGAGGGCCGTACCCCGCTCGTCCCGCTCACCGGCACGGTCACGGCCAAGCTCGACTTCCTGATGCCGACGCTCTCCTTCAAGGACCGCGGCGCCGTGATGCTCGCCGAACTGGCCCGCCGCCTCTCACCCGAGCGCGTCATCGCGGACAGCAGCGGCAACGCGGGCACGGCCGTCGCCGCGTACTGCGCCCGTGCCTCGCTCCCCTGCACGGTGTACGTCCCCGAGGGCACGTCCCCGAAGAAGACCGAACAGATCCGGGCCCACGGCGCCCGCCTGGAGATCGTCCCCGGCGACCGCGAAGCCACCGCGCTGGCCGCCCGTACCGCCGCCGACACCCCCGGCACCTTCTACGCCTCGCATGTCTTCAACCCGTACTTCCTGCACGGCACGAAGACCTACGTGTACGAGATGTGGGAGGACCTCGGCGGCCGTCTCCCGGACGCCATCGCCGTACCGGTCGGCAACGGCACCCTCCTCCTCGGCGCGGCCCTGGCCACCGCCGAGCTCCACGCCCAGGGGCTGATCGACGAACGCCCGGCGCTGATCGCCGTACAGGCCGAGGCCGTGTCACCGCTGGCCGCCGCCTTCCGAGCGGAGGCGGACGGGCTGCTCGACGCCCCGGCCGGCGCGGCCGCCCCCACGCTCGCCGAGGGCATCGCCATCCCCCGCCCGCCGCGCGCCCGGGCCATCCTGGCCGCGGTACGGGAATCGGGCGGCACCTTCCTCACGGTGACCGAGGATCAGATCCGCGACGCGCAGCTGGATCTGGCCGCCCGCGGGTTCTACGTGGAGACGACGGGCGTCGCCTGCTGGGCGGCGGTCGGCGGCTGGACGGACCGGAGCGTCGTCGTACCGCTGTGCGGCGCAGGCCTCAAAACGGGCCTCGCGGCCTGACGGGGGGCCACCAGCCGTTCACCCGCGCGCCGCGCGCCGTGCACCGCCGCTCGGCGCGCGCGTCCATACCTTCATACAGTGAGCCTCTCGCGCGTCTGTCTCCTCACGTCCCTGACGTCCCTCACGTCCCTGGTCGCGGGCGCCCTGATCGCGCCGCTGCCGCCCCTCTCCTACGCGGCCGCTCCCCTCCCGCCCGTGTCCACGGCCTGCGGCCGGGACACCGACCCCGCCTGGGCGCCGACCTCCACCCGGTTCGGCGAGGCCGACGGATACGCCCCCTATGCCGGCAACGGATATCTGGCCCACCGGGTGCCCGCCACGGGCGCCGGATATGCCGCGTCGGGCGAGAAGACCGGCTGGCCGCTGTTCACTCCGCGCTACGACGGCGCCTTCGTCTCCGGCCTGTTCGGGCGCGACAAGGACCTCGCCGCAGGCCGTGAGGTAGCCGCCGCACTGCCGAGCTGGACGACCCTCGACGTACGCGTCGGCAACGAGACCTACGGCTCCGCCACGCCTGCGGGCCGGATCTCGCACTACCGCCAGACGGTGTTCCTGCGCTGCGGCCTGGTGCGTACGTCGCTGCGCTGGACGACGGCCGACGGGCGCGCGACGGACCTGACGTACGAGGTGCTCGCCGACCGGTCCGATGTGCACACCGGCGCCGTACGGCTGCGCATGACACCGCACTGGAGCGGCACGGCGACCGTCACCGGCCGCCTCGACCCGCGGGGCGCGCGCCGGCTCACGCTCAACGGCGACGGAACGTTCCGCACGCAGGGCACCGGAACAGCGGGCGCGATCGCCCAGACGATGCGCACCGGCGGATCGGAGCCGGGACAGAGCACGCCCCCGCTGCGCAGCACGCACCGGGTACGCGCCGGGCGCACCTACACCTTCGAGAAGTACGTCGGAGTGGACACCGCGCTCACCTCGTCCGCCCCGCGCACCGCCGCCCGCGAGGCGTCCCGGCGCGCGGCCCGGCGCGGCTGGTCCGGTGTCCTCGCCGCGAACGCGGCCGCCTGGCGGCGGGCCTGGGCGGCCGACATCTCCGTACCGGACAGTCCCCAGCTGCAGAAGTGGCTGCGGTCGGCGCAGTACGGACTCCTCGCCTCCACCCGGACCGGGTCCCGCGACAGCATCGCACCGGCCGGTCTGACCAGCGACAACTACGCGGGCATGGTGTTCTGGGACGCCGAGATCTGGATGTACCCGGGGCTGCTCGTCACCCACCCCGAGCTGGCCCGTTCGGTCGTCGAGTACCGCTACCGCACGCGCGGAGCCGCGCGTACGAACGCCAGGATGCTGGGGTTCCGGGGCCTGTTCTACCCGTGGACGAGCGCGAGCAAGGGCAACCTCTGGACCGAGTGCCAGAGCTGGGACCCCCCGCACTGCGTCACCCAGAACCACCTCCAGGGCGATGTCTCGCTCGCCGTCTGGCAGTACTACCTGGCGACCGGGGACCGCGACTGGCTGGCCGGTCACGGCTGGCCGCTGCTCCAGGGAATCGCCGACTTCTGGGCCTCTCGGGCCACCGCCAACGACGACGGCAGCTACTCGGTGAAGGAGGTCGCCGGCCCCGACGAGTACAGCAACGGCGTCACCGACGGGGTCTTCACCAACGCGGTGGCGGCCACCGCCCTGCGCAACGCCACCCGCGCGGCGCAGCTGCTCGGGCATCCTGCACCGGCCGAGTGGACGAGGGTCGCGGACGGTCTGCGTATCCCGTACGACCCGAAGCGGAAGCTCTTCCTTCAGTACGCGGGCTACAACGGCTCGACCATCAAGCAGGCCGACACGGTGCTGCTGATCTACCCACTTGAGTGGCCGATGGAGCCGGGCGCCCGGGCGTCCACGCTCGACTACTACGCCGCGCGCACCGATCCGGACGGCCCGGCGATGACGGACTCGGTCCATGCGATCGACGCGGCCGCGATCGGGGCACCCGGCTGCGCGACGTATACCTATCTCCAGCGCGCCGTGCGCCCGTTCATGCGCGGCCCGTACGCCCTCTTCAGCGAGGCACGGGGCGCGAAGTCGGGCGCCCAGGACCCGCTGTCGGGTTTTCCCGCCGAGGACTTCCTCACCGGGAAGGGCGGATTCCTCCAGGTCTTCACGCACGGTCTGACGGGCCTTCGGCTACGGGAGGACGGGGTGCGCCTCGATCCGTTGCTGCCGCCGCAGCTGGGCAAGGGCGTCACGCTGACGGGCCTGCGCTACCGGGGCCGTACGTACGACATCGCGATCGGCCCCCTGACGACGACGGTCCGGTTGACCTCCGGCGCCCCCTTCACCGTCCACACCCCCACCGGCCCCCGCCTCCTCACCGGCACGCTCACCCTCGCCACCCGCCGCCCCGACCTCGCGTCGACGACGGACGCGGCCCGCTGCCGCCCGGCGACGGCGACCTCCGAGACCCCCGGCCTGTACGCGGCCGCCGCGGTGGACGGCAGCCCGGCCACGTCCTGGTCCCCGGACGGCGCGACGGGCACGCTGACGGTGGACTTGGGGCGCGCGGCCCCGGTGACCTCGATCGAGCCGGAGTGGACGGACGCACGCCTGTCCTCCTACCGCCTGGAGACATCGGTGAACGGCACGGACTGGCAGCCGTACGGGGCGGGGGCGGTGGCCCGCCAGGTGCGGCTGACGGTCACTTCGGACGACGCGGAGAAGCCGGTGGGCGTACGGGAGTTGAGGGTCGCGCAGCCTTGATCGCCGACGCAACGCGCACCCGCCCGCGGACCACCGGCCGCCCAAGGAGAATCCCCGCCAGCACCAGGGCCAGCCCGCAAAGTTGCCTGAGGGTGAGCGACTCACCGGCGATGAGGGTGCCGAGCAGTACGCCTGTCACCGGGTTGAGCAGTCCGACCAGGCCGACCGTGGCGGCGGGCAGATGGCGCAGCCCTCCGAACCAGGCGGCGAAGGCGAGCGCGGTCGCGACGACGGTGACGTAGCCGAATCCGAGGGCGGCCGGTACGTCGAGTGCGGGCGGCGCGCCCTCCACGAGGGCGGCGAGGGGCAGCAGCAGAAGCCCTCCTGCGATCAGTTGCCAGGCGGTCGAGGCGAGCACATCGACCTCGGCGCCCCACCGCTTGGCCAGGACATAGCCGAGGGACGACATGAGCATCGCGGCGACGGAGGCGAGCACTCCGCGCACGTCGATCGACGCCGTCCCGGTGAGCAGCATGAGACACACCCCGCCGAGACCGACGACGGCCCCGGCCAGTGGCAGCAGGCGTGGGCGCTCGGCGAGCAGCGCCCAGGCGATCAGCATCATCACCAGCGGTGAGGCCGCCATGACCGTCGAGGCGGTGCTGGTCGGGAGCAGCTGAGCGGCTACGTAGATCAGGGCGAAGAACCCGCCCATGTTCAGGGCGCCGAGGACCAGGGACTTCCACCACCAGGGGCCGTGCGGCCGTTCCCGGCGCACGGCCAGGAGCAGCAGCCCGGCCGGAAGGGCCCTGATCGCAGCCCCGTACAGGGGGTGATCGGCGGGCAGGTAGGCGTGGGTGACGAAGTAGTTCGTACCCCAGGCAACAGGCGCGATCGCCGTGATCAGGATCCATCGCAAAGTAGCTTCCACGGAAGTTATTATGCCTTCCAGGAAGCTATAGTGAACCCATGCAGGCAGACACCGCCCCGTCCACTCCCCCGCCCCTCGACCACATCGCCCGCATCCAGGCCGAGTGGACCCGGGAGCGGCCGGACGTCGACGTGAGCCCCCAGGCGGTGATCGGCCGGCTCCACCGCCTGGCCGGAATGCTCACGGAACAGCTCTGTGTGGTCTACCGGCGATTCGGCCTGAGCGAGGGCGAGTTCGATGTGCTGGCGGCGCTGCGCCGCGCGGGAGAGCCGTACGAACGGGCCCCCGGGGACCTGGCGGTGCACACCATGGTCACCACGGGGGCGATGACCAAGCGGATCGACCGCCTGGAACGGGACGGCCTGGTCACCCGCCGTCGCTCGGCCGGCGACGGCCGGGGCCGGGTGGTCGCACTCACCCACGCGGGACGGGAACTGATCGACCAGGCCTTCACCGAGCACATGCGCAATGAACGCCGCCTCCTGGACGCCCTGTCACCGGAGGAGGCGGCACAGTTGGAGGTTCTCCTGACCTCGTGGCTCGGCCGCGTGGAGCCGCCGCAGGAGACGTCGGAGAAGCCCCGGAACCCGGCTGCTCAGCCCAGCGGCTGAAAGTACCGGGCACCCTTCTCGATCAGGTGCGAGGCGTAGGCCCGCCCCAGGGCCGGCTTCCCCCGGTACATGCCCACGTAGCCCTGCACACTGTCGACGACGACCGGCCGCGCGAAGCAGGCGAACTGATTGCGCTGCTTCTCCTGCGCCCACGCCATCGCGGCCGGATCGATCCGATCGCTGACCAGAACGGGAAAGGACGCGACGCCGGTCTGCATCCCGACGGGCAGACCGCCCTTGTTCTTCTTGGCATACGCGAGCACCTGCGTGGTGAACGCGTCGATGACCTGCACGGTGACCTCTGGCACGGCGGCGGCCACGGTGAACAGATGCAGATTGGTGGCCGCCCACCGCATCCGGAAGTCGGCCCGCCGCCCGACGAGCACAGGAACCCCGGCCCAGTCCTCCCAGCGCGGGGCGCAGCCGTCGGCCGCCAGTCGGCTCTCGACCGCGGCCAGGTAGTTACGTATCGACTCTTCACTCATGGCCGCGATTGTCCACGGGCCGGGCTCCCTCGGAAACCCACCGAACCGGTTCGCCGAGCCCACCGACCTGCCCGACGAACCGATTCCCCGTCCACACACCGGCCGGCCTCTCTCAGATGCCGGGTGAGCCGATTCGGGTGTAGGAAACGCCGAGACTGGTGCCACCGGGGGTGACGACCCTGACGGTGACTGCGCCCGCCACGCCGGGCGGTGCCGTGGTTGTCAGCTGGGTGTCGGAGACCACGGTGAAGCCGGCGGGTACGCTCCCGAACAGTACTGCGGTGGCATACGTCAGTCCGACGCCGGTGAGAGTCAGCGTGTTTCCGCCTGCCGACGGCCCCTGGTTGGGTACCAGGCCAACGACGACCGGGGCACCCAGATAGAGGTAGGCCACGCCGTTGCTCGTGCCACCGGGCGTGGTGACGGTGACCGGGACGGTGCCGGCGGCACCGGCCGGCACCATCGCTCTGATCTCTGTGGCCGAGACAATGGTGTAGTTGGTCGCCGCCGTCACACCGAAGCGAACCGCCGTGGCCTGGAGGAAATTCGCACCGGTCAGTATCACGGTCATGCCACCGCCCACCGGCCCGGACCCGGCGGTGACGCCGCTGATTACCGGTGCGACGAGGTAGTAGTAGGAGACGGCCTGGGCGCTGGTACCACCGGGCGTGGTGACCGTGACAGCAACCGGACCCGGGCCTCCGGTGGGGACAACCGCAGTCAGTTGAGTCGCCGAGACGAAGGTGAACGAACTCGTCGCGTTCGCCCCGAAGTGAACGGAGGTCGTTCCGGTGAAGCCGGTCCCGGACAAGGTGATGCTGTTCCCACCCGCGACTGGCCCCTGGGCCGGAGCCAGACTGCCCAGAACCGGAGCGGCGACATAGGTATAGGGGATCCCGGCGCTGGTGCCGCCCGGAGTGGTGATCGTGACATTGACGGTGCCGGCGGGCGCGGCGGGGGCGACCGCGGTGGCCTGCGTCGCGGAGACGGTGATGAACGCGGCGGCCACGGTTCCGAAACGAACCGAGGTGGCGCCGGTGAAGCCGGTGCCGGTCAATGTGACCGTGTTCCCGCCCTCGACCGACCCCTGGTTGGGGACGACGGAACTGATCGCGGGCGTCGCGATCACGTAAGTGAAGCCAATGCCGTTGCTGGTTCCGTCGGGCGTGGTCACCGTGATCTGTACGGTGCCCGCACCGGCCGGGGCGACCGTGGTGATCCCGGTCGCGGACACCACGGTGAACGAAGCGGAGGGAGTACCGCCGAAGGTGACCGCGGTCGCGCCGGTGAATCCGCTGCCGGTCAGCGTGACGACCGTTCCGGCGGCCCCCGAGAAAGGGCTGCTCGTGTTGATCACGGGGGCCGCCGCGGCCGTCAACGGTGGTGTGGCGTGGGGCATTGGGCTGTCGGATCTCTCCAAAGCCGTTCTCCTGTCGGGGTGATGCGATCGGGGCGTTGTGGACGGGATACAAAGGTCGGAAGGTGGTGCTCGGGCGCCGCCCGGACCTCCTGGCCGGGCGGCGGTGAGCGAGTGAATGCCGAGTGGATTGCCCGCCCGGCCGGGCGCGGAATGCGCCGGCCCGGGACGGACAACATGCGACCGGAGGCGGTACCGGCGCCGGGCGATGCTCCGCGTCGGCGGTCGGTGCCGCAGCCGTGGCGGATCAGATGCCGGGGCCCGCCACATAGGTGAAGGCGCCGACATCCGTGGCCGTGCCTGCAGGGTTGGAGAGGCCGACGTCGACCGCACCGACGGTGCCGGGCGGGGTGACGGCGGACACCGTCGTCGCGTTGATGACCGAGAACGGTGCCGGCACGGCGTCGAACGTGACCTGGCTCGTCGAGGTCAGGTTGGTGCCGGTGATGGTCACCGCGGTTCCGCCGGACGTCGGTCCGGAAGCCGGAGTGATCACGGTGATGGTCGGGTCGTCGATGTACGTGTACGACAGACCGTTGTTGGTGCCTCCGGCGGTCGTCACACTGACGCCCACCGGCCCGGCTGCCGCACCCGCGGGCACGACGACGCTGATCTGGCTGTCCGACAGCACCGTCGGCGTCGCGGTATTGGCGCCGAAGGCCACCCCCGTAGCGGTGGACAGGCCGTTACCGCTGATGACGACGGTGTTGCCGCCCGCGGTGGCGCCCGAGCTCACGCTCAGACCGGACTTGAACGGGGCCCCGACATAGAAGAACGGGATCGGGTTGCTGGTTCCGCCCGAGGTGACCACCGACACGCCGACCGTGCCGGAGCCGGACGGCGAGACAGCGGTGACCTGGGTGGGCGAGACGTTGGTGACGGCGGTGGCCGGCTTGGTACCGAAGAGCACGGCTGTGGTGCCCGCGAGGTTGGTACCCGTGACGGTGACGGCGGTACCGCCACCGGTGGAACCCTGGTTCGGACTGATTGGCATGGTCGTCCTCCGTGTTTTTGGACTGAACTCCCGAGAACGGGAGTTGACTCCGACCCAGGTCCAGGTCAAGACCCATGGCCATGACGTGGACCACCGGGCCACTGTCGGCCCGGCCGTCCTCGTTCACCTCCCCCTCGGCCGACCCCGCGGGTACACCGATGAGCGCACCGGGGAAGCGTCCGAAAGTTGCCTGATGGGGGAAGGCACCGTCAGCGGCCGTCGCCGCGCAGGGTGCTTGAAGCCGTGACGAGCCGTGTCGCGGGCCGCTGGCCGCGGACGCCGCGGCCGACGGCCACGCTCATGGCCTCGATGACGAGGTACTCGGTGTGCGCGAATGGCTCGCGCACCGCTCTTTTGCAGAGGCCGGGGGCTGTCGCACCAACCCCTGCCGCTACCTGGCAGGGGCGACTGATCGGATCCAAGTCCTCTACAGGGGCGCCCATCGCGGCCATCCGGAGCAAACGATGCCGAGGTCCGTCACGCATGGACGGTCGGCGAACAGAACGGTTCCGCGCTCCCCCGGAGAGGGATGGGCGGCCCACCGGTTCGGTTACCCCAGTGACCCATACAAATGAAATATGACACAAGCATCTTGACGGCCAGTCACCTGAACGGACGAGCGCACAGAGGCGGGTCGATCGGTACGCCGGGGGGAGTCGAATCCGCCGCCTTCTCCCACCACGCGCCCCCGGGAACCAGCACGCACCCGACCGGTTCCCGACAACGAGCACACCCGCCGCGATGCCGGAAAACCCGGCGCGGAAGCAGGGAAGGGGCCGCCTCGCGCATCAGGCGCTCGTGCCGCCGCCCGAGCCGGTTCTGTGGGCCGTCGGTGGCAAAGCAGCCCACGCCCGCTTGCGCCTGTCGTCGGGCTCCCACACCGCGCTGAACAATCACCCGGGTCAGGACGTACGGACGCGTCTCAGCAGACTGAGGGGAACGACCGATGGACAGAGCGGGACACCCGGATCGCAGAACTCTCCTCGCCGGCGGAATCGCGGTCGCCTCGGTCGCGCTTGCGGGGTGCTCATCGACCAGCGCCGCCCCGTTGGCGACCAGCGCTTCGCCGGAAGCGCGGCCGGCCACTCCCGCCGCGGCATTCACGAGACTGATGGACGGCAACAGGCGCTGGGTGAGCGGAGACCTCCGGCATCCCGACCGGGATCCGAACCGGCGCCAGTTCGTAGCCCAGAAGCAGGAGCCTTTCGGGGCGATCCTCTCGTGCATCGACTCCCGGGTGCCGCCCGAACTCCTCTTCGATACCGGGCTGGGTGACCTCTACGTGATGCGCACGGGCGGGGAGGCGGTCGGCCCGGTGGTCACAGGTTCCGTGGAGTACGGGCCCATGACGAGCGGCACTCCGCTCATCGTGGTCCTCGGGCATCAGCGTTGCGGTGCCGTCGAGGCGGCGTACAAGTCCATCCGTGACGGCAAACCGCTGCCCGGCAACCTGGAGGCGATCGCCAAGGCTCTGCGGCCGGCGTACGAGCAGGCAGTCCGGGAAGGCGGTGCCGACCCGGTCGAGACCATGGCCCGCGCCCAGGTCACGCTGACCGCGGCCGACCTGCGCTCCAACCAGGACCTGGCCCCACTCGTGGGAAAGGGCGCCCTTGCCGTGGTCGGCGCCTACTACTCGCTCGACACCGGCAAGGTGGAAGTCCTGGCCGGCGCGCCTTCCTGACCGTTCGGACGCGACGGACGGGCGTTGTCAGGCTGGTGGGGACGAGCGGGGCCGCACTCATCGCTCCAGCGAATACACGTCGCCGACCCGGCGCGCTTTCCGGCGTCCGCCGCTCGATATCGAGTTGCTCCAGCACCTCTGCTCGAAGGTATTGGCACAGCGGAGCCATGGAAGTCACCAGCCGGCGGACGGTAGTGATCCGTTCAGATTGCCGGCCGAGGAAGTCGCGCAGCAGTCTTCGCCTTCAGGGTGCGCCCGGAGCCGCCGCCCGCTGGCCGGCGGCTCTTGACCGCGGCTTTCGAGGACGCCGAGGGCCATGCGGCGCCGGACCCCGAGGGCGCGGTGGAAGGCGAGGGTTCGGGTGAGCCGTGGTCGGTGCCGGCCGGGGCCTGGAGCTGGGCGGCCTGGCCGGCGGCGCGGTCGGCGAGGTCGTTGAGCGCGTCGCCGTCGACCCGGTGGGCGGGGACGTAGCGGAACTCGACCGAGCGGCCCTGGAGGAGTCCGTCGATACGGACGACAAGATCCTGGTTGGCCACCGGCTTGCCCGCGGCTGTCTTCCAGCCCTTGCGCTTCCAGCCGGGCAGCCAGGTGGTGACCGCCTTCATCGCGTACTGGGAGTCCATCCGGATCTCCACCGGGACGGCGGGGTCCAGCTGGGTCAACAGGCGTTTCAGTACGGCGAGTTCGGCGACATTGTTGGTCGCCCTGCCCAGCTGGCCCGCCTCCCGACGGACCGGTGTCTCCTCGCCGTCGGCGATGGCCCAGGCCCATCCGGCAGGACCCGGGTTTCCCTTCGATGCCCCGTCGCACGCGGCGATCACCCGTTCAGCCATGCGTCCGATCACCGCAGCCGTGGCGCTCGGCCCGTGCGGCCGCCGTGGGCCACGACGGGGCCCGGGGTCCGGGGCGCGGGCCGATCACGGCCGAGCACCGACGGGCCGCCCCGGGCGGGCGGCTGCCGATTCTTTGCGAAGGGAATCGCTTTCTCCTACAACATTCAACGGTTTCCCGGCCGGAACGCGTTCGCATTCCGGACAATTTTCCGCATCCCCACTCCTGGCATATTCACAAGGGGCGGCACCTGACAACTCCAGGACAGCAAGCGCTTGGCCACTCAATTCTGCGACCGGACCCGGAAGGCAACCGGACACCCCCTGACACCCCGTTCGATCACCAGTAGTGTGTGGCCCTCTACCGCGAGTCCCCACAGGGGCGTTCGGCAGAATTGAACATGACGTGAATTAACTGTGGTAGAAATGGCGCTTCGCCCTGGCCTGTTGACTTCGAGTCAACTGCCAATCGGGAATTCGGGAACGAGGAGAACATATGGCTGCTGAGTCGTTCGCCGGCCACTACGTGTGGCATCCGGCAGCCGACGACCGCCAGCTGGCCGGAGCCTGCGTGGACGTGCGGGCCGGACGTTACCTCGGCGCGGCTCGGGTGCTGCTCGATTCCCGCGACGACTTCGGCGTACGCGCCCACCGCTCCCTGGTCCTCGCCTCCGAGGCCGCCGACTCCGACCTGGCCGAACGCTGGCTGGACGAGGAGCCGGGCCCCGATTCCGCCCTGCTGTGGGCGAGGGTGGCGATGCTGCGCGCCCTGCGCTCGGCCGAGCAGAAGGACAGCCGGGCCGGCCAGCTCACCCGTATCGCCTTCACGGCCTGCGAGCGGGCCGCCGCCCTGTACCCCGCCGACCCGACGCCGTGGGTGGCACAGCTGGCCCTCGCCCGCCTCGCCGGAATGCGCGACCCGGCGCCCGAGGGGCTGATGACAGGACCGCCCGGGCCCTGGCGGCTGTTCGTGAAAATCCTGCACCTGGACCTCTGGCACCGGGAGGCACACCACCGGCTGCTGTCCTACTTCCACTCCCACAACGGCGGCTCCGCGAGCGCCCGTTGGGACGTGGCGACCTTCCTCAGTCACCGCGCGCCCGCGAACTCCGCGCTGCGCCTGCTGCCGCTGGTGACACTGGTCGAGGACTACGACGACAGCGTGCTCCTCGCCGACAGCGTCTGGACGCAGCCACAGTGGCGCAGGACGTCGCTGAGCATCTACCACACCTGGTTTCCCGAGGTCGGCGGCTACCGCTTCACACCGGTGCTCGACCTCGCCTACCTCGCGCACGCCCTGCACATGGCGCGCTGCGAGTTCGAGGCCCGGGCCGTCCTCGTAGCCATGGGGCCCTACGCCTCCCGGATGCCCTGGCACACCTTCGGCGACCCCGCGGTGCAGCTGAGCCGGACCCGGCAGTTGTGCGGACTGCCCGTCCCCGACTAGTCCCGGGCCATCCCCCTTCGGTGTTCCCCGGCGCCCCTTCGGCCTCCTACAAGTCCCTTGTCCCCCTGACCCTCAGTGCCCTGCCCCCTCCCAAGTCCCCCGTCCCCCAATCCCCTGCTGAATCCCCGCCCCATCCCCCCAATCCAGAAAGGTTGCGGCTGTGTCCGAGCGCACCACCCGCCGCAAGTCGGTCGAGCCCCCCACTCCGTTCGCTCTCGACGACGACGCGACACTACACGCCATGGGATATCCACGGAAACTCACCCGCCGTTTCCGTGCATTCGACAACTTCGCAATCTCCTTCACCATCATCAACATCATCTCCGGTATTTTCTCGTCCTTCGGAATGGGAATGAATGCCGGCGGTCCACGAATTCTCGTATTCGGCTGGATCGGCGTTTCCATCATGGTGCTCTTCGTCGGCGCCGCAATGGCTGAAATCGCATCCGCCTATCCGACGAGCGGCGCCCTCTACTTCTCCGCGGGTAAACTCGCAAAGAAACACAAGGGCGCCTGGTCCTGGTACACGGGCTGGCTGAACTTCGTCGGTCAGATCGGCGGAACCGCCGCCACCGGTTACGCCGCGGCAACGTTCATCCAGGCCTACATAGCCATGCAGTGGGGTTCGTACGAGGCGACCCTGGAGAAGACGGTCCTGATCACCGCGGCCATCCTGGTCGTCCAGGCGCTGGCGAACACGTACACCGTGCAGCTGGTGGCCCTGCTGAACCGGATCTCCGTGTGGTGGCTGCTCATCGGTCTGGTGATCATCGTGACCTCACTGGCCTTCGTGCCGGACCACCACCAGTCGGCGGGCTTCGTCACGCACTACGTCAACAACACCGGCTTCGACAATGCCATTTACGCAGGAATGCTCGGCCTGCTCGTCACCAGCTGGACATTCACCGGTTTCGACGGCAGTTTCCACATGTCAGAGGAGACGGTCGAAGCAACTGTCAACGCGCCCAAGGGAATTGTGCGCGCGATCGGCTACTCCGCGATCACCGGCCTGGTCCTGATGCTGGCCCTCGTCTACGCGATCAGCGACTACTCGGCCCAGGCCAGCGCGTCCGCCCCGCCGGTACAGGTACTCATCGACGCGCTCGGTGCCGGTACCGCGAAACTGCTGCTGCTCATCGTGATCGGCGCCATGCTCTTCTGCGGCCTCGCCAATATGACCAGCAACACCCGGCAGATCTTCGCCTTCTCACGGGACGGCGCGATGCCCGGCTCCCACCTGTGGCACTCGGTGTCGGCGCGCACCCGCACCCCCGTCAAGGCGGTGTGGCTGGCGGCGGCCTGCTCGATGGTCCTGGTGATTCCGGGCTGGTGGTCGAACGTGGCCTTCACCGCCGTGGTCAGCGTGAACGTGGTCGGCCTCTTCCTCGCCTACGCGGTGCCGATCTTCCTGCGGCTGCGCCTCGGCGACGAGTTCCAGCCCGGGCCCTGGAGCCTGGGCCGGTTCGGCAAGCCGGTCGCGGCGATCGCAGTGGCCTGGATCGTCTTCAGCAGCGTGCTGTTCATGCTCCCGCAGGTCTCGCCGATCACCGCGACCTCCTTCAACTACGCGCCGATCGCCCTCGCCGTCATCCTCACCATCGCTACGGTGTGGTGGTTCTCCACCGCCCGCAGGCGCTTCCAGGGCCCGGTGAGCTACGGCCGTCCGGACGAGGTCGCCGCCATGGACCTGATCTGACGAACCAGTACCGCCGACCCACTACCGAGGGACCGGGCTGAGGGACCGGAACCGAGGACCCGGGTCCGCGTTGCCCCATGGGCGGCCCGGCCCGAGGAGGAGCAGCCCCGACGGGCTGTCAGCACCACCCGCCGCCAGGCCTGGCGGCACGGGGCCGGTGCCGTCCACAGGGGCGGCACCGGCCTCTGTGCCGCCCGCCGCCACTGCCCCGGCAGGCGGTAGTCCGCACGCACGGAAGGTACGTACACGACTCATGCAATCCGACCTCGCGCTCGGCCGGGCCTCGTTTGCCGCGCCCGGTCCGCCGGTCACTTGGGCAGGTCCCGAGCAGCTGGGCCGGTAGGCCATATACCGCTGAGACGGATGCAGGAAGATCCTCCATGCGGCGAACGGCTTGTCGAGGATCTCGGATTCGGTCAGCTTCTGCGCGTGGCGGCCATCCTCGAAGCGAAGGTGGGCGCAGCGGTCGACGCGAGCGGGATGCAGGAGCAAGCCGTAAGGCACTGGCGTACGGACTTCCTCGGGCCCGTTGTCGCGTCACTGCGCACCGAGGGAGCGGAAGCAATCGCGCGGGGCGATTCGTGGAGCAAGGCGGCTGGACCGTTCCTCGCGTGCGCCTCCCCCGCCATCTGACCGGAGATCAGGTGATCGTCTCCTGCGCTTCGCCGCTGAGGTCAATCCCACCAGAAGTCCCAGCAGTTCATGCCGACGATGTGTTCGGCGTAGGTGGCCAGGGTGTAGGGACGGGAGCCCCGCAAGATGTTGTCCGGGCAGAAGGCGAAGTGCTCGGCGGCGACCAACAGGGCATCCTCGGTAGTGATCGGGGGTGCCACGACGCTGAGGTGGAGGGTGCTGAAACCAACGGCTACGACGCGCGCACCGAAGCGGCGCTCCCAGTCACGTACGACAGCGGAGAACTTGGCCGTGTCGTTGTCGTAGTTGGCAGGACCGTTCCGGCCGACGGCGGTGAGTGCGTCTGCACCCCAGGCAGCGGCGACGAGCCCGAGACGCGACCGGGGATGCTGACCGACGTAGACCCGCGCGTACTCTGCGGCCATCTCATCAGCACCTGTCACGGGCTCGTGGCTGCGCGCTGGACTTGGCCAGGCCTGGCCGAACGGCGCGGTGACTGCGAGACGCTTCTCGGGCGTGAGGAGGTCATCGTCGTCGGTACTCGTGTACACCTTCCACCACTGCGCCAGGAGAGTCATCGGGTCGTGCGCGTCGGGTGAGGACATCCGCTCAGGTGACAGCTCGCCGGACGCCCAGGGCCGGAATTCGCCGTCGTTCAGGTCATCGGCGTCGAGAAGGAGAGGCCACAGGCCCGAGGCGCTGTGCTCGGCGCACAGGTGGGCCCACAACTCGACGGAGGCCGGGGTATCACTCAGCCACAGCGGTTGCATGTCGTCGTTACCCTCATCGGAGGTAATCATCCGGCCCTTCGGGAGCGGGACAACGGGGGAGGCGAGGAGTTCAGGGTTCACAGGCGGATGCCGGTTCGAGGGTCTGACAGGTGCTGGCACACCCGTTGGTGATCGTTCACTCCCGTTCAGGTGAGGTACTGGGTGAGCACGCCGGCGACGGCAGTGGCGAGGGTGATCACAGCGACGAAGGCAGCGGCAGCACGCATCAAAGCGGCCGGGTAGGTGGCGCCATCGAGGCGGGCCAGTGTGCCCGTGGCGGCGGCCCGGAGTGCGAACACAACGGTCACGGCGACGGTCAGTAGGACGACGGCGACACGGGTCACGATGGTCTCCCTGCACACGGTGGGATGTTGATGTGACCGAAGTTCGCCGAAGCGATGTTCGCCGTGGTTTGGCCGGACGATGATGAACATCGGCGAACACATGCGACTGGGCGGCCTGATGCCGAGCGAGGAACCCGATGGAGGGGAAGGCCCGCTGACCAAGCTGCGTGACAAGCTCAGCGGTGGGCTGGCTCGCAGAAGGCTGACCAAGACCCAGCTCGCTACCCAGTCAGGGCTGGGTCGTACGACCATCCAGGAAGCGTTCCGGGTGGATGGGGCTGTCCCGTCGGCCGAAACGGTCGTGGCGCTGGCCCGAGTGCTCGGGGTGTCAGAAAAGCGGAGTTGCTGGATCTGCGGCGTAGGGCTGCCGCCCACCCGATCGGTTCGGCGCCCAGGCACGGCGAAGGACCTGGCAGGCCGATCGGACAGTGGGATCCGCACGACCTGGAGGTTCATCCACCCGGACCCGCCGCAGCGGCCAGCTCGGTGCTTCAAGGACCTGGGCGACCAGCGGTTCTGGCGGGCGGAGATGCCCGGAGTGGAGACCGGCGAGTACGGGCCGCTGGAGGAGTCGACGACACCTACCGCCGACAGATGAACCGGCAGCTCACCGTCCAGGAGTCCCGTCACAAGCTCGCCCGCGACATCTGCCACGGCAAGCGCGGACAGATCATGCAGGCATACAGGACGGGGCAGGAGGACCAACTCGGGGCGCTCGGCCTGGTCCTCAATGCCGCCGTGCTCTGGACAACCCGCTACCTCGACGCCGCCGTCGACCACCTGCGGGCCCTGCCGCCCGAGGAGCGGGAGCATGACGTCCTGGACGAGGACGTGGCCCGGATCTCCCCGCTGAAGCACGCCAACCTCAACTGCCTGGGCCGCTACAGCTTCGCCGCCCGCCCGCCACGCGAGGGCCTGCGCCCACTGCGTGACCCGGCGACCGTCCACCTCGACGAGGACGACGAGGGCACCGGCGAATGACGCGGCGTTAGGGCGCGTATCGGGTCGTGCTCAATGAACATCGCAGCTTCCGGGGCGGGTGTCCGTCTGGGGTACGGGGCCCGGCGATCTGCGGCTGCGCCGTGTGGGCGCGAGTGACCGGAAGCGATGCCGCAGGCAGGCAGCGGAGGGGCCCGAGGGCCCCGGCTGCGTGCCCGCCGGGATGGTACGTCAGACCATGGTGTGTCAGACCATGGCGAGCCGGTCCACCAGCAGCTCCACCCTCTGCTCGGTGTCCTCCGGCGGCAGCCGTCCGGCCCGGGTCAGGGTCGCAAGGCCGTGCAGGGACGCCCAGAACACCTCGGTGAACAGCCCCGGGTCGACGCCGTCCCCGGCGACCTCGCCGAGGCTCTCCAGCAGCGCGGCGAAAGCGTCCTTGAGAGGTTCCGGGGTGTCCTCCTGCGCGAACGCCAGGCCGCCGTCGAGCTGGAACATGGCGTCGTAGACCGCCGGGTTGCGTGCGGCGAAGTCGAGGTAGGCGCGCGTGAGGGCGGCGACCCGCTCGCTCGGGCTGTTCGCGCTGGAGGCCGCGGCCCGCACCGCCGCGGCCATCTCCGCGGCGCCCTCCAGGGCAACGGCGCCGATGATCTCGCGTTTGCCGCGGAAGTGGCTGTAGAGGACGGGCTGGCTGTATTCGATGCGCTCGGCGAGCCGGCGGGTGGTGACCGCGTCCCAGCCCTGCTGCTCGGCGAGTTCGCGGGCCGTCGCCACGATGAGGCGCTCGCGGACCGCCCGTTCGCGCTGCTTGCGTTCCTGTACCGACATAACTCGATCCTAGCATCGCTAGACATCTGAGCGGCAGTAGTACTAGCGTAGCCTCATCACCTAGCGTCGCTAGATACCAGGAGGGGTCGTCATGCTCAACGCACTTCAGGTCATCACCACCGTGGTCGTCGGCCTGATGGTGGGGGTGGAGTTCTCCGTCGCCTTCGTCATCAACCCGATCCTCAACGCCCTCCCCGAGGACAGCGGCCAACTCGGCCGCTCCCACGGGGGCCGGATGCTCGGCGCCGTGATGCCGGTCTGGTACATCACCTCGCTCGTCCTCGCCGCCATCTGGGCCATCGCCCGATGGCACCACCACGGCACCGGCCTCGTCGTCACCGCCGCCGCGCTGCTGATCCTCAGCGTGATCATGTCGCTCCTGCTGCTCGTCCCGATCAACAACCGGGGCAAGACGTGGACCCCTGACAACCGGCCCGCCGACTGGAAGGAGCAGATGAACCGCTGGGACCGCTTCCACTACGTCCGCGTCGCCGTCATCATCGCCGCCTTCACTCTGCTGGTCGCCGCCCTCGTCTGAGCCCGCGGGCTCACCCGTTCGGTCGTCAGCCGCAACCGCTCGACCGTGCGCCCGAAGTGCGGCACCGCCACATCCAGGACCCGGACACCAACACCCGCGAACTCAGCTGGTATCCGCAGGACGCGGGCCCCAGCGACACCCACTGACCGATAGCGAGAGGACGTACCGAAAATGGCCAAGCTGCAGAGTCTTGACCCGCACACGCCGATGTTCGCGCAGTTCAAGGAGAAGACCGGGCCCATCGTCCTGGCCAACACCTTCGTCGTCCCGAAGGAGAGGACTGAATCGTTCCTGGCCCTCTTTCGCAGGCAGGCAGAGTTCATGAAGGCTCAGCCGGGATTCGTCTCCCTGCAGATGCACAAGGGAACCGCGGACAGTCAGCTTCTGATGAACGTCGCGGTCTGGGAATCGACCGAGGCTCTCGCCACGGCGTTCGGCAGCCCGGAGTTCCAGCGCATGGCGGCCGAGTTCCCCGACGACATCGTCTCGTACCCGCACATCTTCGAGCAGATCGACGTATGACACGGCAGCTGCAGCCAGGGGAGGGCAGCCGGAGAAGCCCTGCCCTCCCCTGGGGCGGTCACGCATCCATGCACCATGCCGGGTGGGTCTGCCCCATCCTGCACGGCGGCCCTTCCACACGGGTACCGGGTTTCCTATGCCCGACTCCAGGTACACCCCGGCCTCTCACAGCACCCCGGAAACCTCAGCTCACAGGACGTACAGACCCACCCAGCAAGTCAACACCAAGTCGGCGCAGGGGCAGGAAAGAGGCTGATCCAGCCGGAGAAAACAGGAAGAGGCCAGACCCGAAGACCTGGCCCCTGACCGGGGGTTTCTAACCCTGACCAGCCACTTCGGCGATCAAGGAATCAGGCGCTACACGTTGAAGCGGACCTGTTCGAGGCCGCAGATCAGGCACACGCTCCGCTGGCCGTTACGGCGCGCCAATACCTTGAGACCGGAGAACACGGCCCCCTTGACGAGCCCAATGACGCGGTCAGCGAGGACGGGCCCTACCCGCATCCCCCCACGGCTGTCAGGCCCTAGCGGGAGGTACCGGATTTCTGATTACGCCTGGCACAGAGCGGTAACCCTCACCCGACGTGCCCCGGCGGACGCGCGCGTTCTGTACAGCTTGGTGGGGGCCACTTCGTACCACCTGGGAGAGCAAAAGGCGCCCTCACCCGCGTTCCTCGCCTTGGCATTCACCACCGCGTTGCGCTCCCTGGGACTGGAGTCCCAGTTGGTCCCTACGCTGTTGATGGTCACCGGAGCCGACGACGAACCGCTCGACCTGCCGGACTGGCTGCTCCCCCGCTGGTCATGCAGGACTCGGAGGTCTGGGGTTATGCGACCGTCTGATGCGAGGCGGCCGGACGGCTTGTGGACCCCGCCCTGTTGCTCGGTCAGAGTCGGTTCGCTCCTGACGCCGTGGAACGAAAAGCGTTCGGAAGTATCCCTGTGTTTCCGTCACCGGGGCTGGACGCTCTCGTGACCATCGAGCCATCCATGCACAGAGAGGGTCACTGGCTGGCATACAGGTTCCGCCCTGAGTGGAGGGACCAGCTCCATGCCTGTCTCACGCATCTGGACAGCACGGCGATCACAGAATTCGCCCGCGCACTCGCCGCCACCTCTGCTTCTCTGATCACCAGCGTCGATCCCCATGCCGAGTAGCAGTTGGGACAGTGCAGCACTCAGTAGTGGTAGCGAGCTGCCAGAATCACGATCTCCTTGTCCGTGACCAAGTAGACGAGACGATGCTCGTCGTCGATCCGCCTCGACCACGCTCCGGGCAAGTGGTACTTGAGTGGTTCGGGCTTGCCGATCCCCGCGAAGGGGTCGCGTTTGACGTCCTCGATGAGCTTGTTGATCCGAGTGAGTATCTTGCGGTCGTTCTTGAGCCAGGACGTGTAGTCCTCCCAGCCCTGGTCCTCGAAGACAAGCCTCACGCAGCACCCGCTGCAGGGTCCGCGTCCGGATCGATCAGCTCACGTTCCGACACGTTGATGTTGCCCAGGGCGTTCTCGTACGCCTTGAGGAGCCGACGTGCGTTCGCCGGCGAACGGAGCAGGTACGAGCCTTCGCGCAGCGCCGCGTAGTCCTCGGCCGAGACGAGCACGGCGTTGCCGTGCTTGGAGACGATCTCGATAGCCTCGTGATCGTCGTTGACCTTCTTGATCAACGGAAAGAGCCCCTTGCGGGCTTCGCTCGCGGTTATCGACATGACCTGACCCTTTCCATCATGTGGTACGTAGTAACGTACCACTTTCGACACCCTTCGGCGGCGCCAAGTAGCTGATGGGGAGTCACATTTCCCAGCACCATCCCAGCACGGGAAACACCAAGGGGCCGACTCCCGGAAGAGCCGACCCCATCTGACCTGCATGTTTGCCAGGCCGCCAACGTGGTGTTATTTCATCCGCTCACACGTTGAAGCGGAACGTCTGCGGGCTGAACCTGACCTGCGGCGGAGCCTCCTACAGGGCTCTAACCTGGGCTTTCCTGGTTGGCATGCGTTGGCTCCCGACGACCGTTTACGGGTGTCCTGCGGACTAGCTGCGGACTGGCCGGGTGGACCGAGGCAGAGAAATCCATGGCGCACCAGCCGAACCTGCAACGAGACTGCGCAGGTGAGCGACTTCTACCCCTGTCCCTGCTGCGGACACCGCGTACTGGACGCGATGCCCGGCTCGTACGAGATCTGCCCCGTCTGCTTCTGGGAGGACGACGGGGTCCAGTTCCGCTGGCCGACCATGGACGGCGGAGCGAACAAGGTCTCCCTGATCGAAGCCCAGCGGAACTACCAGGACTTCGGAGCCTGCGACGAACACGGCCGGCGGTACGTCCGCCCGCCGGCCGAGGACGAGCCGCTCGACGCCGCCTGGCGTCCCATCGACCTGACGCGCGACTCCTTCGAGGACTGGGCAACCGAGGACCGCGCCCCGTGGCCCGCCGACCGCTCGGTGCTCTGCTGGTGGCTCCCCACGTTCTGGCGCCGGAACCACCCATGACCACCCACATCGAGAGACTCATCCAGCAGCTCGACGACTCGACCGGCCCGTCGGACGACACCCGCGCAGAACTGATCGGCATCGGCTCCGGCGCCATCCCCGCAGCCCTGCGCGGCCTATGCGGGGCGCGGGCCGGATGGCGTTCTGCAAGGTCTCCCGGCAGCGGTGCCGGCGCCGCCCGTGGACGACAGGCCGGCGATCACCCGAGTTCCTCCTGCGGTTCGTGGGTGTTCCAGTTCCAGCTGGTGATGGTGGTGCGCATCAGGCGGGCGGCGGTTGAGAGGTGGCTGTCGACGCCCCAGTACAGGGTGAGCGTGCGGCGGCAGTCGGGGCTGTCGACGGTGATCCAGACGAGAGGGGTGCGGGTGGCAGTACGCCGCGCGATGGCGGGGACAAGACCGACGCCAAGTCCCGCGCCGATCAGGTCAGCGATGGCGCTGGGCTCGTCGACTTCGCAGACGATCTTCGGTCTGAGGTCCCTGGCGGCGAAGAGCCGGTCGAGGAGTCGTCGTTGCCAGTGCCCCTTGCGGGCGGTGACGAGGGGCTGTTCGGCGAGTTCATCGATACTCACCGAGGTACGGCCGGCCAGCGGATGACCGAGTGGCGCGGCCACCCCCACCGCCTCATCGAGTAGCTGGATCGCCTCCAAACCATCGGCGTTGATCGGCTGTGAGGCGAGGCACAGGTCCACGTCCTGAGCCCGCAGGCGGCGGGCCATGTCCTCGGCCGGCGTCCACTTGAGTTCGACTTCGATGATGGGATGAGCTCGCTTGTAGGCCGCCAGCGGCCCGGTGAGCGTGAGGAATGTTTCCGACGCCAGTCTCACGGCGCCCACTCCCTCGCTGGTGGCCTCGGCGACGGCTCGCCTTCCCGCATCGAGCTCACCGAGGGAGCGTTCGACGTAACCGCGGAAGAGTTTGCCCGTGTCGTTCAGCCGGAGTCGGCCGGCCCGATCGAACAGTGGGGTGCCGAGTTCGCTCTCCAACCGGGCGATGGTGCGGCTCAGCGACGGTTGGGCGATGTGCAGCTCGTCGGCTGCGCGGCTGAGGTGTTCCAGCCGCGCCACCACCAGGAACTGCCTGAGTGCGTTCAGATCCATGGCCCTCCTCGTTCGCGTCCTGGACCGCGGCGGCACCGAGGTCATGCCTCCAGCGAGATAGCTGCATAGCGATATTGATCTTAGACAGAATGACTCTTTGGTCATAGCGTCGTGGGCGATCCCGAATCGAGAAGAGAGTGAGGAGTACGCCCATGGCCACCGCAGTCGACAAGTCCCACCCGACCATGCCGGTCTCCTCCGGCAGCGCGCATCGGAGAAGGCTCAGCGGGTGGGTGCTGCGGGCCGTCGTCAGCGTGCATCTGGTTGCGATCTTCGGCCAGCCGGTGTTCGCCGGCTTGTTCCTGAGCGGTGACTACGACGGCCTGCGCTGGCACGAGTTCGGCGCCAACGTCACCACCTCCGTCAGCTACGTGCAGCTGATCGCGGCGATCGTGGTCTGGGTTCGGCTGCGTCAGATCTGGCCGTTCCTTGCCACGTCGGCCCTGGTGGCTGCCGAGACGGTGCAGTACTTCGCCGGGATGGAAGGCGCGCTGTGGCTGCATCTGCCACTGGGGGTGGCCACCGTCGTCGCGCTTGCCGTGGTGTTCATCACCGTATGGCGCCGGCCACTGCGGCCACGACCGCGCTCCCCGCACGAACGGGTGCAGACCATGACGGAGTCGAAGCAGGAGGGGCATGAGGGGGATGACGATGAGTGAGCAGGATGACGGCCGGTCCGGTCATGCCCGTGGGGTGACCAGGCGCCAGACGCTGGGCATCGGCGGGGCGCTCGGGCTGACGGCGGCCACCGGGCTGGCGACCGCGGCCGCGCTGGCCCGCCGCCCGTCGTTCACCGGTGACGAACTGCGCAGTGCCGTGCCGCTGCCGCCCGCGTTCCAGGTGCCGTTGCCCATTCCCGCCGTGCTGGCGCCGGTCAGCACGGCGGGCAGCGCCAACCGTTACGAGATCACCCAGCGCGAGGCGACCGTGGAGATACTGCCCGGTGTCAGGACGCCGATGTGGACGTACGGGGGCACCTTCCCGGGACCGACGATCGAGTCGCGCCGCGGTCGGCCTATCACCGTGAGGCATCGAAACGAGTTGCCGGTGCCGACGGTGGTGCACCTGCACGGTGGACGGACCCCGGCAAGCGCCGACGGATACCCGACCGATCTCGTCCTGCCCGAGGGATGGCCGGACGCCACCCGTACCGGCCAGGGCGGGCACAGCATGGGCACGCGCGACATGAGTGGGCGCGGCATGGGCGCGCACGGCAGGGACGCCATGCACGATCCGCGGGCGGTGGTGACCGGGCCGACGCGGGGCTATACGTTCCCGCTGAACCAGCGGGCGACGCTGCTCTGGTACCACGACCACCGGATGGACTTCACCGCCCCCGCGATCTGGCGTGGCCTCGCAGGACTGCACATCGTGCGCGACGATACCGAGGACGCGCTCGGCCTGCCCGCGGGGCGACACGAACTGCCTCTCATGATCGCCGACCGTGCGTTCGCCGCCGACGGCAGCCTCGACTACCCCTCCCTCGACCCAACCCTGCGCAACCGGCCGGGTGTTCGCGAGCCCTATCTCGCTGGAGTGCTCGGTGACGTGATCCTGGTCAACGGCGCCCCGTGGCCCGTGCACGAGGTCGACGCGGCCCGGTACCGGCTGCGCATCCTGAACGCCTCGAACGCCCGGCACTACGAACTCGAAGTGCTCACCGACGACGGACGCCGGATCGATCTCGTCCAGATCGGCGCCGACCAGGGTCTGCTCGCGGCACCGGTCACCCACCGGCTCCTGCCGATGGCACCGGCCGAACGCTACGACGTGATCATCGACTTCGCCGGCGTCCCGGTCGGTGCCCGCGTCAGAGTCGTCAACCGGCTGGGCTCCGGGCGTACCCGCGACGTGATGGCCTTCCGGGTCGCACGCAAGGTCACCGACAGGAGCCGCATCCCGCGCGTGCTCTCCAGGGATCTGCCGACCTGGCGGCGGTCGGACGCCACCAGGGTGCGCGAGATCTCCTTCCGCGCCGGGCGGATGCATGGAGGCCATGGATGGCTGATCGACGGGAAGCCGTTCGACCCCGCCCGTTCCGATGTGACCGTCCGATTCGGCGATGTCGAAGTGTGGCGGCTGATCGCCGACGTCCACCACCCCGTCCACCTGCATCTGGTCGGCTTCCATGTACTCGCACGCGGCGGCGGTCGGCCATTGCGCCACGACGCGGGCCTCAAGGACACCATCTCGTTGCGGCCGGGCGAATCGGCAGAGATCATCACCCGTTTCGACGGCTACCGCGGCCGCTACCTCTTCCACTGCCACAACGCCGAACACGAGGACATGGGAATGATGGCCAACCTCGAAATCGTCTGACACCTCCACAGAAGGCCCCGCTCCCGGGACAACATCCAGCACCAAAGCACCGTCCGGCCTTCGATGGAGACGCAAAAGGGGCCCGTCTCGGATTGACGGACCCCTCTTGACCTGCGGCTTTACAGGACGCGCAATTTAGTTGAAGCTTCAATTAAACGTTGAAGCAGAATGTCTGCGGACTGATCCTGACCTGCGGCGGAGCCTCGTCCAGGGCCCCGACCTGGGACTTTCCCGTTGGGATACGTTGGCTCCCGACGGCCGTTTACGAGTGTCCTGCGGACTGGCAGTGCGCCAGTCCACAGCCAGCCCTCCCTCTACTCCACAATGTCGGTGCTTGCCGCGGCCACCTCGATATGGGGGGTTCCGAAGGGCCGCGGCCACTCTGACCAGCTACTCAGCACCTCCCGCACACCGAGGGAACCTCAGTTACGCCGGGGCGTGGTCACCGTTTGGCGGCCAGAAAGCCGATCACGAGGATGACGAGGATGATCCATCCGCCCCCACTCGACGACTCTTCGGGTACTGGTTCCCGACGGAGTTCGAACTTCTCGATCAGGTCGCCCGCGTTGGGCTTCATGCCACTGTGTGCTCGTTCGCGGTGCTCGGCGCGACGTTCTTCTGCGGCTTCTGCAGTCTCGTCATCCATGTGTGAATCACACATGTTGCATGTGCACTTGTAGCCCCAGATGATCACTTCGTTGGGGCTCTGCCCCCGCTCATCGTTCACACGTGGAGGGTAGCGAGCCCGGAACAGTATGCGACGATTAATGCACCGAGAGTGATGACTGGCACATTGAGGCGCCTTGCCGCATCTGTGCAGCGGTGAGCATCCCGCGCCTCCCGGAACCTGGCAGCACCTCAGCGACCAGGCGACTGTCGACCCGGGCGTACGTCTTCCCTCCAGCCCGTCGCTCGCCAGCCGCGACGGCGCCGGTGAGCGCATCGGCGATCCTGCGGGTGCAAGGTCGAGCCTGACGGACAACCGGATCGGTCCTGGTCTTGGAGCCTGTCGTACGGGCGAGGGGACGTATCGAACTGGCCCTGTCGTGCTTAATCTTTTGACCAGCCGGCCAGGGAGACCTCGGTACCACCATTCAAGTACAGACGGAGAGCGCTGGCCGTGGTGTCGACGAAGGCTTCGGGGATGGCATTGGCGTCGACCCAACGGACCTGGGAGTGCTTGCGGGGTTCGCGGTTTTCGGGTTCGCCGGTCCATTCGTGGGTGGCGAAGACGACTGTGAGGAAGCCGTTGGGGGACTCAACGCCCCAGGCGCCGTGGATGATGTGGGCGACCTTGAGGGCCTCCGGCTTCACCGTGAGGCCAGTCTCCTCGTAGAGCTCACGGACCGCAGTCTCGGTAATGGGCTCGCCCGGCTCGCTCTTGCCAACGGGGAGGTCCCACATCCCCTGGGCGAACTTGGCGTTCTCGCTGCGTTGGAGGAGCACGACGCGGTTGGTGGCCTTGTCGTGGACGATGACGGCCGCGACCAGCAACGTCATCGAGTCGAGCGCCGGCTTGAGAGCTGGGGGGCGGTTGTCGGTCTGCTGGGCCACGGGGTTCCCTTCGTCGGGCAGGTTGTTGGGCATGTTAGGTGAGGGCCTCGCGGGCTCGGCGGGCGAGATCTGCGGCTCCGGGGACGCGGCGGCGCTGGTAGATCGCGAGCGTCGAGCGGATCGAGGTGATCGCCTTGCGGGTGCGGTCGGAGGTCATGCCCTCCATGAGGACGAGAGCCTGGGTCCAGGCGGCAACGGCTTCGTCGGCACGGGCTTGGGCGGCGAGGTTGTCGCCGAGGTCGGCGTGGGTGAGGGCGTGGACTCGCTTGTATTTCTCCGGGTCCCAGCGAGTGAGCGCGTCGCGGTGCTGTTGTTCCGTACCGATGTGGTCGGCGAGGTCGGTCAGCGTGCGTGCGGTGTGGCTTGCCACGGTGCCGGCGGCGGGGCCGCTGACGCGGGAGAAGCTGGGCTGGGGCCCGTCTTCGCGCAGGAGTGCGTCTTCGGCGGCGAGGAGAGCGCGAGCGGCCAATGGGTTCTCGCCCACGGCTGCGTAGGCGCGGGCGTGCGTGATGTGGAGGAGTGCTTCGGTCTGGCCGTCTACGTGGCCGAGGCCGCGGGCGAGCGCGCCTTTGACGAGGTCCACGCAATGGTGGGGTTGCTTGAGGCTGAGGGATTGATGGGCGAGGGCACGCATCATCCATGCGGCGTGGCCGTGGGGGTCCGCTTCGCAGGCGAGTTGATAGCCGACCTGGTAGTAGCGCTGGGCGGCGCCTTCGTGGCCGAGGTCGTGGTGTTTCCACCCTGCGAGGTAGGCGAGTTCGGCGACGGCGCCGAAGGCGGCCCGGCGTAAGGCTTCGCTGGGGAAGCGTCCGCGCAGCATGGGGGCTGCCGTGTCGGCGAGGTACGCGGTGACGGTGGTCAGGCCGTGCCCGCCGCCGAGCCGTTCGTCGGCGGCGCTGAAGGCTGCCGTGATCTGTCGTACGACGTCGATGTCGTCGCTGCCGACGAGGGAACGGGCGGTGCGGGCACGAAGCATCCGCGAGGTGGCTTCGTGGTCGTGCAGCAACGGCATAGCCACGCCGGCCGTGGTGAACGCGGCGATGGCGAGGAAGCGGCGGCGCTCGACGTCCGCGCGACCGAGGTCGGTGACCGCGGTGACGGGGTCGGTGTCCGGTGGCGGCTCCGTGTCGGGTGGGTGGAGGCCGACCTCGGTTCGGGTGACGACGCGTCCCAGCCGCCGGGAGAGGGCTTCGACGAGGTACTGGCCTGCCTGGCCGGACGGTGTGCGGGCACCGCCCACCCAGTGGGAGATGGCCGACTTGTTGGTCTGGAGCAGTTCGCCGTTCTCGGCGGCGATGCGGCGTACGTCCTTGGCGAGTGCGTCGTACGTGCACCCGGCGGCGTTGATCGTGTCGCGCAGGCGGGAGTTGGCGCTGGTTGGTGTCGGCACGATCGCCTCCGCTCCGGATCCGTAAACCGCGTATACCGCTTGACCTCGGTCACACCGTACCCACTCTGCGTAGCGGGCGGTTCACTTATCGACAGCCGCCCCACTTTCGGGCCGGGCGGCCCCCAAGTTCCGTACGCCCTACCGGGCTCGGGCATTCCTGTGCCCCGGCCCGGACGATCAGAGACGGAGACACGGTGACCACCATCGACACCGCGACCATCATGGTCGAGCTGCCCGACGCCTTCGACCCGCGCTGGAACCGCCTGCCTGGCATCCACGTGGACGGCCGGCGCATCACCATCGACCCGGCCGAGTACTTCTTCCGCTTCGAGTCCAGCACCTGGCTCGTCTCCGACTGGGAGCTGGTGAAGGCCCAGCTCCTCGACGTGGACGAGACCACCGAGAACGCGGTCGAGCAGCTCGCGCTCGACTTCACCAAGCACCACGGCGAGTCCACCTCCGACGCCGCCCGCGTGCTGGCGACGGCGTACGGGGTGTACTCGTACCTCTTCCGCAAGGAGCACCTGGCCGGCCTCGGCCTCCCGCAGGTCACCGCCGACCACCTGCGCATGCTGCGCGAGGCGGCCACGCTGATGGCGCTCAACAAGGTCGAGCTGGACGGGCACATCTCCAACGTCGGCCCGTGCTGGTTCTTCCCCGCCGCCACCTCCGTCGTCTTCGACCTGGACGACGAGACAGGCGGAATGCTCGACGAGGTCTACCACGGCGGCTGGTTCAACGAGCACCGCCGGATCGAGTCCATCAAGGCCCACGCCGCGCTCGGCGGACGGCTCGTGCACGGCTGCCAGTCCGTGCCGGACCAATCCGGCGGCGTCGTCGCGCCCTACGGTGCCTCGATGGCCAACTTCCGTGACGACCTAGCCGAGTTCAAGGCGGGCTGGATCGAGCAGGTCTACGCCCACCGCGTGACCGCAGCCGAGTAACCCGCCACCCCCGTACGGCTCCGGGGCGGGCCAAGCTCGCGCGCGCCCGCCCCGGAGCCCACCAGCCCCCTGGAGACCCCCATGGACCAGAGCCCGTCCGCCACCCTGCTTAACGACCTGTGCACCCTCGTCGGCAAGCCCCTTCCCGAACGTACCGAGATTCGCATCTGGGGCATGTCCGGCGTCGAACGCGTCACCTTCCCCGACGGCACCACGGCCGTTTTCAAGTACGCCAAGGAGCCCTTCGACCGCGAGGCCCAGGCCCTGCGGGTGGCATACCAGCGCGGGCTCCCGGTCCCCGCGCTCCACGCCACCGCCATGCAGGACAAGTGGCTCGGGATGCTCATGGACGACCTCGGCACCCCCGTACGGGACGCCGACGACCTCGACGGTGTCGCCGCCGCCGTCATGCTCCACGCCGCCCGCCCGGCGGGCGGTCTGCCCCTCCTCGACGGGGCGGGCCTCGCAGCCCTGCCCGGCCGAGCCCTCGATCACCTCCAACGGCTGCGGAAGACCGACCGATGGACGGACTGTGACGACATCGAGACCGCGCTGGGGAAGATCTCCGCCGCGGCCGAGGCCCGTGTCCAGGGTGCGACGCTCGACCCGTTCGGCTGGGTCCACTCCGAGTTCCACCCCACGAGCATCCACATCGGGGAGAACGGCTGGCACCTCCTCGACTTCGCACGCGCCTTCACCGGCCCCGGCCTGATCGACCTCGCCTCGTACCACGGCACCACCGACGTACCGAGCCCCTTCCGAATGCGGGTGCTCCTGGAGCAATACGTCACCGCAGGCGGTCATGAGGACGCCCTCGCCGCCCGGGGCGGCCTGACCGCCGAGGCATGGGCACTGGGCTGGCACCGCATGTGGGCCGTGGAGTGGTTCATGGAGCAGGCCATCCGCTGGATCGACGACCCGGCCAAAGACCCCGCGTACATCCCCGTCGTCCGCCGTCACCTGAACGACGTGGTCCAACTCCTGGAGGTCTAGGTGCTCGCCCAGGTCTCCCCCTGGTACGCCCACGCAGCCCAGCGCACAGCCGCTGCCCCGGCGAACGCCCTCACCGCGCCTGCCCGGATGGAATGGAGCACCCACGCGGGCATCGGTCCCGGCGCCGAGATCCTGGGCCGGGACCTGTGCGGCAAACGCGTCCTGGAGCTGGGCTGCGGCCCCGGCCACAACGTTGCCCACCTCGCGAAACACCACCAGGCCCGCACCACCGGCGTGGACCTGATCGGCCTCCAGGTACGCCGCGCCCGCTCCCACTACGGCCACATCGACGGCGCCACCTTCGCCGCCGGCCACGCACTGCACCACCTGCAGGCCACCGGCCAGACCTTCGACGCGATCTACTCCGTCTTCGGCGCCGTCGGCCTCGTCGCCCCCGAGCTCCTCCTAGCCGCCATTTTCCGACGCCTGGAACCGCGCGGTGTCCTGGCCTTCTCCGTCCCTCACCCGGCACGGGCCGGAAGACATCCATCCACGGACGACCGTCCGCGCGAGGACTACGTCACCATGCCCGACCGCACCCGACTGCCCCTCGCACGATGGGAGTTCGACGCCCGCCGCTGGGACGCCCACCTCTCCCGGACCGGCCTGCGCATCACCTCTGCACAGGAGTTGCGGCACCCGCGCCGCGACCCGTGGCCCACCACCCTCCTGATCACCGCCCGCAAACGCTGACCGACGGAGGCACCGATGCCCTTGCCCTACCTGCTCCTGGACATCGACGGCGTCCTCATCCCGTTCCCGGCCGCCGACGGCAGCACCCCGCCCACCCACGTCCGCCACACCGTCCTGCCCACCGGCCGACACCCCGACGACCCTGTCCCCATCTGGCTCGACCCGAGCCAGGGCAGCATTCTCACCGACCTCCTGACCAGCGGGCTCGTCACCCCGGTGTGGTGCACGAGCTGGCGCAAGGACGCCACCACGATCATCGGCCCCCTCCTGGGACTGCCCGACTTCCCTTACCTCGACCTGCCTCGCCCGCAGATCACCACCAGTCACCCCGACGGCTACCTCTGGAAACGAGACCACGTCGACGTCTGGCTGGCAGACACCCCTGCCGTCTGGATCGACGACGACTTCACCAGCCTCGACCATGAATGGGCAGCAGAGCGCACCGCCAAGGGGACGCCGACCCTCCTCGTTCAGCCAAACCCACACCTCGGGCTGCAGCCCGAGCACCTGACCGAGCTCGCGACATGGGCCTCGCAGCTACCCACAGCCCGCGCCGTCTGAAGACTGATGCCCTGGCTGTCGCGAGCAATGAGGGCATCAGAGTGTTGCTCGAGCGTCTGCCGTGTGCCGTCTGCCGTCTATGGCAGGGATCGGCACCGCTGATGTCGGAGTCGGCTGGAACACTGCGGCCGTGATCAACGAAGCAAACCCGGACCTTCCTGATACTCCCGCCGGCTCCCTGGCACCCGCAGCACAGGCTGAACTCGCGGGCACCGCCTGGGAGGAGCTGCCGCACTTCTGCACGGGTCGGCACGGCGTGCCCGACACACCGGACATCCTCGGCGCGGTGCTCGCCGCCGACCCGGCCCGCCGGGTGCGGGCGGTCGGGGATCTGTACCGGCTGCTCCTCAATCAGGCGCGGGTGTTTCCGGCAACCGCACCGGCGGCCTTGATCGTCGCTCGTCTTCTGGACGATCCGCGCACCCTCGCCGAAGACCGGTGGGAGCACAGGGCCGGCCGCCGACCGCTCCGCGCCGAACTGCTGAACTGGCTGGCTTCGTTCGCCGACATCACCCGCCTGGGCATCGAGGACGGCGCCGGCACGGCGCAGGATCTGGCCGCCGCCCGTGCGGCACGGCCGGTGCTCCACGACCGCATCGCGGATTTCTGCGACGCCGATGATCCACTGGTGAGGGAGGCCGCGCTCGCGGCCATCGCCCTGCTCCTGGCCGACCCCGCCCTCGCCTCGTCCGTCCCTCGGCACGCACCCGCCGTTCGTGCGGTCCTTGCCGTGAGCGCAGACTCGTACTACCGATGGATCGCCCGGGAGCGCCTGGCGGCCTGGGGCGAGAACGTCACCGGTCTCGTCGCCGCAGAGAAGGAACACCGCGCGGCCCTGGACCGGGCACACGCACTGGCGGACGACCCGTTCGGGGAGGGTCAGGAGCAGGCGATTCGCTGGCTGGAAGAGCAACCCGAGGACACTGCGGCTCCGGAACGGCTCGGCCGCCGGCGTGAGGACCGGACCGCGCCCCTACAGGCGGCTGCTCCGCACGAGCCGGCACCCGAGCAGCCCGTGGCCACTTCGGGGAGCAAGACGGGGTACCGCGGCCCGTGGCGAATCGCCAGGGAGGAGGAGCGCGCCGAGTGGACGTTCACTCCGTACGTAGGAGTCGGCCCCCTGCACTTCGGGATGACCTTGGAGGAGATCACCAGTGCCCTCGGCGAAAGACCGGCCGTCTCGTCCCACTCCCATCACGGCGAAGACCAACAGCTCAACTACGCTGATTTCGCCGAGAGCGGGATCAGGGCCCTCTTCCATGAAGGCCGCCTGGGGTGTGTCGCCGTGGATGCCCTCGTCGGCCCCCAGGTGAGACTGGACGCAGCCCCGCTGACCGGCTGCGCGCCCTCCCACGTGGAGGACTGGCTCGTCCACCGCACGACACTGCGGCCCGGCAGCCTGACGTACAGCCCCGCCGCCGATCCGGTCTTCGCCGACCTCGGCCTGGCGATCCGGCCCCAGCGGGCCGGCGACGTCGTCCTGACCCGACCGCTCTTCCTACTCCATGACTGGCTCGACCTGTGGCACTCGCTGCCGAGCGAAGAGTGGAACTACTCCTAGAAGGCGTGGCGAGAGCATCTGCCCAGGCCGTCAGCGGTGTCGCCTGCGCTCTTCATGCCTCATGGCCACTGGTGTGGCCGGAAGGTGTGGCGCAGTGGACATGGGCGATGGGCTGCTGACGGTGTTTCGCCTGCGTGCTGCCTGAACGCGTTTGTTCGGCTGAGCGGAGATACGCCAGTTCAGGACCTCGGCGGGGTGCTCGGCACTGTCGAGTTCCCGCTGGGTGCCCGCCTCAGCCAGGAGACGTCGGGGATTGTGGCCGGCGGTCTCGGCTTGGGCGAGGGTTGTGGTCAGGGCGGTCCAAATGGGGTCGGCGAGGATCCGGTCGGCGTGGTCGGGGAGGGCCGCTCGAAGGTCCTGCTCGAAGCGGCGGGCGGTCTCAGCCCGTGGTGCGCGGCGGGTCAGGTCTGCCAGGACGGGGGTGGCGGCCTGCTGGTAGCCGGCCTGGAGGTGGCGGAAGGCTTCGTCGGCTGCTGCGGCTTGCTGTTGGTGGCCTCGCTGCTCGTGCCACTTGGCGGCTGCGCGCGCCAGGTGCACGGTGGCGAAGAGCAGGGCGATGGCGAGTCCGCCGGGTTCGTTGGAGGCGTAGGCGAGTTCCTTGGCGGCCTGGCACAGGGCGTGGGCTGCTTGGTGGTCGGCGCGGGTGGCGGATCGGCGGGCGCGGTTGAACGCCGAGGCGGCGGCGCGTAGCTCGGTGCGGTGCGGGCCGGGTGTGGCGCTGGCGATGTTGTAGAGGGCGTCGCCGAAGGCGGCGAGCTGGCCTTGGGCGGCGGCATCGTCATCGGAGTCGAGGACAGAGTGCGCCGTCTGTATCGCGGTGATGGTGTGCTCCCACGGCTCGGCAGGGTCTGCCGCGAACCGGGGGCGGTCGACCCTCTCCTGGTCGGGGAGACGTTCGCGGAGGCGGTTGATGGAGAGGTCGGGGGCGAGCTTCGAGCCGCCGTACCAGACGGGTTCGCCGACGCTGTTGGTGTCGCCGGATGCGGCGAGGCTGTAGCCGATCACGTCGCCGCTTTCGGGGCCGAGGCGTGTCTTGACCTTGATGCCGAGGGACTGCAGCACGGTGAAGTAGTCGGCCTCGGTGTGTACGGCGGCGGCGACCGCGTACGCCCGCTCGCGCAGCCACTGTCGTGCTGTCACGGTCTGGCCTTGGCGCTCGGCCTTGGCGCGCTCGGCGCCGGTGGGGGTTCGGGGGGCCGTGAGGTCGCCGGACTTCAGGCGGCGCAGGCCGAACTCGGTCTCGATCCTGCGGCACTCGGCCTGGGCCCGTCGGCCGTCCTGGTGGGTGCGGGGTCGGCGTCCGTCGGCGCGGACGGTGGTGGCCATGATGTGGATGTGGTCGTCGGCGTGGCGTACCGCGATCCATCGGCATGCCCTCTCGTCGCCGTCGGGGGCGATGCCCGTGGCGTGCACGACGCGGCGGGCGACCTCGGCCCACTCGGTGTCTGTGAGGTAGCGGTCGCCGGGGGCGGTGCGGACCGGGCAGTGCCAGACGTGCTGCGGTGGCTTCTTGCCGCCCAGCTCGCGGGTGCGGAGGTCGACGTGGTGGTCGAGTCGCCTGGCCAGCTGGGAGTAGGTGGCTACCGAGTCGCGCCCGGGGTCCGGGGCGCCGTTCATGTCCCAGGCGGCGACGATGTGGGGGTTGGTGTGCTCGTCACGGCGGCCGGGACCGAAGAGGTAAGCGACCAGCCCGCGGCTGTCGGAACCGGTGGAGACGTCAGGAACCATGAGCCGTGCCGTTCGCCAGGAGCTGGTCGATGAGGTGGAAGCTGTTCTGTGCTGCTTGCTCGACGCGGTCCAGAACCGCCTCGGCGCGCTCGGGCACGGTTCCTCGGTTGATGGCCGCGGTGATCTGGTTGAGGTTGCCGCCGATGCGGTTCAGCGCGACCGTGTGCGCCTCGACGGCCTCGATCAGCGGGCGGAGAGGGTCGTCCTCTGGGCTGCCGACCAGCCCGGCCTTACCCTGCGCGACGGCCAGGGCGGCATCCCCGACGAATCCGGCGAACCTCTGACCGCGCTGGTGAGCGGCGGCGCTGATCACCTGGACCGCGGTGCGCGTGAAGCGGATGGTCTTCTCCTGGTCGCGCTTCTCCACGGTGCGCTTGCGGTTCATCTGCGCGGGCAGGACGGGAGCGTCGAGATCCCGCCAGGAGGGCTGCTCGACAAGCGGTGGGACATCGGCCGGCGTACTGCGAGGAGCGGAGTCGGCTGCGGGTCGGCAAGAGCTCTCAGCCACCCCCTCCTCCGGCTTGGGCGCCCCCTGGCGCTCGGCCTTGTCCTCCGCCACCCCTGGGGCGGGGGCAAGCGCGGACGAAGCCTCGTTAGAGGCTCGTTCGCTCCAGCTTGCTGCTGGTCGTCGGGTGAGCCTGAACAGCTTCCTGCGGCGGCGGGAGGTGGTGTCGTCGGCGTTCGATTCGGGCATGGTGGTGCTCCGTCAGTCGTGAGGGGTGGTGTCGTCGCATCCGTCGCATCCGTCGCGTGGCTGGTCAGCACAGGTACGGAGAGGGCCGCAGTTACGGAGTGATCCGTAACGCCGAGGAGATCCGTCCCCGCGCTGACCTGCGCGGGGACGGATGCGACGGATTGATGCGGACCTGGTGTCAGCGAGCGGACCTCGCGCCTGCGGGCCCTCCCGGCGGGCCGGTGGGAAGCGACCCGGACGGAGGGGAGGGCGGCTGGCCCTGGGCTGGCCGCGCGAGAGTGGCCCTTCCAGCTGCGGAAACCGGTTCTCCGGGGGCAGGGCAGTATCGGGCCCAGGCGTCCACGAACTGGTTACGGGCGTACGCCTTGGCCTGCCTGCCGTTCTCGAACCGGTAGTTGGCCGGGCTGATACCGAAGTCGCGCAGCAGGTTGGCCAGGTGGTAGGCGTTCATCCCCTTCGTGCCGTACTCCGCCCACGGAGCCTCGGCATCCTGGATCAGCACGGCGAGCAGGTCCTGGCTGCGCAGTGCCTCCTTGCCGCTCTCCTGGTCGAAGACGCGGCGGATGTCACGCAGCAGCCGCGTCTTCAGCGTCGTCTGCTCGTCCTGGACCACCTCGTTGCGCGTCATCGCCAGACAGGCGGCACGTGCCCGCGCGGGCCAGTGCCCGCCAGCGAGGTCGGCGACGATGACCAGCGGCTCCCATGTGTCGGCGGCGCGGTCTTCGACGGGCATCTTCGGCACCGCACCCGCGACGGTGCCGCGCTGCGGGACCAGCCAGTCGGCCAGCCGGTCGCGCAGCGCGTGCAGTTCCGGCACGGAGTACCGCGAACGGAACGGGGTGATCCGCTCGCCCGGCTTGCGCTTCTGCATGCGGATGACGATCGCCCGGTCCATGATCGTGTCCGGCAGGTCACCGATACCGGCCAGCGCCGCCATCGCGAAGGTGGGGAACGCGGTCGGCTTGTGCTCCGGCCCGGAGATCCGCCAGGCGGGCCGGTTGCGCTGGTGCCCGGCGTTCAGCAGGCCGCGCAGGTCCTCCTTGTCGCCAGCCTTGGGGCCGAAGATGGTGTCGGCCTCGTCCACCAGCAGCGTCGGCGGGTTCTTGCCGATGACGCGGAAGACGACCGCCGGGGAGGTGTTCACCGTCATCATCGGCTGGTGGACGGTCTCGTAGAGAACGTCCAGGAGACGGGACTTGCCGCACCCCTTGGTCGGCCCGACCACCGCCAGCCGTGGCGCGTGCTGGAGGCCAGGTTGGATGTGGGAGGCCGCGACCCAGAGCGTGACAGCGGTTAGGGCCTCGTCGCTCGGCAGCACCACGTACCGCCCGATCGCCGTACGGAGGTCGTCCAGCAGCGCGCTGCCTTCGCCTGCTGCCCCGCTGGCGTCTTGGGTTTCTGATCCGCCTGGAGCAGGATCGACTGCGCTGTCCGACGCGGTTGTCGGGGCGCTGACCTGAGCAGGTCGCGAACCGGGTGTGCTCCGATTCGGAGCATCGGAGGTCGCGCCTCCCGTGCCGGCGCGTGGTTCCGTCCGCTCCTCGCGGTTCCGAGGCAGACCCTGGCCCGGGACCGCGATCGGTGGCCAGGCAACACCGGATGCGTTCGAGGTGGCGGGGGACGTAGGGTCCTTCATAGACGTTCCTCTCGGGTGGGGGGCGAGACGGGCAAGGTCTCGCCCCCCACCGGTTCGTTCGTTCAGGGATGGGCGACGTGCAGAGGAATCTCCGGCCCTCGGCGTAGGCGCGCCGAGGGCCTTTGCTGTGTCCGGATGGGCCGAGGGCTCATGAGGCCAGGCCCCAGTCCCCTCCGCCGTCGATCAGCGCGCGCTCGTAGCGCAGCAGTTCGGCCTCGGGGTAGAGCACCCGCTTGCCGACCTTGATGCCGCGCGGTCCCTTCTGGAGATGGCGCCAGTAACGGACGGTGCTCTCGGCGGTGCGGTAGCGCTCGGCGACCTCGGCGGTGGTCAGGTATCGCATGCGCTCCCATTCGGCTAGGTGGCGATTCGATCTGCATAAGCAGTACCTCATGATCGGCGGTTAGCCAAACCGGGAAGCCTATGTTTCAATTCGGATAGCGATAATCGCGATGGAGGTTCGATGGCAGGCGAGAAGGCCGAGGGCGGCGAGGTGCCACTGCTCTACAGCGAAGGCAACGTGGCGGGCCGCGTGGCCCTGGAGCGCGAGGTCAGAGGGTGGAGTACGACCGAGCTGGCCGAGCGCGTGACCAGAGCCGGCGTGAAGATGAACCAGACGGCCGTGTGGCGCATCGAGAACGGCTCGCCCCGCCGCCGGATCAACCTCGATGAGGCGCTCGCCTTCTCCCGCGTCTTCGAGCTTCCCCTCGAAGAGCTCATGTCACCGCCCCTGAAAGGGCTCGACATCAACAGCCGACGGCTCGTCCAGGAAGCCGTCGAGGCGTTCTACGAAACGCGCGACGCCCGCGACCGCCTGCACCGCGCCGTGGTGGCCGTGGCCGACCACATCAAGGCCCACCCCGACAGCTCGCGTGCGATCAACGAGCAGTGCCTCCGCCTCATGGGTGACGAGCGGGACGCTCGCACCCTCACCAGCGACATCGAGGACGGCGGTCACTACTGACAACCGACATACAGGAGAAGCCACTTGGCGAACATCCAGAAGCGCCCCAACGGCAAATGGCGTGCCCGCTACCGCGACCTCGACGGCAAGGAGCATGCCCGCCACTTCGACCGGAAGCTCGACGCACAGCGCTGGCTCGACGAAGTCACGACCAGCGTGGTCACCGGTCAGTACGTCGACCCGCGCTCGGCGAAGAAGCCCTTCAAGGAGTACGCGGAGGAATGGCGAGCCAGCCAGCCGCACCGGCCGTCGACGGCCAAGGCCGTAGCCCAGCACCTGCGTTGCTACGCCTACCCCGTCTGGGAGAAGCGGGCACTCGGCGCGATCAAGCCCGGTGACGTGCAGAGCTGGATCACCAGCCTGACGGCCACCCACAAGCTCGCCGCGAGCACCTCCCGCACCGTCTTCAACACGGTCAACGCCGTCTTCCGGGCAGCGGTCCGCGACCGCATGATTCCGCACAACCCCTGCACCGACGCGAAGCTGCCCTCAGTTCCGAGGAAAAAGGTCATACCCCTGGCCGTCGAGCAGGTGCGGAGGCTGGCCGAGGAGATACCCGGCCGCTACAGGGGCCTGGTCCTGCTGGGCGCTTGCACAGGGCTCCGCCCTGGCGAGCTCTTCGGCCTCCAGCTTCGGCACGTGGACCTGCTGCACGCCACCGTCTCGGTCGAGCAGCAGATCCAGCAGACCGCCAAGCACGGCGTGTACGTCTGCCCACCCAAGACCGCTCGATCGCACCGCACGGTCCCGCTCCCCCGTATAGCGGTGGATGCGATGAAGGCCCACCTGCGGGACTTCCCCGCCGATGGGCCCGAGAGCTGGATCTTCACGGCGCCACAAGGCGGGCCCGTGGTCTACACGCACTTCATGGACGGGTCCTGGCGGCCCGCCTGTGCGAAGGCCGGCATACCGAAGGGCACCGGACCCCACGCCCTCCGGCACCACTACGCCAGCCTGCTGATCAAGCACGGCGAGTCTGTGAAGACGGTCTCCGAGCGCCTCGGCCACACCAACGCGGCCATGACGCTGAACATCTACACCCACCTGTGGCCCGACTCCGAAGAGCGGACCCGGGCCGCCGTCGACAAGGCGTACGCGGACCAGTCCGCCGAGGCCCAGTCGCAGGTCGACAAGGCGGCGTAACCCCTCCCCCGCGTGCCGGACTCGTCCAGCACGCTGCGGACTCCGTGCGGACCGCAAAGGCCGCCCAACCCGCTCCGCCGCAGGTCAGACGGCCTTTCGCCGGACGTATTAGACGTTGAAGCGGAATGTTTGGTGCAGAGCTCCCACCTGCGGAAGCATGGTTTCTGGGGTGCCCATCCCAGCACCATCCCAGCACGGGAGTTCTATCCCAGCACCGTGCAGCCCAGTCGCCTCACCGGCCGCCCCTCGACCCGTCACCTGGGTGCTGAGGCCGGACCCGGTCGGCGCCTCACTCGGGTCCGCCTCAATGAGGGGTGCCGGCCGCATCGCGTTCTGCAGGACCGTACGACAGCGGCCCCAGGCGCTCGGCAGCAGATGCCCGTAGATGTCGATCGTGGTCTTGACCGACCGGTGGCCCAGCCAGCGTGAGACCTCGTGGATCGGGACACCGTGGGCCAAGGCGGTCGAGGCGAAGAAGTGCCGCAGGCTGCCAGGGGTGTATGTCGCCTTGCCGTCCGCGCCGACCAGGCCCGCCGACTGGCACGCCTTTTTGAAGTGGTAGCCGTAGTTGGACGCGGTGGGCATCGTGCTCTTGCCGTGGGAACGCGGGGAGAAGAAGGCTTCAAGCCTGCGCCGCTTGCCCCTCTGCCCGATGAAGATCACGGGCACCGGCTTCCACGTCGACAGGTGAGCGTCCATTTCCTGATCAACAAAGCGGGCGGTCGGAACGTCGCGATATTCGCCTTCCGTCCGATTTTTGAGCGGTACGAAGATCATGCGGCAGTCCGCACGGTGGGCCATGGCACTGACCTGCCAACGGATCCTGACGAATCCGGACCGTCGACCTTCGGTGGAGAAGGCGAGGGCCTCGCTTGGACGCTGGCCAGTGCCCGCCTGCAAATAGACCGCGAGCCGGTATTGCGGCGATATATGCGCCGCAATGAGGTCGACCTCCGTCGGCGTCGGGATTTCATCTTCATCCGCTGCTGCCGGCCTCGCTCGGGATATCCGGACCCCTCGTGCGGGGTTGTCCGGGATCTGTTTGTCGACTACGGCCGCCTCCAGCATGGCGGCCACCACAAGCATGCGATCGTTGACCGTGGAAGCCGCCAGGCCCGCACCCGATCCGTGCAGGCTCTTGGCGAACTGTTCAAAGTCGCGCCGTGCCAGACCGGCCAGAGTCCTATGTCCCAGGCGCGGCACGAGGTGGTTGCGAAAGAAGCCCTCGTAGTTGCGGCGAGTCGTGTCGCCGATGGCTCGTCGCTCGACCCAGTCCTGTGCCCAGACCTGCAGGCGCACAGCTCCCCGAGCGGGATCCAGGAAGGTGCCCGACTTCTTGTCGTTCTCGACGTGGACGACAAAGGCGTCCGCACCGTCCAGGCCCACCCTCCGAGAGAACGACTTCTCCCGTTGCCGGCCCCGCCTGCCGCCCGGCTCCCGATATCGCACTGTCCACCTGTGGCCGCACCTTGGACGTTCGCAGGGATAGCTCGGGTCCCGGACATCCCGCTTGCCCTTTTGGAAAACGCTGGCCACCCACGCTCCCTTTGCTCGTGCCGAGAGCGAGGCAGGCCCCTGGATCGCTCTCCCTGCGGCGCACCAATCCCTGGCCATCCGCGTCAGCGATCCGTCCAGCCCGGCGTGTGCTCCGCCTAGGGACCTCACCGCTGCGACCACCGTCCGCCGAGCGCAGTCCCCCTGATTCACCCAGCACCCGAAACCGTGCTCTCTCTCCTCCAGACAAGCAAGGAAAAATTGACCAAACCACCCCTCGCGGTGAACGTGCAGTCCCGCTCGTGCGCGCCCCGGGCCAAAGGGAAGATCGGCGCGCCCTTCACCCAGCCCTGGAGGGATCAACCGCCTCCCACCCCACCTGACGGGCGGCGGCGGGTGGCAAAGCGCCCCAGCCGGCCGGACCGGGATCTTCGTAGCGAGCGCTCACTTCTCGCCGGCAGATCCTCGATCCGGAAGCAGACCGAGGGACTGAAGGGACGCGGGTCCCGAGAAGGGCGTCGAGCGCATAGGTGTCCTGCGCTCGGCCCTCGATCGGCATGCATGATTCGGACATCACCGGCAGACGGCCCTGCCGCAGCCTGGATGAGAGATGGGTCCCAGGCCAGCAGGCTGCGCGAGGTTCTCTCGCCGCGATCCACTCTTTCGGACATCTCGGCCAGCGGCGGATCCGGGCAGCAGCCTGGAGCCCAGGGCCGTACGATGCAGGCGCAGGGGCCCGCTGATTTGGGTATACCTCTTCTAACAGGCAGTCCACATCGGAGGGTGACAGGCGTATGGCGGCGAACGCCGATCACCTGAAAGCTCTCGTGCGGGCGCACTCCGAAGCCAACGACGACCTCTTTTACAGCGTCGCTCTGCAAGTTGCGGCGAAGTCCGCCCGCCAGGGGCAGGGAAAGTTCGCCGTAGAGCTGCGCGAGCTGGTCGAGGCCGCCCAACACCGGCAGGGGAGGCCGGACACCCCGCGTGCCGCTACCCCGGTGGTGCAGCCCCGCGGTGAGCTGACCAGTCTCCTGACTGCAGGCTATCCGGACACCCAGCTCGACGACATGACCCTGGACGCCGGACTGCGCGCCTCGCTGGATCGCGTGCTGCACGAACAGCGACAGCGTGCACGGCTGGAGCGTTTCGGCTTTACCCCGGTGCACCGCATTCTGCTGTCCGGGCCTCCAGGGACGGGCAAGAGCATGACGGCAGCGGCCCTGGCCGGAGAGCTGAAACTGCCCCTGTTCACCATTCGCCTGGACGGTCTGATCAGCCGGTTCATGGGCGAGACCGCCGCCAAACTGCGTCTGGTCTTCGACGCCGTGGCTCAGACCCGAGCGGTCTACCTGTTCGATGAATTCGACGCTCTGGGAGCCGAACGGGCGGCAGGCAACGACGTCGGCGAAGCCCGCAGGATCCTCAACTCATTTCTGCTGTTCCTTGATGAGGCGCCCTCTGAGAGTCTCGTGGTGGCCGGAACCAACCACCACCAGCTTCTGGACCAGGCTCTGTTCCGTCGCTTCGACATGATCGCCACCTATGGCCCTCCCACCGGGGAGGAAGCTGTACAGGTGCTGCAGCGACGTCTAGCCGGAATGGACACAAGCACACTACGGTGGGGCCTCGTGACAGAACGTGCATCGGGCCTGAGTCACGCCGAGCTGGTCAAAGCGGCGGAAGCAGCGGCCAAACGAGCCATCCTGGCTGACGGGGACGTGGTGGACGAGCAGCTGCTGCTGGAAGCCCTGAGCGAGCGGCACGCCTCCCACCATGCCTGAGCCCGGCACTCCCGCACGGCTCAGTCCGCACCTGATCGTGCCCTGGGAGGCCGCCACCCTCACGCCGCGCTCCGAGGCTGCCGGCGGGAGCGGTCCGGACCTGGTTCAGCACACGGACCGGCAGGGGCACGCCGATGCTTTGGTGGACGGGCTGGAGAAGGCCCGCCGTGAGGCGACCCAGCTCATGCAGCAGGTTCCCGAGGACCGTCAGCCTGACGGTTTCGCGGTGCGTATCGAGGCGGCTCGCGACCATCCTCTGAGCTTGGAGCGCTTGGACGCATCGGGCCTGACACTCATGAGCAGCCACCCGCAGACCGAGAACAGTCAGCAGGACGCGCTGGTCTGGATCCCCTTCGACAAAGTCGCCTCGTTCACCCAGCGGATCGCCGACTTCACGGATGACACCACCGGCGGCAACCCCAAGCAGGCCGTTCTGGTGGCCAATATGGAACAGGTCCAGCGGGCTCTGCTGGAGCACCTCTGGCAGGAGCGGCAGGATCTGCCGCCGCTGGATGAGGAGCGGTGGTGGGAGTTGTGGTTCGATCCGCGGATCTCGCCGACGGCGGTTGCCACCTTGCGTTCCCTGGCCGAAGAGCGTCGCTGGCAGGTCAGTGAACGGGCGATCCATGTCGGGGAACGCCTGGTGGCGCACGTCTCGACGACCGGTAACGAGCTGGCGTTCCTGTTGGCTACGAACGCCTGCCCTGCTGAGATCCGCAGTCCTACCTTTGCCGAGGGCCTTTACGCCGTCGACCGCGAGTTCCGCGTGGACCTCGTCAAGGATCTCGCCGCGCGCATTGAGCCGGCCGCACCGGAGTCCCCGGCGGTATGCATCCTGGACACAGGGATAGCCCAGGAGCACGCCCTGCTGAAGCCCGCGTTGCACGAGCGCGCCTACAGCGTGCTCCCTGGCAGCACACCGGCCGACCGGATCGGGCACGGCACGCAGATGGCCGGGCTCGCCCTCTTCGGAGACTTCGCCGCAGCCCTTGAATCACAAGGTCCCGTCGTCCTCGGTCACGGCCTTGAGTCCGTGAAGATCCTCAACGACGCTCACACACCCGACGCATCCCCGCGCACCTGTGCGGAAACGACCGCGAACGCGGTCGCGACCGCTGAGATCGGCAACGGCGGCCCCGCACCGTCCGGACGGGTCTTCTCGATGGCCGTCACCCGGCAGTCCGGGGAAGGGGAGAACGGCGTAGACGGCACCGCGACCCTGTGGTCAGCCACCCTGGACGCCCTGGCAGCAGGCACGGACGTCACCGTCCGGGACGACCGGATCGAGCTGGTCGGAGCTCCCGATCCTGAAGCGTCACGCCTGATCATCGTCAGCGCCGGCAACATCCGCGGTGCTGTCCCCCACCAGATGCGCCGCGACGACGGCACGCTGGATCCTCTGCTTCTGTCCGACCTGTCGCGCATCGAGGAACCCGCCCAGGCACACAACGTACTCACCGTCGGGGCATGCACGCACATGGACGCCGTCCCCGATTCCGCCCTGTTCCGGGGATACCGTCCGCTGGCGGCGCCTGGCGCCCTGTCCCCCTTCAGCCGGACCTCGGTGGCGCTGACCAACGCAGTCATCACCAAGCCCGACATCGTTCTGGAGGGCGGCAACATGCTCGTCGCCCCTGACGACAGCATCCTGGACGCACACGATCTGGTGAGCGTGGCGACCACCCACCACGACCCTGCGCGTCAGCTGACCTGGACGAACGCCACGAGCGCTGCCACGGCCCAGGCGGCTGCCCTCGCCGCCACGGCGATGAGCGCCTACCCCGGGCTGCGGCCGGAGACGGTTCGTGCCCTTCTCGTCCACGAAGCCCAGTGGACCCCTGCCATGGTCGAGCAGGGCCTGTTCAAGAAGACCGGCTCCCCCAAACTCGCCAAGGGCGACGTGATGCGACAGGTGATCCGCCGGTACGGGTGGGGCATGCCCACCGCCGAACGTATCCGCAGCAGCGCCTCGAACGCCGTCACCATGATCATCCAGAACACCCTGGTGCCCTACAAGGTCAAGGGCGGACAGGTCCGCCTGGCCGAACTCAAGCTGCACGAGCTGCCGTGGCCCCTGGAACAACTGCGCGACCTGGCCGAGACCACCGTCGACCTGCGCGTAACGCTCGCCTACATGATCGAGCCCAATCCCGGCCGGCGCGGCATGCTCGGCCGCTACAGCTACGCCTCACACGGCCTTCGCTTCGCCATCAAAGGCCCCACCGAATCCAGCGACTCCTTCCAGAGGCGACTGGCCGAACAAGCCGAACACGAAAGCGACGGCCTCGGCAACCCCAGGGCGTTCGAGTCCAACAACAGGTGGCTGGTGGGCCCCCGAGCCCGCAACCTCGGCTCCCTGCACGCCGACATCTGGCGCGGATCGGCGGCCGAACTCGCCGACTGCGGCACGCTCGCCGTCTACCCCGTCGGAGGCTGGTGGAAGGCGAACAGGCGCAACAACCGCATCGGCCTGCCCGTCAGCTACGCCCTCTTGATCTCCCTGCGCACACCAGAGGTCTCCACCGACCTGTACACGCCCATCGCCACCCGGCTCGGCGTGTCGATCGGAATAGCCCCACACGCCCAGACCGAAATCGTGGACGGTATCCCAATTCAGATGGAATTCGGCTGGTAGATACGCCTTACAGGCCCGGGCCCCGTCAGTGGGCACGGAGCGGTCTGCATGAAACCGGCCACCGGCTGCATCCGCTTCGTGTGGGCCCAGGGACCGTATGCTCCCTGGGCCCATACGAAGGGGCACTCTTGTCGGCGGTTGGCCGGGTCACGCTTCCCTGAGCTTGTTCACGATCCATTCGCCGATTTCGCGGGTCATGGTCGTGTGGCCCGTCGCACAACGTCGGTCGGTGCTCTGCGGTGACGCCCCAACCGCCCCGTTCGACCGCCTTCCACCGCTCGTCGGTGAACGGCGCCCTGCACTCGCAGCAGACGAGACGGCCGGGGTAACGCCGCGAGCTCTTTGGCGGTCTCGTGGGAGAGGAGGTCCCCGATGAGCTGGAGCAGCTCTCTCAGCCGCTTGCCGCTGGCGTCGATCACAACCGCGTGGTGGTATTCGTCGCCGATGTCCAGTCCGGCCCAGATCGGGCACGTTCCCCTCCGCCAGCTCCTCGTCGTAACCGGCCCCGCAGACGACCTCGCCGACGTCGCCTTACGAAGCGATCGAGTCGCGATTCCCATATTGGTGGTCGCGTCGTCGCGGGGCTTTGGTCAGCCAAGTTGACCTAAGCCATAGCAACTGCAACAGGCAACGAGCCATACCCAGAGCTCCTGGGTTCCGCACTCACGCCTGCGCAGGCTTTCTGTGCGGGAATACGAAAGAGCGCAGAATGCATCCACGAGAATAGGGGTGCATTCTGAGTTCTCGGATGGCGCACGCGAAACAGTCAGTGGTCGTCCCAGTGGCCCTCGTGAGCCGCGTGCCGGTGGCCGTCGTGCACGTAGTCCATGTGGTCACCATGCGGAACCGCCACATGCCCGCAGCCCTCGCCGTGCGCGTGGGCATGTTCGGGATGCTCCCAATGCTCGCCAGCCTCGCACTCGTCCGCGTGGCCGTCGTGCTCACGGTGCAGATGCCCGTCGTGTACGTAGTCGACATGATCGCCGTGAGGGACTGCGACGTGCCCGCAGCCCGCAGCGTGCGCATGGTCATGACCGGGGTGCGGCTGATGTTGCAGGGACGTCGCCACTTCACTCATCTCCATGAATTCAGACCACCGCCCATTTTGTGGCGGCAGCTTTCAGCGTCCTCCTGTTTTGTACTCTCCCGGCCGAGGCCGTCACAGAGAACACGCATCGGCAAGCAGGCTAATTACCCAGCGTGCTATCGATAACGATTATCGGTGCCATATCTGGGAATGCATTTCACCGGCTTCGGTGCACTATCGAATCTGGCTTCTACTTAATGGCGAACCTCAGGTGCGGGGCGACGCTGCGGAGCTTTTCGCAGGTCTCCTCGATCTCGCGTTCGGGGCTGGACTGAGCGGTGACTCCCGCGCCCGCGCGTAGCCACGTCTCGTCGCCCGCGCCGATGAGGGTGCGCAGGACGAGGGCGGCGTCGAGGGTGCCACCGGTGCTCCCCCGAAAGACCGCGCCGCCGTACAAGCCGCGTGGCCCCTCCTCGTGGCGGGCCAGGGTCTGGAGGGCGGAGCGTTTGGAGACTCCTGTGGCGGTGATCGCCGGGAAGAGCGAGGCGAAGGCGTCCCACGGTCCGGCATCGGGCCGCAGCCGGCCTGTCACACGTGAGGCGAGGTGCTGCACCGAACCGCGCGGCCGGACCGCCATGAACTCCTCGACGGTGACAGACCCTGGCCGGCACACCGCCGCCATCTCGTCCCAGGCGAGGCGTACGGATACGGCGTGCTCGTGCACCTCTTTGGGATCGGTGAGCAGTTCCGTGCGCAGGCGCTCGTTCTCCGTCGGATCCGTCCCATGTGCGCGGGTGCCTGCGAGGGGCTGGGTGCTGACGCGGCCGTCCTCGCCGACCTCCAGGACGGTCTCCGGGCTGAACCCGGCCGCCCGGTAGCCCCCGAGTTCCAGCAGGTAGGAGCGGGCCGGGGTGTTGGCCCGGCGGCCCGTGAGATAGGTCGCGGGGAAGTCCACGGATGGCGCGGCGGGCAGCGGAACCTTCCGGGAGACAACGGCCTTCTCCAGGAGCCCGGCGCGGATGTCCTCGACCGTTCGGGACACCACCCTGCCATAGGCGTCCGTGTCGGCCGCGATGATCCGCTCGGACACCTCCGGGGTCGTCCCGCCCGGAGCGAGATGTCGCGTAGTCGGCTCCGCCAGCAGGTCGGAGACCTTGCGGAGCCACGCCTCGTCCACCGCGCGGATCACGGTCCGGTCCCCGGTGAGGGTCACCTCGACCGACGGGATCAGCGCGTGCAGCAGAGGCCCGTCACCGGTGGCCTCGGGGTCCGCGTGGAGGAGGTGGGCGAGTTCGAAGGCGGCCCAGCCGCAGAAGTGACGTTCGCTGTCGTGCGCGCCGTGCGCTGCCGAGAGGGCGCTCAGTGCGTCGGCGAACATCGTCAGCGGCCTGTCGTCGGTGGGAGACGTCCAGGTGCGCCCCGCCGCTCGCGCCGTGATGCCGGCCGCGTGCGCGGTGAGGCTCTCGGCGGAGCCCGCAGCGAAGTGCCAGACGCCGGCTGCTGCCTCGTAGACCATGTACTGGTCGGCGAGGGCGGCTTGGGCGAGGCGGGTGGCCGTGGCCGCGGGGTCGTCGCAGGGCTCCAGGGTGCTTGAGCGCGCCAGTCGCGGGACGGCACCCGCCCACGCGTCCCAGGTCTTCCTCAGGCCGGTGCTCATCGTGTCATGTCCTCTCTCTGGCGCTGCGGCTGTGTCCGGTGGATCGCTGGTGCGTGGTGGGGAGTCATGGCCGTGCCGCCTCCAGTCGCCAGCCGTGGGCCCGGGTCCGGCGCTGCCAGAAGGACGCGTAGGTGCCGCCCGCCGTGACGAGGTCGTCGTGCGTGCCTCGTTCGGTGATCTCACCGTCCTCCAGGACCAGGATCTGGTCCGCGTGGACGACGGTGCTCAGCCGGTGCGCGATGACCAGCAGAGTTTTGCGGTCGGCCAGGGCGCGCACGGCATCGGCGAACAACGCCTCGTTCTCCTGGTCGAGCGCGGCCGTGGCCTCGTCGAGGATGAGGATGGGAGCGTCCTTCAGCAGTGCGCGGGCGATGGACACGCGCTGGCGCTGCCCTCCCGACAGCCTCGCCCCGCCCTCCCCCACCTTGGTGTCCCAGCCGTCGGGAAGCTCCGTGATCACCCGGTCGAGCCCGGACAGGGCGGCGGCAGTCGCCAGTTCGTCCGGGGCGGCGTCCGGGGACGCGATCCTGACGTTCTCCTCGATGGTTCCGTCGAAGAGGTAGACGTCCTGGAAGACGAGGGAGACGTGGGCGGCCAGGTCGTCGGCGGCGATCTCGCGGACATCGACTCCGCCGATGCGGACCGTGCCGTCCGTGGTGTCACGGAAGCGGGCGATCAGCGCGGCGACCGTGGTCTTGCCGGCGCCGGAGGGCCCGACCAGTGCGGTCATGCTGCGCTCGGGCAGGCGGAACGTCACGTCGTTGAGGACCGGGCGTGCGGAAGCTGCGTCGGCCGTCCCGTCGGTGTAGCGGAAGCCGACCCCGGAGAACTCCACGCTCGCGTCACGGGGTGTCTGCGGCTCGACGGGCTGGGGGAACGGCGGTTCGTCGAGGACGGCGCCGAGCCGTTCGAGGGTGTTGCGGGCGATGCGCATGCCCGCGCCGGCCTCGGCTGCGGACGACACGCTGTCGATGAGCCGCACCAGCAGGACCAGGAGGGCCAGCAGGGTGGGGACGGTGAGCGACCCGTCGAGCTGCCAGGAGACCCCGAGTGCGAGCAGCAGGGCGAACACGAGTCGGGTGGCGAAGGTGAACGAGACCAGGCCGGGGAGGCCGCGCGCGATGAGCCGCCGATCGGCGCGTGCCTCGGCCACCAACGCGTCGTCCAGCGCTCCGTAACCCTCCGCGGTCCGGCCGAACGCCCGCAGGACCGGCTGGTTGCGCGTGTACTCCAGCACGCGGTCCGCGGATTCGCCGGCCGCGGCGTCGCGGCCGAGGTCGAGTCGGCGCATCATCGCGGTGCTGGCCAACTGGACGGCGAACAGCACGGGCGCGCAGACCAGGAGCACCAGGGCGGTGCGGACGTCGAAGAAGAAGGTGGCGATGACCAGTGTCACCGGGGTGAGAAGGGAGGTGAGGAATGGGCGCAGCAGGTGGGCCGGTGTGCTCATCACCTGGATGACGTTCTGTCCGGCCAGTCTGCTGAACTCGGCCGTGCGGCCGTCGGTGAACCAGCCCATCGGCAGGCGCAGGGCCTGGTCGGCCAGTCGGCGGTGCAGCACCCGGGAAAGCTGGGAGCCGACGGTGAACCCGCCGCTCAGCGCGGCGCCCTGCAGCGCCGCGTAACCGAGTACGCAGCCGGAGAACGCCGTCAGCCAGGGCCAGACGTCGTCGGGGTCCGCGCCGAGCAGGGCCTGAAGGACCGGCACGAGGAGGGCGAAGGCCACTCCTTGCAGGACGGCCGCACCGGACTGGAGGACCAGCAGCCGGTTCAGCGGGCGGGAGCCTTCCGGTCCCAGGACGCGGTAGAGGTGACGGATCATCGTGCACTTCCTTCTCGGATGTCGTCCGCCCTGCGGCCGGCTCCCACGGGTGCGGACCGGTGGTGCGGTAGGCCATCGCTCTCGTCCGGGCCCGCGGTCCGCTGGGCCTCCCACAGCGCGGCGTAGCGGCCCTGAGCGGCCAGGAGGTCGTCGTGGCGGCCCTGTTCGGTGACGCGTCCGTCCTCCAGCACCACGATGCGGTCGGCGGAGCGGATGGTCGACAGCCGGTGGGCGATGACGAGGAGGGTCCGGCCGGCCGCGAGCTCGGACAGCGCGTCCTGGATCAGCGCCTCGGAGTGCGGGTCGGCGTACGCGGTCGCCTCGTCGAGGACGAGAACGGGGGCGTCGGCGAGCAGTGCCCTCGCGATGGAAAGGCGTTGGGCCTCCCCACCGGAGAGGGTGACGGTCGTGCCGAGTTCGGTGGCGTAGCCGTCAGGCAGGGCCGTGATGCGGTCGTGGATGCGGGCGGCGCGGGCGCACCGCTCGACCTCCTCGTCAGTGGCGTCGGGACGGCCCAGCCGAATGTTGTCGGCGACGCTCGCGCGCAACAGCCGCACGTCCTGGAGGACGAAGCCGACCCGGCGGTACAGCTCGGCCGCGGGGATGTCGCGGAGGTCGACGCCGCCGAGGGTGACCGTACCGGCGGTGACGTCGTGGAAGCGGGGCAGCAGCGACGCCAGGGTGGACTTGCCGGAGCCGGAGGGGCCGACCAGCGCGGTGACCGTGCCGGGCGCGAGGTCGAGATCGACACCGCTGAGGACGTCGGCCCGCCCGTCGTAGGAGAACGACACCCCACGCAAGGAAACGTGATGGCCGTCGGGCAGGGCCGGGTTTGCCGGCTCGGGGAGCGTGGGGGCGTGCAGCAGTGCCGTGATGCGTACGGCGGCGGCCTGGCCGGCACGGATCTGCTGGATGCGGGGGCCCACCACGCCCATGGGGGCGGCGACGGCGGGGCCGAGCAGGAGGAAGGGGACGAGTTCGGCGCCGGTCATCCAGTCCTGGGTGATGAACACCGCGCCCAGAACGGACAGGAGCAGCAGGACCACGGCCGGCGCCACCACCAGGATCGCGGCGGTGGAGGTCACCAGGGTGGACCGGACCCAGCCGGAGAAGAAGTCGGCGAAGCCCTCGGTCGCGCGCACGAAACGCTCGTGGGCCTTGCTCCCGCGCCCGAAGCTCTTGAACACGGCGATGCCGGAGGCGAACTCCACCGCGGCTGCGGATATCCGTCCCAGGGCGGCACCGAACTCGGCCATCTGTCCCGCCGCGCCCGCCATGGCCCGGCTGAACAGGTACACGCCCAGCAGCAGGGGCACCACGCTGACGAGGGCCAGACGCCAGTCGACCGTGAACAGGTAGGCCAGTGCCAGCACCGGGGCGGTGAGGACCGCGACGACATCGAGCAGGGTGTGGGCGAACAGCGTGTGCAGCGCGCTCACGTCGTCCTGCACGGCCTGCTTGACCTCGCCGGTGCCTCGTTCGGTGAGCCGGCCGAGCGGCAGCCGTCCGATGTGCCGGGCGAGCCGGCGGCGGAGGGTGAGCTGGAGGTTGTTGTCGGCGATGTGGGCGAGGGCTCCGGCCGCCGTGCCGCACACCAGGGCGACGAAGCCCGAGGAGCAGGCCAGGACCACCAGCGGCCAGAGGGCGTCGCCGTCGGCCGGGGGCCCAGCGGTGAGGAGTTCGGCGATGCGGGAGACGGCGATGAAGGGGACCACACCGGCGAGGGCGGCGACGGCCTGGAGGCCCGTGGCGAGGGCCAGTCGGCCGCGGACCGGCTCGGCGAGCGCGCGGAGCGGAGTCGGAGTGAGGCGGGGGCCCGTGCTGTCGGCAGCGGTATCCGCGGCTGCCGGGGCCTGACCGGCCCCGGGCGGTTGTGACTTCACTTGACGAGTACTCCGATTTCGGGGATGGGCCTGCCGCCGGCCTCGGTGATGCGGCGGCTGGTCATGCCGGCCTCGCGGGCCAGCCGGGCGACGTCGAAGGTGTGCCAGTCGTAGGTGTCGGAGACCTCACGCACGGTGCGGCCGTCGCGCAGCACCTTCCATGTGGTGGTGAACCGCATGGCGTCGCCGTCGGTGGGTTCGCCGCCGATCCACCACTCGTACGTCTGGCGTCCGATGGTCTCCCTGAGGGACATGACGGGTGGGATGACGCGGGGCGCGGTCACTCCCATGAGTTCGACGACGATGGGCGCACCGTCCGGAAGGCGGTCCGCGAGCCGTTTCCACAGCGCGACGCGTTCGGGGACGGTGAGGTGACCGGCTACGCCGAAGATCACGACGGCGGAGAGCCGTTCGGGCAGGACGAGGTCCTGGGCGGCGCCGTCCATGACGGTCACGCGCTTGCGCAGGTCCGGGTCGCGGGCGACCCGGGAGGTGAGCATGGCGCGCATGGTGGCCGAGGGCTCGGCCGCGAGGATCTCCGCCTCGGGCAGGGCGGAGGCGATGACCTCCGTCACGCGTCCGGTGCCCGCCCCGATCTCCAGGACGGGGCCGTGGGACGTGTCCAGACCCGTGAGGACGCGGGCCAGCGGCGGGCCGCTGCTGGCCGTGTGCCGGGTGGCGACCAGTTCGTAGAACTCGGCCGAGGTCGAGTAGTAGTCGATCACGGCGTTCTCCGGGTGGGGGCGGGCGTGGTGGGTCGTATACGGGTGGCGTTGCGGTCTCGGTTCACGGGGTGCTCGGCCAGGTGTGTGCGCCGCCGATGGTCAGCGAGGGGTCCAGTCGGCGCAGCACGGTGGCGACGACCTCGCGGCGTCGGGGGGTGAGGTAGAAGTGGTCGCCGGGGAAGACGCGGACTTCGGTGCGGGCGGTGGTGAGGTCCGCCCAGCCACCTGCCCCGTCGCGGCTGCGTTCCTCCCCGAGTTCGGGGTCCTTGCTGCCGGTCAGGACGTGCATGGGGCAGGCCAGTGGCGGCCGCTCCGCCGGCCGGTACGTCTCGATGATCCGGTAGTCGTGACGTACGGCCGTCAGGATCAGGGACCGCAGCCCGGGGTCGTCGAGGACCTCTCGGCTGGTTCCGCCGAGGCGTGCCAGTTCGGCGCTCAGGGTGTCGTCGTTCTGGCGGTGCAGTTGCCCGGTCACGGCGGTGCCGGGTGCCGCCCTGCCTGACGCGAACAGCCGGTGCGGGGGGAGGTTTCGGCGGCCGGTGAGCTCGTGGGCCAGCTCCCAGGCCACGGCGGAGCCCATGCTGTGTCCGAAGAGGGCGTACGGCCGGTCGAGCAGCGGTTCGAGGGCGTCCGCCACCGCGCTGACCAGCTCCCCCATGTCGGCCGCCCCGGGATCCTCGAAACGGTCCTCGCGGCCGGGGTACTGGATGGCGAGGAGTTCGACCTCGGGGGGCATCATGGCCGCCCAGGGCCGGTAGAAGCCCGCGCTTCCGCCCGCGTGCGGCAGGCATACGAGCGTGAAGCGGGGAGCAGGCCCGCCGCTCCACCGCCTGATCCAGGGGCTGTCGGCTCGGACTGCGCGTGCGGAGGGCCGGGGGAAGTGCTGGGCGGGGTGCTGGACCGACACGTTCGGTGAGGAGGACGCGGTCACCAGGTCACCCTCAGTTCTTCGAGGCCGAAGGTGGCCGAGTCGTGCTTGACGGCGACGTCGTCCCGGTCACCGGCGAGGCGGAGGGTGGGGACCCGGCGGATGAGTGTCTCCAGGGCGACCTCCATTTCCAGCCGGGCCAGGTGCTGTCCGACGCACTGGTGGACGCCGTAGCCGAACGCGACGTGGTGGTTGTCGGTGCGGTGGAAGTCGACCCGCTCCGGCTCGTCGAACTGCTCGGGATCGTGGTTGGCCCCGGCGAGGAGGGCGATGACGCCGTCGTCGGCGGGGATCGTCCGGCCGGAGAGGTCGATGTCCTCGGCGGCCACGCGCAGGGGGATGGAGTCGGCGACGGACAGGACGCGCAGGAGTTCGTCGACGGCGGCGGGCATGAGGGAGGGGTCGCGGCGCAGTTCCTCCTTCAGCTCCGGCCGGTCCAGGAGGAGCAGAGTGCTCAGGGCGATCATGCTCGTGGTGGTCTCACGGCCGGCGTTGATGGTGATGCCGAGGGTGGACAGCAGCTGGTCCATGGTCACGTGGCCGGTGGCGAGATGGTCGGTGACGAGCTTGGAGATCAGGTCGTCCCGGGGTTCTTCCCGCCGTTCGGCGATGAGTTCGGCGAGCAGGCCGAAGAGACCGCCGAGGGCTTCGGCAACCTGTTCGGCGGTGCTGTTGCGGGAGCCGGAGATCCGGGTGACGTCCCGGAAGAACTCCAGGTTCTCGCGCGGGATGCCGAGGAGTTCGCAGATCACCGAGGTGGAGACGGCGTTGGCGTACGCGGAGACGAAGTCGACGGGTCCGCCTGCGGCGAGCATGCCGTCCAGGATCTCGTCCACCCGTGCCTGTACGGCGGGGCGCATCTCCCGGACCCGGCGCACGGTGAACACCGGCAGGAGCATGCGCCGGTACTTGGTGTGCTCGGGGGCGTCGGTGCGGATGAAGGGACGGAACCGTGCCCCGGCTTCCTGTTCGCCCTCGCCGAGGGCCGGGAAGCCCGGGCGGCGGATGTCGGCGCTGACACGGGGGTCGGAGAGCAGTTCGCGGACGTCGTCGTAGCGGGTGACGACCCAGGCTTCCTTCTTGGTCGGCAGGGTGACGCGGGCGACCGGTTCGTCGGTGCGCAGCGCGTCGTACTCCGCGGGCGCGGCGAAGGGGCAGCCGCGCTGGATGGGGAAGTCCCGGGGTGGGGCCGTGGTGTCCGCAGCGGTGTCCGTGCGGAGTGGGTCGGAGGCGTGAGACGTGGTCGAGGTCTCGGGGGTGCTCATGGTGGGTCCTAGCCGTCGGTGGGAGAGGAGACGAGCGGAGTGGCGGTGCGCGGGGCGTCCGGGCCGTCGGACGGGGTCCGCGCGTGCGGCAGCCGTGGGGCCGTGTCGGGGCCGCCGGGTGTCCGGGTGAGTACGGCCAGTGGGGGTGCTCCGGGGCGGGTGGGCAGGGCGCGTGCCGTCATGCCGGACTCGGCCGCCACGTCCTGCAGTCCGAAGGGTGCCCAGCGGTAGGAGTCGCGCACTTCGCGTGTCGCATGGGCTGCGCCGTCCTGGTAGACCCGCCAGGTGGAGTGCAGGCGCATCGCTCCGTCCTCGGCCTCGTCCGGTGCTCCGGCGAACGACCACTCATAGCGGTGGCGTCCGGCTCTGGCGGTGGCGAGCCGGGTCTCGGGCAGGGACGAGGGGCTTTCGAACTGCATGAGTTCGACGATGACGAGCCCGCTGGGGGCCAGCCGTTGATGCAGCCGCCGCCATAGCCTGGCCCGCTCTTCGGCGTCGAGGTGGCCGAGAACTCCGCACAGCAGGACGACGCTGATCCGGTCGGGAAGCTCCAGGTCGGGAGCGGAGTCCGCGGTGACGGTCACCCGGGTACGCAGGTCTTCGTCACTGAAGACACGGCTGGTGAGCACGGCCCGCATGCCGACCGACGGTTCACAGGCAATGATCTGCGCGTCCGGCCGGGCCCGGGCGACGGCCTCGGTGACCAGACCGGTGCCCGCACCGATGTCGACGACCGGCCCCGCGCTCAGATCCGCTTCGGCGAGGAGGGCGGCGACCGCCGGGACGCTGGAGGTCGCGGTGTGCTCGGCGGCGAAGAGGTCGAAGAACTCGGCCGACGGGGAGTATGGCGCGGCGTCTGCGGGACGGACCGAAACCGTCTCGGGCGAGAAGCCGGTCGGCTCACCGGCGGGGGTCGGACCTGCGACGTGCGAGGACGGTTCCGAGCAGGATGTGGTATCGCCTGGGAAGCCCTCCGGCACTGGGAATATGTCGCTGACCGCCAGGGGCAGGGGGGTGGCCGGCCGGACGATCTCGGGTGGTCCCAGCCGTGCCGCGAGGTCGGTCCAGATGCGGCACACGGCCAGGTCGTACTGGCCCGCGCGCAAGGCGTCCCCGCCCTGGGCGACGGCCTCGCGGAGACCGTCTAGGGCCGTGCCGATCGCTTCGGGCCACAGGTCGGAGAAGACCGCACGGAAGGTCCCCGTGGTGCCGACCACGGCCGTGGTGCCGAGCCCCAGTCGCCCGGTTCCCGGCCCGTCCAGGACGAACCGCCGGTCCATGTCCCGGCCGATGTGCAGCCGAGGGCTCCACAGCACCGGGCCGTGGGTGTCGGCCAGGGTGAGCACTCCGCCCTCTGTTCCGACGGAGATCCGGTGCCAGTGCAGGGCATGGTTGTCCCGGTCGGACGGGTCGAGCTGGTGGTGCACCCGCAGGGTGAGGGGTACGCCGGCGAACACACCGTGCAGGGAACGGAACGGCTGCGGTCCGATCTCGGCGGGCAGCGGCGCCGGGTCCGCGAACCGCCAGGGCCGGAGCGTGCCCATCGCCTGACCGAGGATGTCCACCAGGGGATGCATCAGGTGGACCGGGGTGGCGGCGTCCACGAAGAGCGGTCGCTGCCGTTGGACGAGCCGGCGGGCTGCCTCGATGAAGACGCGGACGGGAGCGACATGCGGGTAGTGGGTGTTGAGGCGGTACTGCACCCCCCGCCTGCGGGCGTGTTTGAGGTTGTCCATCAGCTCGGTGACGTGGACGGGGTGTTCCTGGAGGACGTGGATGCCCCGGTCCATAAGCGCCCTGGCCAACTCGGTGCCCGGGCCACCCGATATGGAGGAACTCACCGCGACGCAGGCGGCGTCGACATCCTCCGGAAGGTCGGCCACGGCCGTGTAGAACGGGACGCCCAGGCTCTGGGCGTACGCGCGGGACGCTGCCGAACCCCGGCTCAGGACACCGGCCAGGAGGTAGCCGGGGCGCCGACGTACCGCCTCGGCGTAGAAGCGGCCGAAGTTGGTACCGCAGACCAGTACACGCAGGGGCGACGCTTCGCTCACAGCACGCCTTCTTCCACTTGTTCGGCTTCGGCCGCCGCGCCGGTGAGCCGGAGATCGGCAGCCCCGTGGGATCGCAGGTGCGTGACCACGGTGTCCGGATCCAGGACGTCGCAGGCGAAGTGCACGCCCGCCGGAACTTCGCCTCGCAGTACCGCTTCCACCGCGAGGGCGCCGACGGCCGCGGTGAGGCGGTAGCTGCTGGCGGCGCGCAGGGTCAGCCCCGCGGTGGCCGGCCGTGCGGACGCCGTTCCCGACAGCGCGAAGTCCATGACGTAGTAGGGCTTGCGCCCGGCCAGGTCAAGGTCGGCGGCCAGGATCAGCCGCTCCGCGAGCCGGTCGGGGTCTTCTCCGGCTGCGAGACGTCCCGGCAGGACGTTGAGCAGCGCGCGTACGGCCCGGCCGGGGTGGACGTTGTACCAGTCGAGCCGGTCCAGGCCCAGGACGGTGGCGAGGCGTTCACTTTCGCCGCTGAGGTAGGGCTGCACCGCGACCCGGCCGGGGAACGCCTCGTGTTCGGTGTCCTCGGCCGTGCGCAGGGCACGTGAGGCGCGCCGCCCGCCGCGAACGGCCGCCAGCGCCTCGCCGTATGCCGCACCGTCCGCGCCACCGGAGGTCAGGGAGAGCATGAGATCGTGCGCCACGGTCGGTGAACAGGTCTCCAGGCCACCGCAGTACGCGGTCAGCGCCGCGGCCGCGTCCAGTCCCTGCCCGGCCAGCCAGCGCGGCAGGAGGCTCGACAGCCCGGGCAGGGCTCCCGCGGAAAGGACGACAGTGCGGCCGCCGAGGGTCGGATCACCGGCCTTGAGGAGGTCTTCGGCGGCAGGGTCGTCCCCGGCCACGTCGACGCAGTGGGCACCGGCGGCGAGTGCCGCGGAGGCCACCGTGGCCCGGAGCCGGTAAGTGGGTCCGACGCAGTTGAGGACGATGTCGCAGCCCTCGGTGAAGGCGCGCAGGTCCTCCGGATCGGTGGCGTCGGCCCGGACCGTCTCGTCGTGGCAGGTGGGGTTCTCCTCGGCGACAGCGCTCAGGGCGGACGCGGTCCGTCCTCCCAGGCGGAGCCTGGTGTGGCCGAGCCTGCGCAGCTCCCGTACGGCGGCCCGGCCGACCGCACCGGATGCCCCGAGGACCCCGATCACTGGCTTGTTCATCGGGTGATCGCCCCCTGGGTCAGCTCACCGAGGGTCTTGAGGATGCCGGGCGCGTGCTCGACGGACAGGCAGCTGTAGTGGTCGCCGCCGATGTCGACGATGTCCAGGTCTCCCAGCGTCAGTTCCTCCCAGTAGGTGGTGACGGCGTCCTTGCTGCCGGGGAAGGGGTAGGCGCCGTCGTGGCGCAGGAAGGTGATGTCGCCCGCGTAGGGCTCGGCGTCGTAGCGGGTGATGGCGAAGACGCTCTGCCGGAACGCGAGGAAGAGCCGCGTCATGTGATCGGGTTCGTAGGTGCCCGCCGAGGCGGGGACCGCCGCGCACATCCGCTCGATGCGGGTCGCGCGGGGGACCTCCGCCAGTTCCCGGAATCGCGCCGCCACGTCGTCGAACTCCTCGGGCAGTCCGGCCAGTCCGCCGTCCGGCAGCACACCGGGGCTGGCGGCGAGGACGGCGTCGGCGGCCGCTGCGACCCGGTACTGGTCGTCGGGGAAGCCGAGGTCGGCCGGGTCGATGCCCATCATGACGGCGAAGGAGTACTCGGCGAGGAGTTCGTCGTCGAGCCGGAAGCGGGGGCTGTGGCTGCTGATGACGGTGAGGCTCTCCACCTCGGCCCCGGACTCGGCCAGGTTGCGCGCCACCTCGGTGGCGATCAGGCCGCCCAGGCAGTAGCCGACGACGTGGAAGCGGCTGCGGCCGTCCGCCGTCAGGGCGCGGGCGTAGTCGGCCGCCATCTGCTCGATGAGTCCCTCAGGGGGCGCGGCGAGGAATCCGTTCAGGTCCGGGACCTCGACGCCGACGACCTCGGCGAGACCTGGTGAGCGGCGTCTGATCTCGGTGACCAGCGCCCGGTACGGCATGATCGTCGCGGTTCCCGCATGTACCAGGACGGTCGTCGGCTCGTCCTCGGAGCGGGCGCCGTGCAGGTGGATCACCGGGTCGGTGCGCACGGCGTCCGCCGAGGGCGCGTCCTCGGGGGCGGCCAGACCGCGCAGGAAGCCGGCGAGACCGGCGACCGTGGGGCGGCGCAGCATGTGGCGCAGGACGACCTCCCATTCCAGGTCGGCCGCCTGCGGTACGCGTTCGCGCAAGCGGCCCACCATGCGTGCGACCAGGAGGGAGTCGCCGCCGAGGTCGAAGAAGTCGTCGTTGCGGGTGACACGTTCGACAGCGAGGAGTTCCGCCCATAGGTCGGCGAGGCTGTTCTCCAGCTCGTCCTTCGGCTGTTCGTCCACGACGACCGGTGCGCTTTCGCGGGGCAGCCAGGTCCGCAGGCGAGCGCGGTCGGTCTTGCCGTTGGCCGTACGGGGCAGGGCGTCGACGACCTGCCACACCGACGGAAGCATGTACTCCGGGAGCCGGGTGGCCGCCGTGCGGGCAAGCTCACCCGTGGGAACGTGACAGCGGTCGTCCTTCAGGGTGGCGAAGAAGACCTCCTGCCCGGTGAGGGCCAGGGGGTCCCGGGCGTCGGGCAGTGAGGTGACCTCCGAGGCCCCCTGTGCGTCCAGGAGTTCACGCCACTGGGTGTGGGTGAGGAAGGACTGCCCGGTGTGCTCGCGCACATCGGTCCAGGTCCGGCCGGCGACCTCCAGGAACTCCATGGAGACCAGCAGGGGGAGGTTCTCGTCGCGGGTGTTCTCCACGAACACCAGCTGGCCGCCCGGCACCAGCAGTTCCCGCAGCCGGCCCACGGCGGCGTCCGCGTCGGCGGCGGCGTGGAGCGTGTTGGCGCAGATCACGACGTCGAAGGTGTTGGGCAGCAGGTGCTGGGCGCGGGGGTCCTCGTCGACGTCGAAGCGCTGGTAGCGGACCCAGGCATGGTCGGCGAAGCGCTCGCGGGCTTCGTTCAGGAAGAAGGCGGAGGCATCGGTGAACAGATAGTCCACGCCGTACTCGGCGAGGACGGGCACGAGTTCGCCGGTGGTGCCGCCGACGCCGCCGCCCACTTCGAGGACGCGCATCCGCTCCTCGCCAGTGTGGCCGGCAGCGATCTCCCGCAGTGCGGCGACCACCGCGCGGTTGAGGTGCCGGATGGCGAGGTTGTCACGGTAAGCGGCATCCGCGGCATCCGTGGCCGCTCCGGGGAAGAGCAGTTCCTGGATGCCCGTCTCGCCGGAGATCAGCTCGGGCAGTCGCTCGGCACACGTACGCATGACGGTGAGCAGCTCCGTGCTCCAGCCGATCTCGTGCTCCAGTGCCGCGGCCCGCTGCCAGCGGCGTTCCTTCTCGGTCTCGGACACGGGCACCAGGCCGGTGTAGGTGTCGTCCGGGCTCTGGTGGGTGAGCCGGTCGCGTACGGCCAGGGCGCGCAGCCAGCGGCGCACGATGTGCCGGTGCCGGGGCGTGGCGCGCAGGGCCGTGCCCACTTCCTCCGCGGTGCGCGACGCACCGTCGGCGAATGTTCCGGAGGCGGCGAGGACGCGGGTCATCTCGGCGATGGCCACCTCGTCGAGGGCGCTGAGGAAGTCTGTGAGCCGCGCGGTGTCGACGGCGGCCGAGGCTTGACGTACGGCGTCGGCGGCCACCGTACGCGCCTGTGCCCTGGTCGCCGCGGCGGGATCGTAGCCGTCCCCAGAGGGTGCTCCGGGAAGGCCGGCATCCCCGTCCTTGCGGGCCGTCTCCACGAACGCGGCGAGGCGCCGTCCGCCCGCCGCGGAGTCATCGACGATCACGGCGCCCGCCGCGACCGCCGGGTGGGCCTGTACGGCGGCCTCCACTTCGGCGAGTTCGACACGGTATCCGCGGATCTTGATCTGGGCGTCCTCGCGGCCCAGGAACTCGATGGTTCCGTCGGGGAGGTACCGCCCGAGGTCGCCCGTGCGGTACAGGCGCCCTCCGGGGGCGGGGTCGGTGAGGAACCGCTGTGCCGTGCGCTCCTCGTCGCCGAAGTAGCCCAGGGCGACGCCGGCGCCGCCGATGTACAGCTCGCCCGGCACCCATTCGGGGCGGGGCCGCAGGTGCCGGTCGAGTACGGCGAAGGTCTGGTTGGTCAGGGGCTTGCCGTACGGGATGCTCGGGCGGGCGGTGTCCACCTCGCCGATCGGGTGGGCGATGGACCAGATGGAGCCCTCGGTGGCTCCGCCGAGCGAGATGATGTCCAGTCCCGGGAGGAGTTCACGGGCCTGGTCGGGCAGCGAGACGGGTATCCAGTCACCGGATATGAGCGCGAGCCGCAGCGAGGCGTCGCCGGCGGGGGGCTCGGAGCGGAGCCAGTCGCACAGCATGTGGAGCTGCCCGGGGACCGAGTTCCACACGGTCACGCCGTGGTCGCGGACGAGTTCGGCCCAGTGGGAGGGGTCCCCTCGCCGGTCGGCAGCGGGCAGGACGAGGGTGGCACCCACCGCGAGCGGCCCGAACAGGTCGTAGACGGACAGGTCGAAGCCCAGCCCCGCGATGCCGAGGACGCGGTCGCTCCCGGTGACGGCGTAGCGCCGGTTGATGTCCTCGACAGTGTTGAGGGCGGCTCGGTGACTGATCATCACACCCTTGGGCGTGCCGGTGGAACCCGACGTGTAGATGATGTAGGCGAGGTCGTCCGGGTCGCATCGGCTGCCACGCACGTCCGGCGCGGCCACGGTGTCCTCGGGTACGACGAGGTCGACGGCGACGGCCGTGATGCTTTCCGGCAGGTCGTCGATCTCGGCGAGCCAGGATTGGGTGAGGACCGTGCGAACGCCCGCGTCCGCGATGATCGTGTCCCGACGGGCCGGCGGCTGAGCGGTGTCGACGGGCAGATAGGCGCCACCCGCCATGAGAGTGCCGAAGACCGCGACGACCTGCTCCCAGCCCTTGTCGGCCCAGATGGCCACGGGTTCCCCCGGGCGAAGCCCGGAGCCCGTCAGTGCACGAGCCAGAGCGCTCGCGCGGGCCACGAGCTGTCGGTAGGTGAGGGCGAGGTCGGGGGTCCGGACGGCGATCGCGTCCGGTGTGGCCTGCGCCTGGGCGATTACGGGTTCGTGAAGCAGGGCGTCCGGCAGGGGCCCCCCGGTCGTGTTGACCGCGCGTCGGCGTGCCGCCTGCGCCTCGGGCAAAGGAATGCGGACCGGGGCGTCCCAGGCGGCCTCTCCGGCTTCGCCCTCGGCCGACAGCGACCGTACGAGTGCCGTGTACGCCTCGAACATGGCGTCGGCCACCCCCTGGGCGAGTGCGGCCTCCCGGATGTCCCAGGACAGAATCAACGCGTCACCGCGCTGCATGACCTGGCAGTCGAGCCATACCTGCGGCGTCCGGGTCACGGCGTACGTCACCTCGGGAGGCACTCCCTCGGAGGTGGCGCCGGTGCCCAGGGCGCTGGTGAAGACGACCGGCATCAGCACCGGGGAGCCGGCGCGGCGGGAGAGTTCGGCCAGCACCTCCGAGCCGGTGAACGACGCATGCGCCAGGTCTTCGAGGAGCTGCTCCCCCACCGCCCTGGTCCGGTCGGTGAAGGTGGCCGGGGCGTCGAGGTCGACGGCGAGGAGTTCGAGCGAGGTGAAGTCGCCGATGAGGCGGTGTATGTCGTCGTGCAGAGCGGGTCGGTCGACGGTAGGCACGTTGAGCGTGAAGCGGCTGGTGCGGGACCAGGCGCCGACCGTCTCGGCGTATGCGGTGAGCAGGGCGGTCGACACGGTCAGTCCTCGCCGCGCCGCCCGGCCGGTGAGGCGGTCCCGGTCGGCCGCGGACAGCAGGGTCTCCAGTCGGCGGAACGTCACCGTGCCGTCGGGAGCCAGCGTACTTCCGGTCCCTCCGTGATCGTCCACATCGGCTTCCCAGTGTTCGGCGAGGGGAAGTTCGGGGGCGGGCGGCAGGGTGTCGAGGCGTCCGGTCCAGTAGGCGCGGTCGCGGGTGTGTGCGTCGCTGTCGGCGAGTGCGCGGCGGGCCAGGACGTAGTCGCGGAAGGTGATCCGCGGTGCGTCGGAGAGGGCGGCACCACCGTAGCTCCCCTGGAACTCGGCGAGCAGGATACGCAGACTGGCGTGGTCGACGACGAGCATGTCGAAGGAGAGGTGGAGCACAGCCTGCCCGGCGGTCCGGGTGACGTGCACGGCGAAGAGCGGCCACCGGTCGGTGGGGGCCTCGCGGGTGGACAGGCGTGCTCGCGTGCGTTCCAGCTCTGCCTCGGCCGTGTCGGACGGGAGCGCGGTCAGGTCGTCGGTCCCGACCACGAGGGCGGGAACTTCGGGCAGGACCCGCTGGTGGCCGTCGCGATGGACCACGGCACGGAGCATGTCGTGGCGCTGGACCAACTCGCGCCACGCGGCGGTCACTCGGTCCACGTCGAGGTCGGGGTAGCGCAGCTCGACGTAGGCGTGGCAGCCGATGCCGCCGTAGGCGTAGGCGTCGGTGCGGCCGATGAGGTAGGCGGCCTGGATGTCCGTCAGCGGGAACGGTTCGTGGCGGTTGCCGGGGTCGCTCCGCAGCGTGGGCTCCCCTGCCTCCAGGTGGCGCAGGATGGCGTCCTTGTGCGTGCGCAGTTCGGCGCGGTGCGTGTCGGTGAGCCGGCCCTGGGGGGCCCGGAACCGCAGTTGTCCGTCCTGGGCCCAGAGCACCACGCCCTCGTCGGCGTATCGGGCCAGCAGTTCAGCGATGTTCACAGCTCTCCGGTCTCATAGGTGGTCGCGTGGGCCGCGAGCGTTCGGGTGACGTCCGCAGCGAGCGCGGCGATGGTCGGTGCGGCGAAGAAGCGGCGGGCGGGCACGGTGGCCCCGAGACGGCGCTCGATCGCGGTCAGCAGGCGCAGTGCGGTGAGGCTGTCGCCGCCTGCGGTGAAGAAGTTGACGTCGCGGTCCGGCACCCATTGCGGCAGGTATTCGTGCCAGAGCGCGGCAAGGGCTTCTTCGGTTTCGCCCCGTGGCGGTTCGGCACCGGTGGCCGCCGTCTGCGGGCCCGCCATGCCGGCCAGGGCTCCCCGATCGACCTTGCCGTTCGCGGTGAGGGGCAGCGTGGGAAGCAGGAGAATGCGGGACGGGACGGCGTAGACCGGCACCCGTTCCGCCAACAGGACGAAGAGCCTCTCGGCGAGTTCCGGATCCTCGGCGGGTGTGACCGGACCGGAAGGAGCGGACTCGGTGGCGGGCGTGGAGACCGTGGTGGGATCCTGCGGTACGGCGAAGGCGACCAGGCGCTTGGCGGTGCGCTCCCCCACGGCCACGACGGCGGCCCGCGCGACGGCCGGGTGTGCTTCCAGGGCGGCCTCGATCTCGCCTGCCTCGATGCGGTGCCCTGCGATCTTCAGCTGGCTGTCGAGCCGACCGAGGAACTCCAGCAGTCCGTCACCCCGGAACCGGCCCAGGTCACCCGTCCGGTACCAGCGTCGCCCGTCCTGCTCGACGAACTTCTCGGCAGTGCGGGCCGGGTCGGCCAGGTAGCCGCGAGCCAGTCCGGCACCACCGATCAGCAGCTCGCCGGGCGTCCAGTCGGGGCAGTCCCGGCCGGCCCGGTCGACCACCCGGTAGTGCTGCCCGGTCAGGGGACGTCCGTACGGGATGGAGACCCACTGGGCGTCCAGATCGGTGACGGTGAGGGTGTTGGACCAGATGGCGGCTTCCGTGGCGCCGCCCATGGCGACGAAGGAGCAGGGCCGCGCGGTCCGGGCCCGCAGCCGGGCGGGAAGGTCCAGGCCGATCCAGTCGCCGGAGACCAGTGCGGTCCGAAGCCCTGCGATCCGGCTGCCTTCCGCGCCGCCCTGTTCGTCGGCCTCGAGCAGCAGGTCGAGCAGGGCGGGGACGGTGTTCCAGACGGTCACGCGGTACTGATCCAGCAGGCTTGGCCAGCGGGCGGGTTCACGGCGCTGGTCTTCGGTGGGCAACAGGAGGGAGCCTCCTGCCGCGAGCAGGCCGAAGATGTCGTAGACGGACAGGTCGAAGTCCAGCGCGGAGAGGGCGAGGACACGGTCGTCCCCGCTGATGTCGTGGCGGGCGTTGATGTCGGCGATCGTGTTCCAGGCTGCGGCGTGGGTGATCTCGACCCCCTTGGGCTCGCCCGTGGAGCCTGAGGTGAAGATCACGTAGGCGAGCGTCTGCGGAGACGTCGTACAGGGGGTGGGCAGCGGCTCGTGGTGCTGCGTGTCCGCGAAGGACAGGCTGCGGGGGCCGGCTGCCTCCGGGGCGGGCCAGGTTCCGAGGACCACCTCGAACCCGGCGGTGGCGTGCACGCGTTCCAGTCGTGCGGTGGGCTGTTCGAGGCTGAGGGGAACGTAGGCGGCTCCGGTCGCGAGGACTCCCAGGACGGCCGCGATCTGTTCCGGGCCCTTGGGCAGGGTGACCGCGACCAGGTTCCCCGGCCGTACGCCCGCGTCGCCGAGCGACGCGGCGATGCGCAGCGCCTGCCGGGCGAGGGCTCCGTAGGTCACCTCCTGCCCTGCCGTCGTGACGAGGGCGGTGCGGCCGGGGGTGGTGGTCGCGTGGCTGAAGAACGCGTCGTGCAGCAGGCGAGGAGCCACCGGTTCGAGGGCCGCCACCCGTGCCTCGGCAGCCCGCCGTTCGTACTGGGAGGCTGGCAGCAGGTCGGGGAGCGGTGCTTCCCAGTCGTCGGCGACGATGTGCCGCAGGAGCCGTTCGTAGGCGGCGAACATGGCGTCCAGCACGCCTTCGGCGAACAGCTCCTCGACGGCGTCCCAGGTGACGACCAGGTTCCCGGACTCCTCGGTGACCTGGTTGTCCAGGCAGACCTGCGGTGACTGGGAGATGCCCCAGACCTTGGCGGGGAAGCCGGTGCCCGGTGCGGCCAGTGTCGCGTCACCGACTCCGATGGCACTGGTGAACACGACGGGTGCGGCCGCGTCCACTGTGCCCGTGCGTCGGCCGAACTCCCGCAGCAGCCAGTCGATCGGCACGTCCGCGTGGTCGAGGTCCTCGGCCTGACGGCGTTGCAGGACCCTGGCCGCCGCCGGCCAGCAGGTGCCCTCGCGCCGGTATCCGGCGAGGGACAGGGAGGTGAAGTCGCCCAACACCCGGTGGATGTGGGGATGGACGTCACGGCGGTTGAAGAGGGTGAGCGTGAGAGTCAGGGCGTCACTCCCGCTCCAGGTCGCCAGGGTTTCCGCGTACAGGGCGAGCAGGACGGTGGAGGGGGTGAGGCCGCGCCGGGCCGCGTCCCGCTTGACGGCCTGCCAGTCCTCGGCGGGCACGGTCAGTCGGCGCCGGGTGAAGACGGGCGTGTCGAGAGTCGCGGGGTCGCGGTCGAAGGGGAGCGCGGGGGGCGGCGGCAGTTCGGACAGGCGGGACTGCCAGTGGGCGCGGGCACGCGCTTCCGCCTCCGGGTCCGCCGGGAGGCGGGTCAGATAGTCGCGGAACGTCACATCGATGGGCGGCAGTTCCTGGTCCGGATCGGCGTAGAGCGCGTTCAGTTCGGCGTAGAGCGTGGTGATGGAGAGCGCGTCGAGCACCAGGTAGTCCAGGCCGATGCCGATGCGGGTGCGTACCTCACCGTCCTCCTTCCCGGCATCCTCGTCCTCGCGGTAGCGCACCGCCTCGATGGCGAAGAGCGGCCACCGGGCGGGGTCACGGACCTGGCGGGACAGGCGGGCACGCAGGTCCGCCAGGGCCTTGGTCGTGTCGCCGTCGCAGGCGTCCCCCACGGGGATGCGCACGGGTGGCACCTCGGGAAGGACGCGCTGACGTCCGTCGTCGACGACGGCACGGAGCATGCCGTGGCGGGCGACGAGGGTGTTCCAGGCGCGCTCCAGCCGGGGCAGGTCGACGTCCGTGCCGTCGAACTCCGTGTAGTGCCAGGTGCCGACGCCGCCGAGGGTGAAACGAGGGTCTCGGCCGGTGTGGTAGGCGGCCTGGACGTCCGTCAGCGGGAAGGGCTCGTGGGCGTGGTACGGGTCGGGCACGAGGACGGCTGCCTGCTCGTGGGTGGTCGTCGCGGGGTGCAGCGTCTCGCAGAAGTGCTGGAGCACGGGGCGGGCGAAGAGGTCGGCCACACGGGCGCCGGGGAATCCGGCTGCGCGCAGTCGGCCGATCATGCGGGTCGCGACGAGCGAGTCGCCGCCCAGCAGGAAGAAGCTGCTCTCGCGTCCCACGTCGGCCACGTCGAGCAGGTCGGCCCACTCGGCCGCCACGGCCGTCTCCACGGGACCGAAAGGCTCGGAAGTGCGCGGTCCGTCCTGGCCGGCGGCCTCGGTCAGCGCTTGGCGGACGGCGGCCCGGTCGAGTTTGCCGTTGGCGGTCAGGGGCAGGTCGCGCATGACGAGTATGCGCTCGGGAACCATGTAGGCGGGCAGTCGGTCCGCCGCCCGGAGGCGGACCTTCTCCGGGTCGGGTGCCTCGTCGCGAGCGGAGACGGCCGCGGCGAGGTGTCGCACCGGTGTGTCGAGGACGGTGGCGACGGCGTGCAGGACGACGGGGTCGTCCTCCAGCGCTGACTCGACCTCGCCGAGTTCGATGCGGTGGCCGCCGATCTTCACTTGGTGGTCGGCGCGGCCGAGGAACTCCAGCACTCCGTCGGGCCGGTAGCGGGCCAGGTCGCCGCTGCGGTACCAGCGTTCGCCGTCGTGCTCGACGAAACGTTCGGCGGTCCGCTCGGGGTCCCCCCGGTATCCGTTGGCCACACCGGGGCCGCCGATCCACAGCTCGCCGGGGACGAGATCGGGGCAGTCACGGCCGCGCTCGTCCACGACACGTGCCCGCATGTTGCGGAGCGGAACACCGTACGGGACCGACTTCCAGGCCGGGTCGGTCTCCTCCACCTCGAAGACCGTGGAGTGGACCGCGGCCTCCGTCATGCCGCCGAGTGCCACGAAACGGCAGCCGGGTACGAGGGCCCGCAGTCTGCGGGGCTGGTCGAGTCCGATCCAGTCCCCGCCGAGCAGCGCCATGCGCGGGGAGTCGCCGAGGCCGTCGTCCTCGCCGGCGGCCATCAGCAGGTCCAGCAGGGCGGGCACGCACTGCACCAGCGTCACCCCGTGCGTGCGCACCAGCCGCGCCCAGTGGTGGGCATCGCGGCGGTGCTCCTGTCCCACAGCGACCAACTGGCCGCCGAGTGACAGCGGGGTGAAGATGTCCCAGGTGGCGAGGTCGAAGTCCAGTGCGGAGATCGCGAGCGTGCGGTCCGCGGGGCCGAGTCCGAGCTGTTTCTCCATCGCCTCGATGGTGTTGACGACCGCTCGGTGCGACACCTCGACGCCCTTGGGCAGTCCGGTCGAGCCGGAGGTGAACAGCACGTAGGCCGGCAGGGCGGGATCCGGCTGGACGACCTGTGCGGGTTCCGCCTTCGCCGCGTCCTCCAGGAGCAGCACCGGAGCCGAGGAGGCTTCCGCGCACAAGTGGGCGTGGTCCCGGTCGGTGAGTACGGCGGACGCTTCGGCCACGGCGTGGATGCGGGCTCGTCGTACGGCGGGCTGTTCCACTCCGACGGGTGCGTAGGCAGCTCCGGCGGCCAGGATGCCGAGCACCGCGGCGACCTGGTCGGCGCCCTTGGGCAGGGTCACCGCGACCGTGTCTCCCTCTCGCACCCCGTGGTCGCGCAGCAGCGCGGCGATCTGTCGTGCTCGGCAGCCGAGTTCGCCGTAGGTGATCGCGTCACCCGTCGTGCTGATGACCGCAGCGCGGTCCGGCTCGGTCTCCGCCAGCCGGAAGAAGCGGGTGTGCAGGGCGCGGGCAGGGGCCGGCGTGGCGGGCAGGGCCGCCACCGCGCGGCGGGGCAGGACGTCGGTCGCGAGCAGACCGTTCACCGGCCGGTCCCACGCTTCGGGGTCGGTCACGAGACGGCCGATCAGGCGGCGGTAGGCATGGAACGCGGCGTCGGGGACGCCGGTCTCGAACACCCCGTCACGCACGTCCCAGTTGAGGAGGAGACCGCCGTCGAGTTCGGTGACCTGCGCGTCCAGGTAGACCTGCGGTCCCTGCGAAATGATCCAGGAAGGGCGGCCGAAGGACTTCTGGACGTCCTGCTCGAATATCTCGCCCAGGCCGATGGCGCTGGTGTACACGACGGGTGCCAGCACCGGGGCGCCCTCGACGCGGGCGAGGTCGCGCAGCACCTCGACGCCGCCGTATGCCCCGTGGGCGATGCCCTCCTGAAGGCGTTCCTGAAGGCCGCGCGCCTGCCGGGAGAACGGGTGCGGCGCGCTCAGGTCCGCGTCGAGCAGGACCGAGCTGCTGAAGTCACCGACCAGGTCGGCCACTTCGGGGGTGAACATCTCCCGGTCGAACAGCGGAAGGTTGAGCAGGAAGCGCCGGCTGTCGCTCCAGGCGGCGATGACCTCGGCGAAGGCGGTGGCGAGGGCGGCGGCGGGGGTGATGCCGTGTCGGCGGGCCGCGGCGATAAGGGCGGCCTTGTCGGCGGGGCCGAGCCAGTGGTGCAGGCGGCGGGAGTGGGTGAGCGTGGTGTCGTCCGCGCTGACCGGGGTGAGCGGGTCGACGGTCGTCGGCAGCCGGGGGGCGCGGGGCAGGTCCGGCAGGCGCTCTCGCCACCAGGCGGCATGCTGTTCGCGTTCGGCCCTTCGCCGGACGTCGTGCTCCGCGAGGTACCGGCGGTAGTCCAGGCCCATCTCGCGCGGCGGATCCTCAGGACACTCGTAGAAGCGGCGCAGGTCGGACAGGAGGACCCGCAGGCTCAGCGCGTCACCGGCCATCATGTCCAGGTCGATCTGCAGCCGGGTCCCCCCGTCGGGGAGCAGGCACAGGGCGGCACGGAAGACCTCGCCCGTGGTGATGTCCGGGCGGTCGTGGGTGTTGTTCTCACGCAGTCGCTCCAGCTCGGACTCGGCCTCACCGGTGGTGCGTGCACGCAGATCGTGGACGGTGAGGGGCGCACCTGCGGCACCGAAGCGCTGGCGGCCCTCATCGTCGAAGACGGCCCTGAGCATGCCGTGCCGCCGCACGAGGGCGCGCAGGGCGGCATCGAGCCGGGCCGGATCGACGTCATGACCGTCGAGTTCGACGTAGAAGTGCGCGGCGACACCGCCGAGAGGCTGCCCGTCCTGACGTCCGATCCAGTAGGCGTGCTGCATGGTGGCCAGCGGGAAGGAGCCGGACTGCTCCTCGGCGGCCGTCGCGTCCGACGGGGTGGGAGATGCGGGGGCGGGTTCGCCGTCGGGCCGCGCTTGCCCGAGCAGGACCGTCCAGGCCCGCAGGGTCGGCTCACGCGTGAGGTCCTGGAAGGTGACGGTGCTGCCCGCCCGTCGCCAGGTGCCGACGAGGGACATCAGCATCAGTGAGTCGAGGCCGAGTTCGAAGAGGTCACGGTCGTCGGCCAGTTGCTGTGGCGGCAGCTCCAGTGCGCGTGCAACCGCCGCGCGCACCGCGGTCGGTGCGTGCGGGTCGCTGCCGGCGGGGTCGCCTTCCGCTGTCCGCGCCTGGACGAGCGCTTCGTCGCTCACTGATGGGGCCTTCCGATCGGATGGGTGCGGGTCGTGTCGAGGTCGGCAGGCGGCGGGAGGTTCGTCACGCAGGGGCCGAGCCCTAGATTGAAATGATTATCATTTCTATAGTTCACATCGTAATCACATAATCGGACCCGACGCCAGAGCCACGAGGCTCGGCGATGAGAGGCAGAGCCCCATGAGCGAGACACAACGGACCTGGCCCGAGGCCGAGAAGGCGCGGTACTGGGCCGTCGGCCACTGGGAGGGCGTCACCTTCGGAGCCCGGTTGCGCCAGTGGGCGGCCGGGCGCGGAGGGCGCATCGCGCTCGTCGACGGCGACCGTCGCTGGACCTACGCCCAGCTGGACTCCGAAGCTGACCTCATCGCCCGCGGACTGTGCGGACTGGGCATCGGACGGGGCGACCGCGTGGTGGTCCAGCTCCCGAACCGCGCCGAGTTCGTACTCCTCTGGTTCGCCTTGCAGCGGCTCGGTGCGGTACCGGTGCACGCCATGCCCGGTCACCGGCGCCGGGAGATCGGTCATCTGGTGCGCGTGGCGGGGGCCGTGGCCTGTGTGGTGCCCGATCTGCACGCCAGGTTCGACCACCGCGAACTGATGCGCGAGGTGCGGGCGGAGCAGGGATCGGACGGCTCGCTGCGGCATGTCATCGTGGTCGGCGATCCGGGGCCGGGCGAGGACTTCGTTTCCTTCGAAGGGCTCCGCTCGGCCCCGCCGGCCGCCTCGGGTCACGGCCTCGACGACGGGGGAGCCGCCACCTCCGACATCGCTCTCCTGTTGCTGTCCGGCGGCACCACAGGGCTCCCCAAACTCATCCCGCGCACGCACGACGACTACGCCTACAACGCCCGCGCCTGCGCCGCCGTCTGTGCGCTCGACGCGCGGACCGTGTACCTGGCGGTACTGCCGATCGGGTTCAACTTCACCTTCGCCTGCCCCGGAGTGCTGGGCACCCTGATGGCCGGGGGAACTGTCGTCGTCGCGCCGGACCCCAGCCCGCAGACGGCGTTCGCCCTCGTCGAACGGGAGGGCGTGACCTTGACCTCCCTGACCCCGCCGCTTGTCCCCCACTGGATGGAGGAGGCCGGGTCCGGGTCTTGGGACCTCGGAAGCCTCGCGGTGGTGCAGGTCGGCGGGGCGCGGCTGCCGGAGGATCACGCCCGCAAGCTGGGACCGGCGCTCGGGGCGACCGTGCAACAGGTCTTCGGCATGGCGGAGGGCCTGATCAACCTGACGCGCCTTGACGATCCCGAGGACCTGGTCTGTGCCACCCAGGGCCGGCCCGTCTCGCCGGACGACGAGGTTCTGGTGGTGGACAGCGACGGCATGCCCGTGCCGGATGGGACGGCGGGCGAACTCCTCACCAGGGGCCCCTACACGCTGCGTGGCTACTACCGCGCCGAGAAGTACAACCGCACGGCGTTCACCCCGGACGGCTACTACCGGACCGGAGACGTGGTGCGGCGCCTGCCCACCGGACATCTCGTGGTGGTGGGGCGGATCAAAGACCAGATCAACCGGGGCGGCGAGAAGATCGCCGCGGTGGAGGTGGAGGAGGAGTTGCTGACGCATCCGGCGATCACGGCGGCGGCCCTGGTCGGTGTGCCGGACGAGCGGTGGGGTGAGCGGTCCGTCGCTTTCGTCGTATGCGAGGGCTCGGCTCCCGGAGCGCGGGAGGTCGCCGCCCATCTCAAGGAACGCGGGCTGGCCGGGCACAAGGCGCCGGACGAGGTCGTGCGGGTTCCCGCACTGCCGCTCACCGCGGTCGGAAAGGTGGACAAGGCTGCGCTGACACAGCGCTTGCCATTGTCGTAAGGCGTGGCCGGGAGGAGCGCCCGGTGAGCGGGGCGCTCCTCCTGCCGCCCGTGAGAGGTCCCCCACCCGCCGCTACTCCGGTACGGCGAGGAGGGCATCGCCGGCGTGGGCGAGCAGTTCCCTGGTGCGGGGATGCTCCGGGGCCACGAGAACCCGTTCGGCGGGGCCGTCCTCGACCACCCTCCCCGCGTCCAGGACGACGACCCGCTCCGCACGGCGGGCGACGGCGGTCAGGTCGTGCGTCACCATCACGACCGTCAGCCCCGTCGTCGACCGCAGCGAGTCCAGCAGGTCAAGGATTCCGCTCGCCGTGTCCGGGTCCAGCGCCGAGGTGATCTCGTCGCAGACGAGAGCGCGCGGCTGAGCCGCCAGCGTCCGCGCCAGGGCGACGCGTTGGCGCTGGCCGCCCGACAACTCACCCGGTCTGCGTGTCAGTACACCCTCGTCCAGACCGACCAGACCGAGCAGCCTTATGGCTTCTCCGAGCGCTTCCTCGGCGGGTCGGCGCCCGATCCCCCTGAGAGGGCGCAGAAGCGCGGTCCTCACGGATTCACGGGGGTTGAGAGCGCCGCGGGCGTCCTGTGCGACGAGTTGCACCGCAGCGCCGCGTCCTCGCTCCGCACCCGCCTCCCGCCACTCGGCGCTGCCTCGTGCGGGCCGGTGGAGCCCTGCGAGGCAGCGGGCGAGGGTGGTCTTCCCCGAACCCGAGGGGCCCACCACGACGGTGCAGGAGCCTGCCGGGACGGTGAGGGAGACGTCGTGCAGCACGGCAACGCGGCCGTGGGCGGCACTCAGCCCGCGCACGTGCAGCCCTCCCTCGGCGGTGACTTCCTGCGGCCGCGGCGGACCGGACCAGCTGGCGCGGGCTTTCGTCTGTGTCAGGACAGGCACCGGTCTCTTCACCGGCCCTGCCGTGACGATCCGCCCTCCCTCCAGGCGGATCACCTCGTCCGCCACGGACGCGATCCACGCCGGGTCGTGGCTGACCAGCAACGCGGCGCGGTCACCCTCGGAGAGGACCTCGGCCAGCAGGCCGCGCATCGCGTCGGCCAGGACCGTGTCCAAACCGCTGGTGGGCTCGTCGAGGACCAGCAGGCGGGGTGTACCAGCCAGGGCCAGTGCGAGGCCGACGCGTTGGGCCTGCCCTCCCGACAGCTGCCGCGGCATCCGTCGCCGAAACGCCCGGTCGGCCGGCAGCCGCACGGACAGCAGCAGCTCCTCGACCCGCGCACGGACGTCGTTCGCACGCTTCACGGCCGAGCGCAGGCGTACCGCCTCCGCGATCTGCGTGCCGACCTGTAGCGCGGGGTTGAGCGACGATGCCGGGTCCTGTCCCAAGAACGACACCACGCGTCCCCGCAGCCGACCGGCGTCCGCAGGGGTAAAAGGGTCGAGTCCGGCCACCTGGACGGTTCCTGACCGCACCTCCAGGCCGGGTCGGACGTGTCCGAGCAGGCTGTAGGCCAAGCTGCTCTTGCCTGATCCCGACCTGCCCACGACCCCCAGTACCTGCCCTGGCGCAACCGACAGGCAGGCGTCGTGCAGGACAGGCGGACCGCCGGACACCGGACCGACCGTCAGCCCGCTGATCTCGGCGAGCAGACCCTCCTGCACCCGGCGTGCCGTTGTCCCGTTCCCGGTCATGCGATCCCCCGTCCCACCGCTTCCGCCAGCCGTCCGGCCAGCAGCCCGACACACACGGACAGCCCTACGAGCAGCAGGGCCGGCGCGAGGAACGGCGTGGCGGCCAGCGTCGCCCCGGGGACGTTCTCGCTCACCATGCGCCCCAAGTTGGGCGCCGCTCCACCCTGACCGAGGCCGAGGAAGCCCGCGGTGGCGGTGAGGTGCAGGGACGCGACCAGGCGCAGCGCTGTGTCCATGAGGGCCGGTCCGGCGATGTTGGGCAGCACGTCGTGGCGGAGCACGGCCAGCCGGGTGTCGCCGCGGGCCAGGGCCGCCTCGACGTACCCGCTGCTCAGCACCGTGTCCCCCGCAGCGCGCAGGATCCTGATGGAGAAGGGGGCGGTGGCCAGGGCGACGGCTGCCACGAGGGCCGCGTCGCTGCCGGGGAACCCGGCGGCCAGGACCAGGACGACCAGAAGGGCGGGGACGACCGCGAGGGCATCCACGCAGCGGACCAGCAGGTCGCCGAGCCTGCGGGAGACCATGGCCGCCAGGACGCCGACGGCCATCCCGATGGCTCCGGCCGCAGCCGTCCCGGCCAGCGCGGTCAGCACGATGGACCGGCCTCCGCCGAGCACACGGCTCACCACGTCCCGACCCAGCACGTCGGTGCCGAGGAGGAACTGACCGTCCGGCGGCTGGAAAGGCGCGGCGAGCTGGGCGGTGGGGCTGTACGGCGCGGCCAGCGGTCCCAGCAGGGCGAGCAGAAGCAGGAACAGCGTGCCGGCACAGGTGAGCAGCGGCGGCCGCCGGTACCGGGGCGTGCCCGGACGCGCCGGGCGAGTCCGCCTCCCCGGCGGTGTCAGGACCGTCGTCATCGTCGGTGTCCCTCTCGTGCTCCCAGCAGACGCGTGCACAGGTCGCCCAGCAGGAGCACCGCGAGCATGACCGCGATCAGCGCGGTGGCGATGCCCTGCACCATCGGCACGTCCCGCGCCGCGACGGCCAGTTGCAACTCTCGGCCGATGCCCGGGTAGTCGAAGACGTTCTCCACCACCACCGCCGAGCCGACCAGCGCACCCGTGGTGAGGGTGAGCGCCTGTACGGCCGGTCCCGCGGCATTGGGCAGGATGTGACGCACCGCAAGCCGCACACCGCGAACGCCGTTGAGTCGGGCCGCCTCGCAGTGCGGCGTGGCCGCGGTGTCCGCCACGGAGACCCGCAACAGCCTGGTGGCCACCGCCAGACCGACCGCGCTGAGCGTCAGCACGGGCAGGACCAACGCGTGCGGGACATCGAGCGGCGTACCTCCCAGCGGGATGACCGAGACGCGTGGGAGGGCCTCCAGCCACACCGCCAGTACGGCGACGAGCAGCGCGGCGATGACGAACTCGGGCACGGCGGCCAGGATCTGGGCGGACGTGGAGACCACGCGGTCGGCGACGCCGCCGCGCAGCCCGGTCCACAGACCGAGCAGCACGGCGAGCGGCGCGGTGACGGCGAGCGTCAGTGCGGCGAGGAGGAGGCTGTTGGGCAGGCGGGTGGCGATGACGTCTGTGACCGACCGCTCCCCCACGAAGCCGCGCCCGAGGTCGCCCCGGACCGCCCCGGCCACCCAGTCCGCGTATCTCTCGGTGACGGGCCGGTCCAGGCCGAGTTCGGCGCGCACCTCGGCGCGTTGCGCCGCGGAGGCGTCCACGCCGGCGACTCCGCTGACGGCGTCACCCGGCAGGACCGTCGTGGCCGCGAAGACCACGGCCGACAGCAGCACCAGGAGGACGGCGGCCCCCGCCAGGCGGCGGAAGCCGAAGGCGAGCAGCCTCACGCCAGCGACGCCCGGGAGAATCCGGGGAACTGTTCGAAGAGGTCGTCCCGTACTCCGTCGACGCCCTTGGCCTGGGCGTTCAGGTTCGGCTTGAAGACCGGCAGCACCTGGTTGCCCTGCGTCCAGCGCGTACGCTGCGCCTGCGTGCTCAGCTTCTTCGCCTGGACCGGGTCGCGTTCGGCACGGGCCTTCGCCACGAGGGCGTCGGTCTCCGACTCCTTCCAGCCGAACGCCGACGGCGACCCGCCCGCCAGGCTCATCTGGTAAGTCGACAGCGCCGGAATGGGCATCTGGTACGAAGCGGCCAACGGCAGCGCGGCGTACGCGGGGAAATCGGCGTAGAGCTGTCCCGCGGGCAGTTCGCGGACCGATGCCCGAACGCCGACCTTTTTCAGGTCCTCGACGAAGAGGGCGGCCATTTCCACCATGCCCGGCGTCTCGGGACCGGTGGTCAGCGTCACCTTCATCCCGTCGGCGCCGGCCTCCTTGAGCAGCTCACGGGCCCGCTCGGGGTCGTGGGCGCGCTGGGGTACGCCTTGGGCGTAGTCGGGGAATCCGATGGAGGGCAGGTCGTTGCCGACCTCGGCTTTGCCGTAGAAGACCGTCCTGACCATGGCCTTCCGGTCGACCGCAAGCTTGAACGCCTCCCTGACCCGGGGGTCGTCGAAGGGCTTGACGCTCATGTTCATCTGGAAGGACAGACCGACCAGGTAAGGGCTCTGCGTGGGGGCCAGCTCGACCTTCGCGCTGTCCGCGAGCGTGCGTGCGGTGACGGGTGAGAGGTCGTGGGCGAAGTCGATCTCCCCGCTGGTGAGCGCGCCCGCCCTGGCGGTCGAGTCCGCGATCGACCGCAGTTCCAGGCCGTCCAGGTGGGGAACGTGACCGTAGTGGTCGTCGTAGCGCTCGAACGCCGACCCCTGACCGGCCGTGAACTCCGTCAGTCGGAAGGGGCCGCAACTGGGCATGCCCTGGGCGAATTTCCTGGTGCCGTCCTTGACGACGAGGAAGTTGCCCTGGCACAGGATCATGCGGCCGTCGGCGATGGGCCGCAGGGTGGGCAGAACGACCTTCAGGCCCCCGTCGGCCTTGGCGCGGGCGAGGTCGAAGTTGGCGGCGGCGAGCCGGTACACGGGCAGTTTGCTCTTGGCCGCGAGTGCGCTGAGCGAGTGCAGGATGTCGGCGGAGGTGAGCTCGGAGCCGTCGGTGAAGCGGACGCCGGGTCGCACGTGCAGCGTGTACGTCGACAGGTCGTCGGAGATGTCGATGCCCTTGAGCACGCCGTAGCGCACCCCGTCGGGCCCGCTGGGGTCCAGGTTGCCCAGGGTGCCGTGCCAGGCACGGGCGCGCACCAGGTCCAGTGCGGACGGACCGTTGAAGAAGTCGAGCGTCTCGGAGGCACCGCCTCCGACGAAAGCGGCCCGGAAGGTGCCGCCCGAGCGCGTCGAAGAGCCCGATCCCGACTTCGGGTTCGCGCCGGGCTCGTCGGTGGAGCACGCAGCCAGCAGGCCGGGTCCCACCGTGAGAGCCGCGGCGCCCGCCGCACCGCGGCGGAGGAAGGCGCGGCGATCGATCTGTCTGGACATGCTTCTCCTTGACGTTCTGCTGAGCTGAACCGAGCGCCGGGAAGACATCCACGGCACGTGAAGTGCCACCCCCGACGCGGGCGGGTGGCCATGTATGAACGGACGCGTGCACAGCGGGCTGCAACGCCCTCGGCGCTCCGGGCCCGGCTTCGTGCTACCGGAAGGTGAGAGCCCCGGACGGGCAGGCCCACACGGCGTCGTGCACAGCGTCCGACTGGGACGCCGCCGGCACCTCGGCGCGGACGACCACCAGCCCGTCATGCTCGTCCTGGTCGAAGACGGCCGGTGCGGCAAGCACGCATTGCCCGGCCCCGACGCACCGACCCCGCTCCGCGCCGACCCTCCCGGCTCCTGGCGCCTGGCCCGAAAACGTCATGAGAGCCCCTCCTCTGCAGTCGCATCCGCGACCGCCGATGCGACACAGCCAGACACTAGTAGATAATGACTTCCATATTCAATAAGCTCATCGAGTCGGCCGACGGGTGCACTCACACCCAGGACCATCAGCTCCGCGCAAGGTCGTTCCGCCGTCGAGGCAAATTCGGCCGACATGGCAGACAGCCAACTGGCCCCCCTTACTGGGAGGTGGGAGTCCTGCGCGACGCACCGGCAACGCAGTCACCGGCGTCATGGCGCCCGACGCGGCAGCGGATGGCTGTCCTGAGCGCCCTGTACGACCGAGCCGACTTCACCTCCGCACAGGAACTGCACGAGATCCTCGAAGCCGAGGGCATCACCGTCGGCCTGACCACCGTGTACCGGACCCTGCACGCCCTGGAGCGCGCCGGACAGGTCGACGTCGTGCGGGACAGGACCGGAGAACGTCTCTACCGCCCTCGGCCCACCGACGGGCACCGCCACTACCTCGTCTGCCGCAACTGCGGCTTCAGCGCGGCGGTCGACGCCGACCCCGTGGAACGGTGGGCGGACGGCGTCGCCGAGAGCATGAGATTCACCGAGGTGGAACACACCGTGGAACTCTCCGGCGTCTGCGACCGCTGCCGCGTCGACGTAACCGCGCACACTCCAGCGCAACAGCACGCCTGAGCGGGGTTCACGCCCGGTCGGCAGCGTGCGCTCCGGTTCAGCAGCTCATAGCGGAGATCCACAAGGTGCTGGCAAGCTGACGCAAGTGACAGCGTCCGAGACGGTACCCAGCACCGTGATCGCACAACTCAGTCGGCCCCATGACGCCACCGAAGCCGTCCGGCGGAACCTCGCCGCATGCTGGACGGCGGTCGTCAACGCAGGAGGGGCCGTCGTCCCGATGGGCTGCCCGCTTCCGCCGGTGACCCAGGCCGCGCTCCGCCCGACGGTCGAGAGGATCACTCGTGAACTGTCCCCCGACCACAGCAGACTCCTCATGGCGACTGTGGACGGCGCACTCGCGGGCTGGCTGCTGCTGCGACGCGAGGCACATCCCCTCGCGGCGCACTGCGGCGTGTTGAACCACGTCCAGACACACGCGCACTTTCGTGGCAGGGGCGTCGGAGCCGCGATGATGCGGCACGCCCAGGGCGTCGCGCGCGACGAGATGGGGCTGGAGCGGCTGCAGCTCGCTGTACGGTCCGGTCTGGGGCTGGAGGAGTTCTACCGTAAGGCGGGCTGGACGGAGGTCGGCAGGTGGCCGGGCGCGCTGCGCGTGGCCCCCGGTGACGACCGCGACGAGATCCTGATGAGTCTGGCCCTGTAAGAGCCGCAGCGCTTCCGCCCTCCGCAACGGCCTCGATCGATCTGCTTCCGCCGCCGACATCAGGTTTCGACGGGAGTGGAAAATCCGCCCGTGTCCCCCATGACCGCCACCAGTACGGTGCTGTCTCCGAACTGCCAGACCGGCGCGACGTGGGCGAAGCCGGCCCGGCGCAGCAATGCGGCGTGTCGGCTCACCGTGACCTGCTCGTCGCCGCCGCTGCCGGAGTGGAGGGCGTGGCGCCGTCGGCGTTCATCGAGCAGATCGGTCAGTTCGGGGTCCCTGGCCGCGGCGTCCCACCAGGACCGCCAGTCCTCGCACGCGTGGCCGCCCGTGCGCTCGGACCTGCGACGGCCCACATGGGCGGTGAGGTCCGAGCAGGGCGCCGCATCCGGCGGGAAGTGGTCCCCGTTGACGAGGACGCCGCCGGGGCGCAGCAGGGACGCGAGGGAACGGTAGGTGCGCAGCAGTACCGGCTCGGGCAGGTAGTGCAGCGCGGTCGTCGAAACGGCGGCGTCCAAGGGGCTGTCCAGCCCGAGGGCGTCGGTCCAGCCCTCCGCGCCGATGACGGTGTCGACGTAGCGGGCGGCGTCGGCATGGTGGGTGCGCCCCAGTTCCAGCAGTACGGGGTCCATGTCGGCGGCCACGATTTCGGCGCGCGGAAACCGGGCGGCGAGCCTGGCGGCCAGGGAGCCGGGGCCGCACCCGAGGTCGAGCAGCAGGGGGCGAGCGCGGTCGGCGACGGTGTGTTCGACAACATCGGCGATCACGGTGAACCGCTCCTCGCGGTCCACCGCGTACCGCTCCTGCTGGCGTTCCCAGCGCTCGACCCAGGTCCTGGCCGTCGCCATGCTCACACCCATAGCTTGCGTCACCTCGTCTGTCTCTCGTCCGTGCGGGAGCACCGACGGATCTACAGATGGTAACGATTATCAATTGCCATTCATGCCAACGACGCGAGGACGGCCAGCAGCCGGTCGATCTCCTCCACCGTGTTGTACACGTGCAGGCTCACGCGCACCGAAGCGTCCCGGCCGTCGGAGCCGGCCTGGCACAGGTTGTCGGCCCGCACCATGAAGCCGTGGCTGAAGAGAATGAACCCGAGATCGTCGGAGGGGATGTCGCGGTGCCGGAAGGTGACGATGCCGCGTCGGCGCTGCTCGGCGGGCAGGGCGGAGTCGGCGGACAGGCTTGCCTGGCAGCCCACGATCTCGTACGGCCCCAGACGCGCGAGCCGGTCCGTCAACCGGGCGGTGAGCGTCGTCGTCCAGCGCGCGACGCGCTCCGGTCCGATCGCGTCGAGCCAGTCCAGAGCGGCCCGCAGCGAGACGATACCGGCCGTGTTGGGCGTGCCCTGCCAGCCCTCCGGCCGGAACGCCGGCCCCCGCGCATTGCGCGCCCAGATCACCCCTGAGCCGGGCAGCGCCATCGCCTTGTGCCCCGAAAAGACCACGAAGTCCACATCGAGGGACGGGTCGTCGAGGTGGACGGGCAGGTGGCCGACGCCCTGCGCCGCGTCCAGGCAGATGGCCACGTCCGGGCCGACCGCTTCACGGATACGGTGCACGTTCATGTCGCCGCCGTAGACGTGGTGGACGTGGGTGGCGGCCACGAAGCGGGTCCGCGGGCCCACGGCCCGGGCCAGGGCCAGATGGTCGTAGTCTCCGGAGACCGGTTGGTGGGGCAGCGCCTGCACGCGGACCTGGACGCCACGCTCGGCCAGGAGCCGCCGGGCCTCGATCCAGGGGTCCAGATTGGCCCGGTGGTCGGCGTACGGCACGAGGATCTCGTCCCCGTCGGTGAGGTACTGCATGAGCCAGTCCCGGGCGACGGTACGCAGGCCCTCGGTTGTGCCACTGGTGAAGTGAACGCCGGAACTGCCCGGTTCGGGGTCGTGGAGGAACTCCTTGACGCGTTCGCGGGTCGACTCCACCAGTTCCGTCGTCCGGTTGGCCCAGGGGTAGGTGCCGCGGCCGGCGTTGGCGTTCGACGTCGTGAGGTAGGTCTGAACGGCCTCCAGCACGGCACGTGGCTTCTGGGACGTAGCGGCGCTGTCGAGGTATGCCAGCTCCGGGTGCGCCGTAATGATGGGGAACTGTTCCCTCGCTTCCTGCTGCCAGAGCGGGTTCTCAGGCTCTGGGGAAGGAGGCGGGTCCGCCGGGCTCATTCGCGCACCAGCGGTGCGCCGGCGTCCCGCCAGGCGACGATCCCGCCGGCCAGACTGCGGACGTCCGGGTGGCCCATCCGGGACAGTGCGGCAGCGTAACGCAGTGATTTCTCGCCGACGGGACAGGCGAGCAGTACGGGAGTGCGCTTGCTGAAGGGGAGCCCGCCACGGAGCAGGTCCTCGAACACCTCGTCGACGATGTTGAGCGAGCCCTCGATGTGCAGGGCGGCGTAGGCGTGCGGGCTGCGCAGGTCGACGACGAGGGGCCGCGGATCGCCCTCGGCGGACCACCTCCGGGCGTCGTCCACCCCGATGACGCGAGCCTCCGCACGGGCCTCGGCGTCGGTGACGGCCACCGCGGACCGCCCACGGCCCGTTCGGCCCAGGAGGTCCGGGCGCCGCTGACGCACATAGCTGAGATAGCTCTCGGCCCGGTCGCACACGATGAACACCGCCGTACGACGCTGCCCCGTCCCGTCCAGCTCCTCGTCGGTGTGACGCAGTTGCCGGACCGCCCCTTGGTAGGCGGCACCGCCGGTCGGTCCGCTCAGCAGTCCGCAGCGGCGGATCAGGGTGATCATTCCGTCGATGGCCTCGTCCGAGGTGACCGACTCGATGGTGTCGTACGTCGCCGGGTCGAACAGGCCGACCTGGTGCACCTCGTCGATGGTGCGGATGCCTGGTATGAAGTCCGATTTGTGGGCGACCAGGCCGAGGACCCGCACGCGCGGGTCGTGCTCGCGCAGGACCCTGGCGACACCGGTCGACGAACCGGCCGTCCCCACGCAGGCGATGAACCAGTCCGGTGCCCGGCCGTCCAGGTCCTTCAGGATCTCGGGGCCGGTGCCCTCCGCGTGGGCCTCGACGTTGCGGGGGTTGAAGTACTGGTCGGTGTGCAGATACGTGCTCCCCGGGTCCGAGAGCGCCCGATGGAAGTGTGTCAACGGGTCGTCCGTGTCGGTCGGATCGAGGCACTCGCTGCGCCCGGGAAGTTCCTCGATCTCGGCGCCGATGAGCAGCAGGAGTTCCTTGATCTCGGGTACGCGCATGCGGTTGGTGACGCTCTTGAACCTCACGCCGTGCATACCGGCCAGCAGGGCCAGCGCCTTCGCGGTGTTGCCGCTGGAGAGCTCCACCACCGTCCCGTCACCGGCGGTGGCGGCCTCCAGGTGAGGCCGGGCCATGTGCCACGCGGGCCGGTCCTTGACGGAACCGAACGGGTTGAGCATCTCCAGCTTGGCGAAGAGGTCGATGTTGCGCAGCCCGTGCACGGCGGGATCTATGCGCACCAGAGGCGTGTTGCCTATGGCCTCGGTGATGCTGTCATACCTCATCCGACTGCTCCCCCACAGGTGTGATCGGCCAGTAGTCCTCGTCCGGGCACCAGTTCCAGGATTCGCCCCGCCGCTCCACCGCGACCGTCCGCGCGACCGGCTGCCGCTGCGCGCGGTGGGCGTGAAAGTCCATGGCGTAACCGGCAGTGTTGACGAAAGCCAGCAGGTCCCCCGCCACTGGCAGCCGCGGCAGGTAGACCGAACGGCGCGTGATGAGGTCACCTTCCAGGCAGAGGTTGCCCGTCAGGTAGACACCGACCGGCTCCCCGTCACCGGCTGCGGTTCCACCCCGCGGCAGCAGGACGGGGTCCACCAGGACGCCGTGCTCCTCCAGGCTCATGTCGCCCGCGTTCATGGCGAGGTGCACCAGGTACTGCCCGGAGTCCGTGTCCACGGGACGTACGTCCAGCACGCGCGCGAGCGACAGTCCGCACTGGTCGACGAGAGAGCGCCCCGGTTCGATGTACAGGTCGTGGAGGTGTTCCAGCAGGAGGGTGGCGGGCGGGCGGCCCAGCACCGGCGCGGGCAGGGAGAGCAACTCGTCGAGGTATCCGGGGCCTGCGGTGGGACGGTGCGCGGGGTACAGCGCGGCGGCACCGCGCACCGTCCCGCCCTCGTTGCGCAGCCCGTATCCGTGACCGCGCCAGGTCAACGGCGGGCGGACACCGAGCACCGCCTCGGTCAGCGCGGTGGTCCACCGCTCCCACTCCTCCGCCTCGGCCACATAGCCGACGCCGAATCCGCCCCCGATGTCGAGAGCGCGCGGCGAGAGCCCCCGTGCCCGGCACTCGTCCATGAACAGCACGCACTGCTCCAGCGCCCGCCCCTTCTCCTCGACGCCGATGGTGTCCAGGTGGTATGCGGTTCCAACGAACTCCACTGTCTCCGCGTGGCGTTCGAGCGCCGACAGCAGTGCCTCCGTCTCCCGTACCGGAGTGCCGAAACGGCTGCGCCGGGAGAGCAGCCGGGTGCCCGCTCCCCCGCGGCCGGAGGCATGGTCGAACCCCGACAGGCGTACCAGGACGGCGACCCGGCCGAGCCCGTGCGCGCGCACCAGGCCACAGAGCCGTTCCAGTTCCCCCGGCGAGTCCAGGTTGACCGTCGCTCCGACACGGGCCGCCAGCCAGAGGAACACGGCGTCCTTGGGACCGGTGGCCATGATGCGATCGCCGGTGAACCCGCACCCCAGTGCGTGCCTGAGCTCCGCCACAGAGGCGACGTCGACACCGACGGCGGCCGGGTCCTCCGCCGCCAGTCGCCGCAGCAGGGCGCTGGAACGGTTCGCCTTGTGTGCGAAATACACGCGTCCGGTGAGATGGTGACGGTCGTAGACGGCACAGAAGCGGGCGGCGTTCTCGGCCACGGCCTCGGGGAGCAGCACGTTGAGCGGCGAACCCAGCGCGTCGACGAGCGAGTGCAGGAAGTGCCGGTCCGTCAGCAGCCGGGCGAGCGGTGGCTCCACCCTGGGCCTCAGATATAGGGGCGCGTCCACGTAAGACCTCTCCCGGTGTCGGCCGACCACCGAAGCGGCGATCGCTCGGGAGTAGTCGTTTCCAGGTACAACCGCTCCTAAGCCTCGTATGTCCGGTTCCCAGAGCGCAGTCCCGTGCTCAAGGAGAGGGTGCTGAGGCCGCGGTCGAGCGCGCTGCCATGGATGGGTGTGCCCTCGCCACCACGGCTCGCCGCCGCGGCGGCGAGCCGTGGTGGCGAGGGCACAGGCGCGGTCAGGGTGGTCAGTGTCCGGCGACGACGCCCGACAGCTCGTTGGTGCTCTTCGGCAGGGTGACGGAGCTGATCTTCTTCCCCGTCTCCACGTCGATGGCGTGCAGCGCCTTCTTGCCGGGCTCGGAGACGTAGGCGACGTGTCCGCGCACGAACAGGGTGGGCCGGGCCTGCTGCCAGTCCAGCGGCTCCTGCCAGTCGCCCACGACGGGGATCTTCTTCTCGATCTTGCCGGTGTCCGGGTCGATGACGTGGATGGCGCCGTCGGTTCCGAGGACCAGGGCCTCACCGTGCGGGCCGCGGGCCAGCGAGCGGAAGGAGTAGCTGGTGCCCAGGTCCACCAGGCGCAGCTTCTTCTTCTCGGTGTCGATGAGGGAGACGCGGGCGGGGCGTTCCAGTTCGGCATCGGGGTCGGTCTTGTAGTCGCCCAGCAGAACGGGCGAGGTGTCGCTGCCGGCCTGGTTGCCGATGCGGCCGTAGTCGTCGGGGGAATCGATCTTGGTGAACGTGCCGTCCTTGTAGATCAGGATGCCGTCCTCACAGCCGACGCCGACGGCTTCGTTCTTCGCGGCGGCCTCACCGTGGACACCGGGGCAGTCCTCGCTGCGCGCAATCTCCTTGTTGTTCCGGTCCAGCACCAGCGCGCCGGTGCGCTTCTCTTCGGTGCCCAGGGTGCTCACGAGTTTGCCGTCGGCCAGTTCGATAGCGACACCGTGGTGCGGCTCGGCGGAGGTGTACGTGCGCCCGGCCGGCTTCTTGCCGCTGCTCAGTGCGGTGGGGTCGAAGACGTTGACCTCCCCGGTGCCGTCGGTGAAGAGCACGGTCTTCGCGGCGTGACGGACTACATGGCCCGGCTTGGCGCCCTTGTACTCAATGTCGGTGAGGGCCTGGGCGGAGGCGTCCAAGACACGGAATCCGCTGTCCGTGGAGACCATGACGTGGTCCTTGTTACCTGCGGGATTGACCCGGTTGAAGCCAGGCAGGTCAATAATCTTGGCGAGCTTCAGGCTCTCGCCGTCGAGGATGTAGAGGCCGCCGTCGAAGGTGGCGACCAGCGGCTCCTTGACCGCCACCGCGGGCGTGGCGTCGGCTGTTTTGTCGGACTTGGTGTCTGCGGAGGAGGAGGTCTCTCCGCCGCAGGCGGTCAGGACCGTGGCGGTGGCCAGGGCGAGTGCGGCACCCGTGAGGGCTCTGCCGCGTATCGACTTGTTCATGGGTTTGTTCCTTTCTGCACCGCGCGGTGGCGGCATGGGGGTACGACGAGCCGGCGCCCGATGGGCGGGTGTGCCGGGAGGACCGGGAGGTCAAGATCTGGTGGTCAGGAGCCGGTCAGGCCGGTGACCATGGCGGTGGTGTTGGCGCGCATCATCCGCAGGTAGGTGTCGGCACCCGCGCCCTTGGCGGTGAGGGACTCCGAGTGGAGTTCGACGACACGGACCCCGCCGCTCATTTCCGTTCGCAGTACCTCGGCGAGCCGTTTGGGCTGGGAGGAGTCGGCGAAAACGGTGCGTACGCCTGCTTTCTCCATCGCCTGGGTGAGGGAGCGCAGGTCCGAGGAGCTGGGTGAGGCCAGGGTGGTGCCGCTGGGGATGACCGCGCCGATCACCTCGAAGCCGAATCGGTCGGCGAGGTAGCCGAAGACGTGGTGGTTGGTGACCAGGGCCCGGTGGTCCGCGGGAACTCGGCCGAAGGACTTCTTCATCCAGCTGGTGAGGTCGGTGAGTTGCTTCGCGTAGCGGTCGGTGTTGGCCCGTATCGTGTCGGGGTCCACGCTGTTGACGTGCTCGATGACCTGGTCGGCTATCAGGCCGGTGACCTTGTGCATCCGGTGGGGGTCGGTCCAGAAGTGCGGGTCGGGCTGCCCTTCCTCTCCCTCGGGGCCGCCGTCGTCGGCGTTGTGGAAGGTGAGCGGGTCGGCCGCCTCGCCGGCGGCGAAGGTGGCGACACCGGACTCGCGGGCGGCGTCCACGTGCCGCAGGACGTTCTCCTCCAGGCCCAGGCCGTTGTAGACGACCAGATCGGCCTGTTCCAGCTCGGCGGCCTGCACCGCGGACAGTCCGAAGGAGTGCGGGTCGGCGTTGGGCTTCATCAGGACGGTGACGTCGGCCTCGTCGCCGACTATCTCGCGGGTGACGTCGCCGAGGATGTTGGTCGTGACGACGATGCTGGGCCGGTCGTCGTCGGTGGTGCAGGCGGTGGCGGTCATCGCTGTCACGAGGGCGAGGAGGCCCGCGATCAGGTGTCGGGGGCGAGCGGTGCCCACCCTCGCGCGACGCTTCGCCGCGGTTCGGCTCATCTACCGGCCTCCACCATGAGGACCGGCTTGACGTCCAGGTCGAAGGAGCGCGCGATGCGGAGGCCGTCGTTGTAGTCAATCTCGAACACCTTCTTGCCCTCGGGGTCGTTGACGTAGGCGCGGCTGCGGTCGACCTCGATGACGGGGGCGTTGCCGTCGGAACCGTCCGGCTTCCCTGGTGTCAGCAGCGGCTTGGTCCGTGCGGTCTGCTTTCCGGTCGCGATGTCATAGCCGTGCACGGAACCGTCGGTCTCCAGTACGAGCAACGGGGAGCCCTCGCCCGCCGTGTTGACCGCGACGACGGGCCCGGTCTCCACCTGCTTCCAGGTCCGGTCGGCGACGTCCAGGACCCAGACGGCGTCGCCTCCTGCCGGGGCGGTGACGGTGTCGCTGCCGGGACGATGACGGAAGGTGGTGGCGCGTTCCTGTCCCGGGACGTGCTTTCCGTACGGGATCTTCTCGGCAGTGAAGGCACCGTCCTGCGCACGCACGAGCAGGGCGCCGTCGGCACAGCCGAGAATCACGCCGCGCCGGGTGACCGCGTCTCCCTGAGGGGCTTCGCACGTCACGTCCGGGGAAGCCACGCGTTCGCCCTTGCGGTCGAGGACGACGAGTTCCGTGGTGCCGCCCTGGTTCGCGAAGGCGAGCAGGTGTTCCTCGTACGGCACGACCGCACCGGTGTAAGTGCCGCGCAGCGTCCGAGGAGTCGCGATCTGCCCCTTCTCCATCTTGCTGCGGTCGTAGAGGACGGTGCGGCCGTTCTCGTCGGTCACCGCGGTGACGGCGACATCACTGCGTATCTGCGCTTGGCTGCCTGCAGGAATCTCACCCACGTCCCGCGTCGGCGCACTGTAGTAGTGGACGTGGTCGCCGTGGTCCACCATCCACGCTCCGCTGTCGAGCACATGGGTGCCGGCGGGCCCATGGAGGTAGCCGAACCTGCCGTCCATGCCCAGCCGAACGGCATCCCTCACCTCGGCCGTCCTGTGCACCTTGCCGGTGACGAGGTCGAGGACTCTGGTGTTCCCGCTGTCGGGGTCGTTGAGGAGGAGCCGGGACTGCTGCTCGGCGGCCTCCTTCGCTCCCTCAACGTACCCGTGCGGAGTGGCGGACGAGGGATTCGCCTCGGATCGCCCGGCGTCCGGGTCCTCCCCCGCACAACTCGTGGTGAGCAGCGCGGTGAGCACCAGTGCGGCCGATGCCCACGGCGTGACGTTTCTGCGGACGGTCATGGTGATCGCCTCTGGCTTCTTTCAGTTGACTTCGAGCAGGGGTGCCGTGGAGTGGACCTGACGCGTACGCCGGTCACGCAGGCCGGACAGGACGTGGGAGACGAAGAACAGGCTCACCGCGAGGGCCGCGACAGTCGCGCCGGCCGCGGTGCTCAGGTGCCAGGACAGCAGCAGGCCCCCGAACGTGGCCAAGGTGCCGAGCAGTACGGCGAGCACCATGACTCCGCGCACGGAGCGAGCCCAGGGCAGAGCGGCCGCCGGCGGTGCGATGAGCAGCCCGAGGACGAGCAGCGTTCCCACGATGTGGAACGAGGCGACGATCGCCAGGCCGAGCAGGCCGAGGAGCACAGCGTGGGCAAGGCGCGGTCGCAGCCCCAGGGTGTGGGCCTTGCGCGAGTCGAACGCCAGGGCAAGGAAGGCGCGATGACCGAGGACCGACACCGCCAGCGCCGCGAACAACGCCGCCGCGAGCACGAGGAGGTCCTGTTGCCTGACCGCGAGTACGTCCCCGAAGAGGAAGCCGGTCAGGTCGACCGCGAACGACTGCGAGCGCGACACGATGATCACGCCGAGCGAGAGCATGCCGACGAACAGCAACCCGATGCCGGTGTCCTGCGACAACCTGGGCGTACGGCCCAGCGCGGTGACGCCTGCCGTCATGACGACGGCGCTGACCACCGCGCCCGCCATCAGATTGCCCCCGAGGAGCGCGGCGACCGCGACCCCGGGCAGCAGCCCGTGGGACATGGCGTCACCGAGGAAGGCCATCCCCCTCAGCACCACCCAGGTGCCCGCCAGCGCACAGATGGCGGAAACCAGCATTCCGCCCCATAGGGCCCGCTGCACGAAAGTCACCTCGAACGGGACCGTCAACCATTCCATGCCCCGGACACTACAATGAAAATCATGTTCAACACGCCGCAGCCCTCAACCACCCCACCTCTCGATCGGAACATCTCCCTCCGCTTCTCGGAGCTGTGTGCCGGCTATCCAGGGCGCCCCGTCCTCCATCAAGTCAGCAGTGAAATAACCGAGTTGACCATGACGGCGCTCGTCGGCCCGAACGGCAGCGGCAAGTCGACCCTGCTCGGCGTGCTCGCCGGTGTGATCAAGCCGACATCGGGCGACCTTCTCCGCACTGGTGCCCGGCCGCCCGCTTTCGTACCGCAGCGCGGAGCAGTGGGCGACACTCTTCCGCTCACCGTTCGGCAGACCATGGAAATGGGACGCTGGGGCGAGCGTGGTCCGTGGCGACGGCTGACCGCACGGGATCACGCGACCGTGGACGCGATGCTCGACCGGCTCGGCATCGGCGACCTCGCCTCACGCCAACTGGGCGAACTCTCGGGCGGGCAACGGCAACGCGCGCTCATCGCCCAGGGCCTGGCGCAGGAATCGGACCTGCTGCTCCTCGACGAGCCGACCACCGGGCTGGACCCGGAGGCGAGGGACCGGATCGGGGCACTGTTGACGACGCTCGTCGCCGACGGGGTGACGATCGTCCAAGCCACACACGACCTCGAGGTGGCGCGCGCGGCGGACGCCTGCCTTCTGCTGCAGGACGGCCGCCTCGCGGGGCAGGGGCGTCCGGACCAGGTCCTCACCACGTCGTCACTGACGCGGATCTGGCAAACGCTCTGAGGAGCCCGGCACACGCATTCTCGACGGCCATGCCGGGCACGGCCGAGCGGTGCGCAGGACCCAGGTTTTCGACCCGGACAGCGGGTCCAGTCCCGCACGACCGCCTGCCCGACGGGCATTCACGCCGGACGGGCAGACTGTGGCGCGCGTCGACTCAAGTCCTGAGTCCGCGCAGCTAGGTCACAAACTTATGTCGGGCAGGAGACCGTCCTCCTGGGGGCAATGTGCCGGACGTCCTGGGCGGTCGCGGGCCGGCCCTCGCTGCTGCGGGCGTGCGCCAGTTCGGCGGCGCCTAGGGCGAGGAACGGCTCGCGGTCATCTTCCTGGTACTGGTCGGCGTTGTACGCGGCCAGGACCTGCAGCCAGATCACCGTCACTGCTCGCGCCCATCGCGTGGACCGGGGAGAGTGGCTGCGTGTTCATCTTGCGGGGGTTCGTCCGTCTCCTCACCGGGCCGGTGCGCAGCGAACGGGCCGGGTAGTCCGGGTGCGCCGCCGAAAGCGGCACAGTTCTTCATCCGGTGCAGGGGGTTGTAGGTCAAGCCTTGCGCCGGTCCTGTGCCGGCATTTCGGCGTGCGGGAACTCGGTGGCGGACAGTGCTTCGACGATCAGGTCGGTGTCCCTGCCCAGGGCGTGGACGGCTGCGGCGACAGCAGGGGCGTTGTGGACCTGGTGGGCGTGGGGCACCGCAATCTTCTGATGACACATCAGGCAGCCTTTATCCGGGCGCTGGTGTCGTGACCGGTACGGGAATGGGCAGGGGTTACGTCGTATGCGGGGCGGGTCGGCGCTTTGCGGAGAAAGGGCCGCACGACCTCAGTGTGGCTCAGTCCGCACAGGGCGGCGTCAATTGCGAAGCTCGACTCCCGTGACGTGCAGTGTCGTGTTCACCTCCAGCGCGTAGAGCCGTCCGTCACCGGTGACCCGACGTCGATCCGGGCTGGGCTTCTGCAGCCCAGCCCGTCCCCCAGGGTCCGCGCGTGTCCGGTGAGCGCGTCCAGCACCTGCGCGGGGAGACTCGCCAGGGTGACAGATGCGGTGCTTGTGGCGTCGGCAGCGAGCTTGGAGCCGGCGTCGCGGAACGCCCCGGCGTGCACTTCGGTAGCCATGGCGGAAACACCAGGTCCCCGCGGGGCAGAACGCGGGGCCGGTGCCATCGAACGCCCATCCTTCACGGCATGGCTTCCGGTCGTCAGCAGCGGAAGCCGCACCGACGAGTGGCTCTGTCGATGACGAGGAGCAGCGGTGTCTCCTGGACGCTACCAAGGTTCGCCCGCCGAGCGCCCATCTCGGCTCCTTCACGTAGGCGTGCGCCGTAGGAGCCGGGGCACGCAACCGGCGATGCCCCGGGCTCCATGGAAGCGGAGGCTGGGGCGGGCTGTGCCGTACCGGGCCGGGCGGTGCCGTGGCTGCGACCACCACCCGGCCCGGAGTTTCAGTTGTGAGCGGCCCCCGCGGACACCGGTTCGGGCTGCTCGTGCTCGCACGCGTCCTCGATGCCGTACGTCTCCCAGGCGGGGAACACGTCGTCGTTCGGCGCCGGTTCGCCGTCGGCCAGCAGACAGTCGGTCAGGGCGGCCTGCAGCTTGTCTGCCTGCAGTCCGGTGCCGATGAACACCAGCTCCTGCCCCTGTGAGGTGCCGGCGTCGCGAGCCCCCGAGGGCTCGAAGCGGGCGACGGAACCGGCCTGCGACCACAGCCCCGTCACTCGCGGTCGGCTGGCCAGCCAGAAGAAGCCCTTGGAGCGGAGTACCTGCCCAAACTGTCCGCTGTCGAGCTGCTCGGTGACCAGGTTCCACAAACGGTCCGGGTGGAACGGGGCGTCGGCGCGGAAGACGGTGGAGGAGATGCCGTACTCCTCGGTCTCCGGGACATGGTCTCCGTTGAGTTCCCTGACCCAGCCCGGAGCCTGCTGGGCGCGCTCGACGTCGAAGAGCCCGGTACCGAGCACGTCACGCAGGTCCACCGCGCCATGGCTCGCCGGGACGATGCGGGCAACGGGGTTGAGGCGTACCAGAGCGGCCTTGAGCCGGTCGGCGTCCTCGGCGGCGACGAGGTCGAGCTTGTTGAGCACGATGACGTCGGCGAACTCGATCTGGTCCATGAGTAGATCACTCACGGTGCGCTCGTCGCCCTCGTACTGGTCCAGTCCACGCTCGGCCAGTCCGTCGCCGCCGGTCAGCTCCGGCAAGAAGTTGGCCGCGTCGACCACGGTGACCATGGTATCGAGTCGGGCGAAGTCGCCCAGGGTGGCACCGTCGTTGCGCGGGAAGGAGAAGGTGGCCGCTACCGGCATCGGCTCGGAGATCCCACTGGACTCGATGAGCAGGTAGTCGAAGCGGTCCTCGCGGGCCAACCGGTCGACCTCTTCCAACAGGTCGTCGCGCAGAGTGCAGCAGATACAGCCGTTAGTCATCTCGACCAGGCGCTCCTCGGTTCGTGACAGCGCCGCTTCGCCGCCCCGGACGAGAGCCGCGTCGATGTTGATCTCGCTCATGTCGTTGACGATCACGGCGACGCGAAGACCTTCGCGGTTGCCCAGGACATGGTTGAGCAGGGTGGTCTTGCCCGCGCCGAGAAACCCGGACAGCACGGTGACAGGCAGACGGTGGTGGTTCACGTTCGCTCAGCCCTCGGGGTGCAGCAGGCCGCGCTCGTACGCCTTGACCAGCCGCTGCGGCACAAGATAGCTGGAGCCGTCCACCGTGATCGGCACGAGCTGCGGAGTGCTGGCCTTCCACTGGGCGCGGCGGTGGCGGGTATTGCTGCGGGACATCTTCCGCTTGGGAACAGCCATGGGGGTCTCCTCGATCCTTGACGCCGATCAGGCTACATGAAAATGAATACCATTACGACCTGCATGCTCCCTCTGAATGACACAGTTGGCAATGACCTGCGCCAGGTCCCCGCCGTCGTCGAGCCCAGCCGACACATCCTGCGCGTCGTACGCCAGAACTACGGCCTGGCCGTCGGCGTCAACCTGGTCGTGCCTCCTTGCCGACGCAGGAGGCACGACCAACCCGGTCCTCGCGGCTTTGCTGCACAACACCAGCAGCATCGCCGCCGTGGCCAACTCCCCGCCACTGAAGCACGACGCTTCCGCCGATCCATGCTGCGAGCCGGGAGGTCACGGACATCGGCCGTCCGGAATGCCGGTCAGCGGGCGGTGGAGTTGCCGGCGTAGGGCAGCAGGGCCATCTCGCGTGCGTTCTTGATAGCGGCGGCGAGTTGGCGCTGCTGCTGGGCGGTGACCCGGGTGACGCGGCGGCTGCGGATTTTGCCGCGGTCGGAGATGAACTTGCGCAGCAGGTCGGTGTCCTTGTAGTCGATGTACGTGATCTTGGCCGCGTCGAGCGGGTTGGGGCGGGACTTGGCGGGCTTATGGGGTTCCTGGCGGCGGGCCATGGCGGCTGCTCCTTGTGTGGGGAAGGTCGTCGAGGGGTCAGGCTGGGTCCAGGAGCGCGTCGAAGGCGGCGGGAAGGTGCTTCCACGCGTCGCGCCCGGCCGCGTACTCGGCATCCGTCAGAAGGCACGACTCAAGGAGCCGTTCGAGCCCCTCTCGGTCCAGTCCGGGGGACGTGAAGACGAGGTGCTGGCAGCAGTCGCCGTGATCGGGGTGCCAGTCCAGTGCTGCGGCGGCCTGCCGGATGGGTGGGATCATTTCCCAGGCGGCGTCGGGCAGGGAAGCGAGCCATGGTCCGGCGCCCTCCACGCAGAGCGCGCCGCCCGCGGCGTCCCAGGCGAGCAGGGTGTCCGGGCGGTCGGCGAGCCAGAACCGGCCCCGGCTACGCGCGGCCGCGCAGCACAGGTCCTCCAGCGCTTCGTACAGACGCGCGGGGTGAAAGGGCCGGCGACGGCGCCAGACGAGCGTGGTCACCCCAGCCTCATCAGCCTCCTGAGGCAAGAGCGCGCAGGCCGGATGCTGCGCGGCAGCGGCCGCCTCGACGTCGAAACCGGCAAAGGCGATCTCGGCGAGTTCGCCGGAGTTCACATCCACGTGGCGGGCGGTGGGGTGGAGTTGGGTGAGGAGTGCGCGGTCCTCGCTGTCCGCTTCCTCGTTGTCGACCAGGGCGAGGACGGGCGCGTACTCCAGTTGACGGGCGAAGGTGTCGCCGATGGTGCGCTGGTCGGTGGGGGCGGCCGCCAGGCCGGCTTCGGACAGGTCGTCGCCGTTGGCCAGATAGGGCAGCACGAGCGCCGGGTCCACGGCGGTGATCACGTTCGTGAGGATCAGGAGGTCGCCCGCGTGAGCGGCGACCACCTCCGCCATCGCCTTCGGTTCGACCGAGTCCCACAGCTCGACGACGGCGAGCCGGGTCAAACCGCCGTGGGCCAGCCGCTCCAGCTCGGGGACGAGATCCTCACGCAGCGCGCAGCAGGCACAGTCGTTGATCAGCGGCGTCTGCTCCCGAGCGAGGTCGCCGGAGCCGTCGCGGGTGAGGCGGCGTACGGCTCCGTCCCCCGCGCCGGTCAGGTCGTGGTGCAGAGCGACGCTGCCGGGAACGGTCCGAAGGAAATGGTCGACGACCTCCTTGCGGGCGTCCGCATGGAGCCCGGCGACGAGGACGACGGGTAGTCGGCGATCCTGCTCCATCAGCGGGCCCCGTAGCGGCGCTCGAAGCGTTCGACACGGCCGGCGGTGTCCAGGACGCGGGCGGTGCCGGTGTAGAAGGGGTGGCTCACCGAGGAGATCTCGACGTCGACGACCGGGTAGGTCTCGCCGTCCTCCCACTGGATCGTCTTCTCGCTGGTCATCGTGGACCGGGTGAGGAAGGCGTGGTTCGACGCGGTGTCGCGGAAGACGACGGGGCTGTAGTCGGGGTGGATGCCGGGCTTCATGGCTGGGTCTGGCCTTTCGGGGCTGGTCGGGGGACGAGGGGTGTCAGCGCTCTTCGCGGAAGTCCACGTGACGGCGTGCGACGGGGTCGTACTTGCGCAGCACCATCCGGTCGGGGTTGTTGCGCCGGTTCTTGCGGGTGACGTAGGTAAAGCCGGTGCCCGCGGTGGAGCGCAGCTTGATGATCGGGCGGAGTTCGTTGCGTGCCATGAGGCTAGTATATGGGAACGATTTCCATTACCAATAGGTAGTGGACGCAGAGAGAGGCAGGTAGCACCATGTCCGCCCACTGCCAACTGACCGGCGCGAAGCCGGGCTTCGGCAACGCGATCTCCCACTCGCACCGGCGCACCTCACGCCGCTTCAACCCGAACATTCAGCGCAAGCGCTACTGGCTCCCCAGTGAGGGGCGCAACGTCCGTCTGACCCTGAGCACCAAGGGGATCAAGACGGTGGACGTGATCGGGATCGAGGCGGCCGTGGCACGGATCCGGGCGCGCGGAGGGCAGGTCTGATGGCGAAGAAGAGCAAGATCGCGCAGAACGAGAAGCGCAAGGCGATCGTCGAACGGCACGCCGCACGGCGGGCCGAGCTCAAAGAGATCATCCGCCGCCCCTCGACAACCCAGGAGGAGCGGGGCGCCGCACTGGCGGAACTGCGCCGCCAGCCGCGCGACGCCAGCGCCACCCGCGTCCGCAACCGCGACAGCGTGGACGGCCGCCCCCGCGGCTACCTGCGTAAGTTCGGCCTCTCCCGGGTCAGCACCCGACAGCAGGCGCACGCCGGCTTCCTGCCCGGGGTGACCAAGTCCTCCTGGTGAGCGGGCTCCGCTGACGTCAGAGGCGTGACCGCACCCCACTGCCGCGTATCACGGCCGGCGTTGACACCGCCGCCAGCGCGGCCCATCGAGACCGACGGGCCGCGCTGGGTGCTGTTGCGGCACCTCCACGGACCGCGGCCGGCGGGCATCCGCATGCCGCATGCCCGCCGGCGAGGGAACGACATATGGCAAACCGGGCCCTGACTTGCGGTCTCGCACGTCGCGAAGGCATGCACTTCGCCGGATCACGACGGCGGTGTCATGGTCGAGCCCGAACGTCATGGTCGAGCCCGAGAAGCGTGCGAACAGCCTCGCCAACCGGGGCACTTCTGGGAGGCGCTCCGCCCAGCCGAGCAGGCGGACCCCCTGAGTGCGGCGGCTGTTCCTTCTCGGTCGACATCCCGTTCGGGCGCGGCTGGCAGTCGGCACAGACGCCGCTGAGTTCGAGGGTGTGCTCCACGGCGGCGAATCCGGTGTCGGTGGTGATGCGATCGGCCCACTTCTCGACGACCGCAGAGTCGATCGGGCGGCTGCGGCCGCAGGTGCGGCAGATCAGGTAGTGCTGGTGGCCGTCGCCCCGGCGCGGCCTGTAGAGCCGTTCACCGGAGTCGTCGCGCACCACGTCTACGCCTCCGACGCTTTCCAGGGTGCGGAGCGCCCGATAGACGGTGGTCAGTCCGATCCGCGTGCCGTTCGCCGCCAAAAGGGCATGCAACACCTGAGCCGACACGAAGTCCTGACATTCCGCCAGTCCATCGAGGACCGCCGCCCGCTGCCGGGTGGTCCGACCAGTCACGGCAGGTCACCTCCATAGACATCGCCGAGCGGCACAACCACATGCTAGATGAAAATGATATCCATGTCCATGTTATTCTGCCCTTCTGCAACGCGGCGCACGGACTCGACGTCCTGCCGATTCCCGCTCACAAGCCAAGGCTCAGCGCCACGCAGGTGCCGCTTCCTCGGCAGCCTCTGGGGCCGAAAAGCGCGTCGGCCGCACCATACGAACGGGCACGATTCTCATGAGGGGGTCTTCAATGCGGCATACCGGGCACACCCCGGCGGACGGCGGACAGCCCCGTCCGTACACACTCGCCAGCTGCGGGACCTGCGGTGAGCAAGCCGGCCAAGCCGTCATCGGCACGCTACGACAGGCCGTACGGGACAGTCCCCACGCCGTCATGGTGGCTACGCAGTGCCTCGGGCACCTGCTCGACTGTTCCGCCGGCCGCGGCGCCCACCTCGTCGTCCAGCCGTGTACGGAGGACCGGCGCCCCAGCGCACCGGCCATGCCCCTGGGACCGGTGGCGAGCGCGGAGGACGCCAGGACGGTTCGGGCATGGCTCATGGCAGGTATGCCGGACGTGGCGAGCCTCCCCGCTTCGCTTCTCGCCGCGCGCCCCGGGTGCGCTCCGGGCACCTGATGCAAGCCAGCGGGCGCAAGGGCCTGTTGAGCATGGTGGCCGGCAACACACCCCAGATCCGCGGCAACATCGTCACGCAGCTCAAGCGCACCCGTACGGACTCGGTGGTCCTCTCCGTTTCGATCCACGAGAGCCCATCCGGCCGCTACCCAGTGGTCCAGCGACTGGCGAGAACTACCGACGGGCGGGCGGAGGCGCCGGCCTTGCTCGGCACGACCGGGGATCCTGTGGTCATCCTGCGGCAGGACCTGATCGCGCTCCGGCGCACGCACAAGGCCACCCACGTCGTCCTGGCCCTGACCGAGCACATTGACATCCTGCCATTTCTCCTTCAACTGTGGCGGTCCAGAATCGGGGCCGACAGCTTGCAGGACCACTACGATGCCGCCCCCGTCGTCGTCGGCGTCGACCGGAGCGCGTTCCTGGCCGACATCACCTGCGTCCACCGGGCAATCCAGGTCTGGGGCGCGGACGAGGATGGTGAACGGCTCACCCGGGCCGAGGTTGCCGCCCGCCAAGTGGAGGCCGCCGACGCACTCGTTCTCACAGACCCCTCGCCGGAGAACAGGAAACAGGGGAAGGCCGCCGCCGCATTTCTTCGCTACCTCAACGCCCGCGCCGGCATGACCACCCTCGGACAGATCGCCACCGCACATCCGGTTTCCACCCGTGCCCTTACCCGCCCTCGGGCACCCGCGCAGGTACGGGCGGAATGGGAAGGCCGACTGGACCCGGTGGCCTCACCGTACGCTCACCCCGAAACCGGCCAGACCGTCTCCAGTGTCGTCTGGCGCTCCCGCCGACCTCTGCACCCGCAGCGGCTCGCCGACTCCTTGAGCGATGCCCTGCTGGGCGTGCTGCGCAGCCGCGGGCACCTCTGGCTCGCCAGCAGACCGGACGCACTCATAACGTGGCGCTCGGCCGGCGGCCACTTGGAAATCCGCGAGATGGACCGCTGGCTGGAGGCTCCCACGTCCCCGGCCTGGGAAGCCGCCTCCCCGCAACGCCGCACCCTCGCCTGCTGGTTCTGGGACGACTACTACGGCGAGCGCCGCAACGAGATCACGTTCACGGGCTTGGGCCTGGACAGCACTCGGATCACCAGCGCACTGGACGGCGCCCTGCTTAACGACGCCGAGCTGTCACTCGGCAGCGAGGGCTGGAGCCACCTGAAAGACCCACTGCTCGGTGACACCGAACGACACTGAAGCGCGCCCTGGCAGCCAGACAGCATCACGTGGACCTGTTCCGGGACGTACTGACAGGGTGCAGCCGGGTCCTGCGCACAGGCCGAGCAGTGGTGGCGCATCTACGCGCGGCGGCGCTGGAGTATCCCGGCTTCACCCCCGCGGCCGGATCCTCAACGACTGGTCGGCGCCCCGTGGACCATGCGCCTGATGCTCGCCGCAGCGGGGGGATAACTGTTGCACGGGCTGTTACGGTCCATCGCCGTATCTCTACTCAGTCGCCTCTTACGTGCCAGGCATGCACGCACTGCTGCGTCTACGGCACTCGAACTGGCGATTCCCGCGCCCAAGGCGATGACAGCTGATGTCGCGGCGGCTGCCCCACAACTGAGCCGTTTAATCTTCGAGTTCGTGCCGGACGCGGCGCGAGGGGGTGAAGGTGTAGAGGTCGAGGATGTCGGGTGGGTCGACCAGGCCGGGGCCGCCGTCGTTGATCCAGGCGGTGATGTCGGCTGCGGCGCCGGGGTCGTTGACCTGGCCGAGCCATACGGGTCGTCCTCCGGCCTTGCGGCCTTCGGCGGAGGGCTGGACGACGATGACGTTGGCGCGCTCGCACGCGTCGAGGCAGTCGGTGCGCCGCACCATCGCCACCCCGGCCAGCGAGGTGCGCAGGTCGGCGAGCTGGGCTTCGTGGTCCAGACGGGGCACCTTCGCTGCCGTGCCGCAGCAACAGCCGCGGCAGACGGTGACCGTGGGCCGGACCTCTCCCGCCCTGGAAGCATTCTGGGCGGTCTTCTTGCCGCGGCGGCTCATCGTGCGTTCCGGGCGGCTGTGGCGGCGCGGTTCCAGGCGGTGTCGCGCAGCAGGCGCAGGCCGTTGAGGCCGACGATGACGGTCGATCCCTCGTGCCCCAGGACACCGAGTGGCAGTGGCAGGTGGCCGGCCAGGTCCCAGATGACGAGGCCGGAGATGAAGACGGCGGCGATGATGAGGTTCTGCACCACGAGACGCCGGGCGGCCCGGGAGAGACTGATGAGGGTGGGGACGGTGGCGAGTTCGTCGCGGACGATGACCGCGTCGGCGGTCTCCAGGGCGAGGTCGGATCCGGCGCGGCCCATGGCGATGCCAGTGTGTGCCGCGGCCAGGGCGGGGGCGTCGTTGACGCCGTCGCCGATGACCAGCACCTTGCGGCCGGCTTTCTCCTGTTCCTGGACGGCGGCGACCTTCTCCTGCGGCAGCAGTCCGGCGCGGACGTCGCTGATGCCGACCTCGTCGGCCAGGCGTACGGCAGCGCGCGGGTTGTCGCCGGTCAGCATCATCGGCACGCTGCCGGTCAGCGTGGCCAGGGCGGCGACGGTGGTGGCGGCGTCGGGGCGCAGGCGGTCGGCAATGCCCAGGACGCCGACCGCCAGGCTGTCGCGCTGGACGAGAACCGCGGTGCGCCCGCCGTCCTCCAGTTCGGCTGCCACCACGGCGGCGCGGGCCGAGTCCGCGTCATCGCTGTCACCGAGGAGGCGGGCCGGGGCACCGACCGCGATCGTGTGGCCCTGGATGGTGGCGGTGACTCCGATGCCGGGGGTGGAGGTGAAGTCCCGCGTGCTGGGGATGGTCAGGCCGCGGGTGCGGGCGGCATCGACCACGGCGCGGGCCAGTGGGTGCTCGCTGGGGTGCTCGGCCGCAGCCGCCAGGACCAGCAAGGTCTCCTCGTCCAGGCCGGAGCCGGCCAGCGGGCGGATGTCGGTGACGCGGGGGGTGCCCTCAGTGAGTGTGCCGGTCTTGTCCAGGGCGACCGCGTCGATCTGCCCCAACCGCTCCATGACGACGGCGGACTTCACCAGCACGCCATGGCGTCCGGCGTTGGCGATGGCGGACAGCAGCGGCGGCATCGTGGCGAGGACCACCGCGCAGGGCGAGGCGACGATCATGAACGTCATCGCCCGCAGCAGCGAGTCCGTGAGTTCGGCACCGAAGCCCAGCGGAATCAGGAAGACGGCCAGGGTCGCGACGACCATTCCCACGCTGTAGCGCTGCTCGACCTTCTCGATGAACAGCTGGGTCGGCGCCTTCGTCTCGGAGGCTTCCTCGACCATCGCGACGATTCGGGCGATCACGGACTCGGAGGCGTCGCGTTCGACCTTCACCCGCAGCGCGCCGGTGCCGTTCAGGGTGCCGGCGAAGACCTCGTCGCCGCTCTCCTTCGTCACCGGCAGCGGCTCACCGGTGATGGTGGCCTGGTCGACCTCGCTTGCCCCGTCCCGCACCCGGCCGTCCGCGCCGATGCGTTCGCCCGGGCGCACCAGGATCGTGTCGCCGACCGCGAGTTCGGCGGTGGCGACGGTCTCCTCGCGCCCCTCGCCGGACAGCCGGGTGGCTGTGGTGGGGGCGAGGTCGAGCAGGCCGCGGACCGCGTCCTGGGTGCGCGCGGTGGCCAGCGCTTCCAGGGCGCCGGAGGTGGCGAAGATGACGATCAGCAGCGCGCCGTCCATCACCTGTCCGATCGAGGCCGCGCCGATCGCGGCGACGATCATCAGCAGGTCGACGTCCAGGGTCTTCTCCCGCAGCGCCGCAAGACCCGCCCAGGCCGGCTCCCAGCCACCGGTGACGTACACCGCCGCGTACAGCGGCCCCCACGTCCACGCGGGGGCGCCGGTCAGCTGGAGGGGCAGCGCGATAAGGAACAGCACCAGCGCGGCCGAGGCCCAGCGGGCCTCGGCCAGCGCGAGCACGCGCGTCCGGCGGCGCGGCACCGCCGACGGAGCAGCCGGAGCTGTCCGCTCGGGACGCTGAGTGAGTGCAGAAGGCATGACGAAGAAGCCCTTCACGGGTGCAGTGGTGGCGAGCACCCTCACCGTACAGGAATACCTGAACAGGTCTTCAAGTGTGATGAGTAGGATGGGCGGCATGGGTCATGGAGCCGATGCCAGGAACACCGCCACTACCCGCGAGCGCCTGGACGCCGTGGGGACCGCAGACGTCGCCGCCACCCTCCAGGCCCTGGCGACCCCCTCCCGGCTGCGCATCCTGGCCCGCCTCCAGGAGGGGCCGTGCGCGGTCGGCGACCTCGCCGAGGCGGTGGGCATGGAAGCCTCCGCCTGCTCCCACCAACTGCGCCTGCTGCGCAACCTGGGCCTGGTCACCGGTGAGCGCAACGGCCGCTCCATCGTCTACGCCCTGTACGACCACCACGTCGCCGAACTCCTCGACCAGGCCCTCTTCCACGTCGAGCACCTTCGTCTCGGCCTGCGGGACACTCTCGCCGACGAGACGGTGAACGCCGCACTCTGACCCGCCCGCGTCGCGATAGGTGCGACCGGGCAGCATGCCCTCGATCGCGTACTCCTCGCCGCCCTGCGGGGCAACTGCTCGAACGGCGCCCTGTGGCTGGCGGCCACCCCTCGGCGAAGGGCAGGCCAGGACAGCTCTGCCACCCCGTGGGCAGGGGACGCGTACGAAGTGCCAGGCCGACTGCCCACATCGACCTCATATATTCAGCTGCGGCCGTGAACTGACGCCATGTCAAGAGAAGGGTGCCTCCCACCTGCGATGATCTGGACTGCTTAGATCAAAACCGTCGCAGAGAAGAGGCACCCAACAGGTGCAGGCTACCGAATGGGATCACCGGCTCGTCGTGCGGGCCGACGACAAGAATCTGATCGGTCACGCGGGCGTGGTGCTGCTGCGGAGGGTCGCCGACCGCGTCGGCCTGACCCTCGCGCTGAGCGCGGCGCTGCCGAAGGGCAGCGGGCCGAGCTGGCGGGACCGTGGTGTGGCGCTGGTCCAGCTGGCCTGCGCGATCGTGCTCGGCGCGACGAACATCCTGGAAGCCGAGCAACTCCAGGGCCACTGGCGGCGCCTGTTCCCCCCGGTCTCGGACAGCACCCTGCGCCGCACCCTTCAGGCCATCGACGCCCCGGTCGTGGCCCGGATTGAGCGTGCCCGCGCTGTCATACGCCGCGCGGTGTGGACGCTGCTCGCCCTACGGCCCGGCGGCTTCCCCTGGATCTCGGTATGCGGCCGGGAGCTGACCGGCTGGTACGTCCTGGACCTCGACGCGACCATCGTCACCTGCACCAGCCGCAAGGAAGGCGCGGCGGGCACCTTCAAGGGCACCTTCGGCCACATGCCCCTGGGCGCCTGGATCGCCAACACCCGCGAGTGCGTTGCCATGCTGCTGCGGCCCGGCAACGCGCCGCCCAACGACGTCGCCGACCACAAGGCGGTCCTGGCCGCCGCGTTGCGGCAGCTCCCGCTGCCGCTGTGGTCGAAGCTGCTGGTACGGATCGACGGCGCGGCCTTCAGCCACGACGTCCTCGACCACCTCCAGCAGCTGACCACCAGCCGGCGCCGGGTGCGCTGGGTGACCGGCTGGGCCATCAACACCGCAGACGAGGATGCGATCGCGCTGCTGCCCGGAAGCGTGTGGACGGCCGCACTGCGGCAGGACGGCGAGGTCCACGAAATCAAAGGACCCGACGGCCAGTGGCTGACCTACCAGGTCGCCGAGCTGACCGGCCTGCGTGACCTGACCGGCTGGCCCGAGGGAATGCGGCTGATCGTGCGCCGGGTCAAGCCCTCGCGGCGCGATGCGAAGAAACTGACCGCCTTCGAGAAACGCACCGGCTGGCGCTACCAGATCGTGGCCACGAACATCCCCTCCCACCACGGGCTTTCCGGGGTCCCCGCCTCCGGCCAGGTCTGGTTCGTCGACGCCCTCTACCGTGACCACGCCGAGGTCGAGGACCGCGTCAAAGCGATCAAGAGGGTCGGGCTCGGGCTGCTGCCCTCGAAGTCCTGGCAGCTCAACGCGGCCTGGATACTTGCCGCCACCCTCGCCACCGACCTCGACGCCTGGACCCGTCTCCTCCTCCTGCACGACGAGCCCGACCTGGCCGCTGCGGAGCCGGAGACGATCCGGATGAAGCTGTATCACCTGCCCGCCCGGCTCACCGCCCACGCCCGCAGGCGCACCCTGCACCTCGACCGCACCTGGCCCTGGGCCGAAGCGTTCACCACCGCCTGGCAGCGGGCCATCCAGCTTCCGGCCCTCACCTGAAGGCCGGCCACCACCCCGACGACACCGGACAGGAGAGCACCGCACCACCCTCGGGCCCGTGGAACCCGACGCCCCGCAGCGTCACGCGACGGCCAGTCCCGACACGGCACGGGACATATCGGGCAGCCAGCCGCTCACAGCGACGACGTCACTCCTTGGAAGAATCGAGGTCGACGCCGCCTCGGCCCGCAACGGGCGGCGCCCTCCCCGGCCAGGGCTTCGGCACCATCCTGCGCACTGCCTCCGCCGGGCTTGTCCTGGGCACCGTCCTGGCGCCGGCGGCTCTACCCCGGCAGAACCTCGAAGAATCAAACCGTTGGCGAATTCAAGGCCGCTCGCTGCGGGAAGTTCCCGTCTGATCCGAGCAAAGTTCGAACCGCCCCAGCGTGTGGCCCGCACATCTCTGAATGAATGGGCCGGCCGAGGCAGGGTGGCCAGGAACTCATCAACCTTGAATTCGGTGCCGTCATCAGGGGCTGAGGGGACAGCTGATGGGGCCGGGACAAACTTGTCCCGGCCCCATCAGTCACTTGTACTTTCGCACTGAACTCACTCACGTCGGCGACGTGGGGGAATTCATAGACTGAACCTGAATGTTTGGTGCAGAGCTCCCACCTGCGAAAACGCGGTTTTTGGGGTGCCCATCCCAGCACCATCCCAGCACGGTAGCCACGTCCCAGCACCATCCCAGCACGGCGGCGCGTCACCCGCACCTACGCGGCGGGTTCGAACGCCGTCTGCATGATGGCACGGCACCGGTCCCACGCCTCCGGCACCAGGTGCCCGTAGATGTCGACCGTGGTTGTGATGGATTTGTGCCCGAGCCAACGGGAGACCTCGTGGATAGGTATGCCCGCGGCGAGCGCGGTTGAAGCGAAGAAGTGCCTCAGCGAGTGCGGGTGGTACTTGGGCTTCCCCTCCACATCGACAAGGCCGGCAGCGACGCACGCCTTCCTGAAGTGATACGAGTAGGTGTTCGCCGTGGGCATGGTGCCCTTGCCCCGCTCACGGGGAGCGAAGAAGACGTCGACCTGACGCGCCTTCCCTGCCTTGTCGCGGAACGTGATCGGGATCGGGGCCCACAGCTTCTCGTGCCCGTCGATCTCCGTGCAGATGAAGGGCGCGACCGGCACGTCTCGGTACTCGCCCTCCTCGCGGTGCTTGAGCGGGACGAGCCGTGTCCGGCAATCGTCACGGTGCGCCTTCGCGCTGATCTGCCAGCGGATCCGGATCATGTCGTTGCGCAGGCATCCGACGTGGAAGGCCAGGGCCTCGCTGACTCGCATGCCGACCCCGGCCTGGAGCCAGACAGTGAGCTTGTACTGGGGCGACATGTGCTGGTGCAGCAACCGCACCTCGTCGAGGGACGGGATTTCGTCCTCGTCGACGGCGCGCGACCCAGGGGCGTTCTTGACGTCCTTGGTCGGATCTTCCTGGATCCGCTTTTCTTCCTTCGCGGACCAGAAGATGTGCTTCACCATCTTCATGCGGTCGTACACCGTGCTCGCGGCCAGCTCTTTGCTGATGGCCGCCTTGAAGTGCTCGATGTCCCGCTTGGTCACCCCGGCGAGGGTCTTCCGACCTAGCCGGGGGACGAGATGGTTGTCGATGAAGCCCTTGTAATTGTTATAGGTTCCGTCGCCGATTATTCGACGTTCGAGCCAGTCTTCGACATAGACGCGGACGGTGATCTTGCCAGCATCGGGGTCAATGTAGACCATCATCCCCTTGTCGGTCTCGACCTTGGCAGCAAAGGCATCCGCGCCGTCCGGACCGGTCTTCTTCGCGAACGTTTTTTCGCGCTGCCGCGCCGTTCGACCGCCAGGCTCCCGATAGCGGACCGTCCAAGAATGCCCGCAGCGCGGCTTGTCGCACGGGTATGTGGTGACCTTGGGATCGGACTTGCATCGCTGATATACGGTTGCCAACTGACACCCTTCATGTGCGAGGAATGGCCGAGCGGCCGTTATCCGTAGTTGTCTTCGAGATAGGCGATGATGTCGCGCTCGCGGAATCGCAGAAGGCGTCCAACTTTCTGCGCCTTAAGTCCCCACGCCCGATATTTGTTCTTAACGGTGATCTCGCTCACCTGCAGCCAAGAAGCCACTTCTCCCGGAGTGAGGAGCCTGTTGCTCCCGCCGGCGCTCACGACGCCACCTGCATGACAGCAGAAGAGGCTTGCCGTTCAGCGCCGCCGTGGAGGCAGCTATCTGAGCGAAAATGGGCAGCGGGTATCACGGATCGGCGCACGTTTGGGTTCCTTGCTGGGGCGCGTGGTCGATTGGGCAATGCCGACAGCACTACCCATGCCATGAGGGGCTTGGAGCAGAAGCCGACAGCTATGCGGCGGGAGGGCCGGTACTACCTCTCTATTTGCTGGGCCCTGTCTGTTAGCCCGCTCCGACTCCACCGCCAAGCACAGTCGGGTGCGAACTCCCTCAATGGTCTGCACGATCCCCGGTTTCGGTAACCGGGGATCGTGGGCTACATTCCGCCCCGCAACCGCGGACTACGAGGTAAGCCGGTAGGACCTGAGCGCGGGGTGTACGTCGCCTTCGACCAGGAGCACGAGCCCGTCTTCGGTGAGTCGGCTGAGGTTGCGAGCCACGACGCGTTCGGGGGCGCCGACGGCTCGGGCGATGCCACGGGCCTCAGCACCCGGGTGGGCCGCGATGTGCGCGAGCACCACCAGGTCCTGGCGATGTCCGCGCTGCACAAGGTCCTCGCCGAAAAGGCCGGCGGCACAGACGCAGAGGCACAGGGCCGTGGAGAGGGCTGCGTAGTCAGCTTTCGTCTGGGCGGTCCATGCGTTCATGGCGCCGAGCGCCAGGAGGATCGGAGCGGCGACGCGGGCCGATCGAAGTGCGACTTTCGGCAGGTGGGCCTCCTTGGTAGGGACCATGGCGCGTGAGACGGGAGGCGGGGGCCAGCGCCGGACGTTGGCCCCGCTCCGCTTGGAGCATCTCTGACCTGGTGTTTTCCGGGGAGGTTGTACGTTGACATGGTCTTCGGCAAAGGTTCCAGTCCCACGGGGCCCTTTCTCGTCTGCCGTGGGCGAATCCGTTTTCGGGCCTGCCGTGGTGAGGGCCCCGCTTACCTCGGCGTGAGGAAAGGGCTGGCGCCTTCGGCGCAGCACATCCGCGCTACGTCATCGACCAGCGCCTGGTCATCACCGACGGGCGCCTAACCCTCACGTTCGCCGCAGGTCTGCGTTCCGGTCCGAACACAGCCACTGTGACCTGCGCGTGGGACCCGGTCTCGTCGTACGCGGCATGTCCCGAGGGTGGCTGCGTGTACGTCGCCGCCCGGTTCAGTGTGCAGCTCTGGCGAGCAGGCCCGGGGCAATCCGTGCACACCGCGCGGCGTACTCGTCAAGGTGACGGGTACGGAACTGCTCGGCATCCCAGTCCGCTTCGAGGACCTCGCCGTCCGGCCAGACGTAGGCGAGTCCTCGCCCTCCGGAGGTCAGCGTCACCTCGCGCAGGTCGTAACGGTCATCCTCGAAGGCGTCGAGAATCATCCATTCTCTCCGGCTGAGGTCGGTGAACAGTACGCCGGGCGCCGCAGAGCCGGGCGCCGCTACGAGCCCTGGGTAGACACGCCCCTCCAGCGACGCCGCGCGCCAGCCGGGCGCGCTGACCGACACCTGCTGCGGTATCCGACCGATCAGCGCTTCGAGGACGGCATCGAACTGGAGCGTCCCGTATGCGAACAGGATCGCGGCATCCGGCGCGAGTCGGTCACGGCGACCGGAAGTCGCCGTGACCGGGGTGGGCTGGGCGGTTGCTTGGTACATGATCATTCCGGTCGTCACGAGCTGGGCAGGTACATGGCGTTGTAGGTCGGCGACTCTGGGGCGTGCTTGATCTCCCCCATCACCGTGTACCCCCATCGCAGATAGGCATCGTGCGCCGGCTGATTGTCGATGATGCAAGTCAGGGTGGTGGCACTCTCCGCGCGTCCCGAGATCACGGTGTCATGGATCTTTCTGCCGAGACCCTGGCCCTGGTACTCGGGGAGGACCATCAGCTCTCGGAGCCAGAAGACCTGCCGGGCATCCGCGAGGGTCTGGAGCTGCGCCGGCCTCCGGTCGCCGAGGGAGATCCACCACGGCTTGTCGGCGGGCAGCGTAGCGCCGTGCACGTATCCGATGATCTGCCCGTCCCGGCGCGCGGTCACCGTCTCGAAGCCCTCGCTGCCGAAGGCAGCCCCCAGCCGCTCCCGGAAGGAGTCGACGGAGAAGAACGGGTCGCCGATATACGGGGGCGTGTCGTACACCCGGGCGTACACCTCGACCAGCTCGTCGATGATGGCCTTGACCGACGCCCCGTCGTACCGCTGGTACTCCGCATCCACTGGTTGCATCTCTCCTTTGCCGAATCACGCGACGACTGCGCGAATCTCTTCAAGCAGGTCCCCTACCCCGCGGGCGCGGTGATGAGGGGCCAGTCCATCGTGGACGATTTTCAGTTGCTGGACTGCCCGAGCGGAAGACATGCCCGCCGTCCGGATCAGCCCGATGGCATTCCTCGCGGCATCGACGCTGTGGTCGATGTCTCCGGCGCCGATGGCCGCGGTCGCAAGCCGGCCGAGGCACATCCCTCTGTTCCGCGAGTGAGCCACGTCCTGCAGCTTCTCCGACTGCGCCAGGAGCTTCTGGGCGCGAGCAGTCTGGCCGAGGTCAAGTCGGCACATCCCCTCCAAGCACACCAATTCGGCCTGGTTGAGGAACGTCGTCCAATCAGGGTCGCGGTCGTCCGTCCCGCGGTCCCATTCCTTCCAGGCCCGCTTGATCGCGGACTCGCAGTTGAAGGCGTCGCCGACCCGGGCGTGCCCCTGAGCTTCACGGATGGCCAAGAGTGCCGTGACACGCGTCGGCGCGCTCCACATACCCGCGTGTGTCTGTGCCAGTCGGGCGAAGCGGATCGCTTCTCGCCCCTTGTTCAGGTCCACGGCCTGGCGGGCCATGTTGCTCAGCGTGCGGCTGGAGAGCACATCGTCGCCTGTCAACATCGCGGCGTTCAGGGCCTCGGAGAAGTACTGCCGAGCCTGGGCATGGAGCCCGGCGTCGTAAGAGAACCAGCCCAGGCTGGTAGTGAACTTGCCTGCGAGTGCGTGCAGTTGCTGGCCAAGCTGCTCGTCGTAGATACCGCGGTCGATCATGTGGTGCACCCACAGCAGGTGGGCACGCGTCGGCCGCCAGAGTCGGTTGCCGCCGAACTGCTGGTCCTGCGCGTCCATGTCGTCCGCAGCCTCGCGGAGAAGATCGACCTCATCCTCGGCGATCTTCCAGTCCGTGGAGCTGGCCACATCTGTCGTCGTCTGAGCCAGCCACGGCGGCGGGTCCTGGTCGCCTCCGGCGAAAAGCGGAATCGCGGCGGCCGACTGCTCGATGAGCGGGACCTGCGTCACGACAGGCACAGCAGAAGTGTCAGGAGACTCCTCTCCAGCACCCGGGCGGAGTCCAAGCTCCTCAACTGGCCGCCGGAAGTACAACTCAAGGACCACCCGTGTATCGGGGTGCGGGTATGGGCGCCGCTTCGTCTCGCTTTCCCACTTCGACATCTGGCGGACGGTGAAGGTCGGGCACTTCGAGACCCGCCTTTCGCCAGCAAGCCGTTCAGCTAGGGAGTTGAGTTCATCAACCGCCTTCGCCTGGGTCCGGTTGCGGCTCTCGCGAAGCGCTCTCATCGGGCTGCGGCTCACCGGATACCCCCTTTACCGACTGGTGTCGGCTCACCGTAGCGGTCATCTCGCGGGCTGTGTGAGGCGTCGTCAGTGAAAGCGCTGGTGGGGAGGAAATGGGAGCGGAAAGGGCGGGTGAAGGGCGGGTAGGGGGCGATCAAGGTTCCGGCGAAAGGACCTGTTCACTGCCCCGCCTCCTCCGATGCACTAGGTGACGCGGGACGCACTGTGCGTGCTCAAGGATCGATTGTCGACCTGGGAGGGACTCATGGAGACCTGCACCGTGACTGGCGAGCCCGAGCGCCTGTCCGCGTGGTTCGCCGCAGCCACTGCCTCGCCGGCCGAATCCGTGAGCGCCTGGCGCCGTACGCCCGACTTCCCCCGGCGGCTGCCGACCGGCATCACCTTTGATGTCGTGCTGGCACCCCGCAACGTAGTTGAACTGGCGTACGCCATCCTGCGCCGCTACGAACAGACCGTAGGGCCGGCCGTCCGTTTCACGAACCTGACCACGGCGGCCATCCTCGTGCCGCCCGGCACCGCAGCCCGCTGGGGCAATCTGGTCGTCGGGGCATCCTGGCTCGACCGGAGTGCCGTTCCGACGTGCCTCGGAATCGGCCACGCGGTTCGTATCCCCGGGCTCGCGCCATCAGCGCAGGGTGTACCGGTGGAATGGCTGGAGGCACCCAGTGCCGAGTCGACCGTGGGCGATACCCCCCTGCTCACCGCACCGGTGCAGCTGGTCCGCTGCCTTGCCGAAGCACGTTCCCTCCTCGCCCCCGAAGACGAGCAGAGCCCGCTCTCCAGAGCGGTATCCGCGGTCCGGGCGGTCCTCCGAGCCCCCCAGAGGACGTGATGACAACGACTACCGAACGACCGCGCCCTGGCCCCAATCGCGATGGTGACTTCATGCGTTCCACGTTCGGCATCGGGCAGCGACCGCCGGGTGAGCTTCCGCCGCCCGAGGACGGCGAAAAGGTGGGCGTCATGCGGCGCCGAGCCCGACAGCGCCTGAGTGCCCGCGGGTTGGCTTACGTCGCCGACGAGGCGGTCCTGATCGTCTCCGAGCTGGTCACCAACGCCATCGTGCACAGCGGCGGCCGGGAGGTCACTTTGATTCTCTCGCTCCGTGCAGGCTTCCTGCGCATCGACGTACACGACGGTGTACCTAGCTGCCACACCCGTCCCAAGGCCCCCCGTGACGCCGACGAGAACGGCCGCGGCCTTGTTCTCGTCCAGTCGCTCGCCGAAGAGGGGCGAGGTACCTGGGGTGTTGAGGATGGCGGCGCCACCACATGGTGCGAGCTCAAATTGGCGGCAAGCTGATGTCCGGCAAACGCACCACGAGGAGCGCAGCCTCGCCCGGCCCCGGCGGCGCGCTGACGATTGGCGCCACGGCTCACGACCGCCACCGTCGGATCAACTGGTCCGCCACAGTGGCCGAATTAGGCGGGCGTGGCGCAGCGGAACCCGGTGTCGTTGTCCTTCATCGACGCAGCGGCAGCGTTCAGCAGGGAAGGCGCTGCCCGTTCGATCGGGGACGTGAACGCGGAGCCCTTCAACTGGCGCCGTCCGTTGCCGGGCTCCTCTTCGGTGCCGCACCACTCCCAGACGTTGCCGCACATGTCGAAGATGCCGAACGGGCTGGCGCCGGACTGGTAGCGGGAGACGGGGGTGGTCGCGTCGATTCCGGCCTCGGCCGTGTTCGCCTTCGCGGCTGTCGGCTCGTTGCCCCAGGGGTAGATGCGCCCGCGCGGTCCGCGAGCGGCCTTTTCCCACTGCCGCGAGGAAGGCAGGGACTTGCCGGCCCATCGGGCGTACGCAGTCGCGTCGTGCCAAGTCACCCACACCACAGGGTGAGTGGCCAGCGTGACGGGGCAGTGGCCGTCGGGCCAGTGCTGGGGTGGTCGGTGCCTGGTGGCCAGCACGAACTTCGCGTAGTCCTCGTTGGTCGTCGGGTAGACGTCCATGAGGAACGGCTCCAGCCAAACCGAGCGGTTGTCTGGGCCGGAGAGGAAAATGCCCTCTTCGACGAGGGCCATGACCTTCCCATCGACCGGGTGCCGACGAGTGCTCGGGTCCCTACGCAGCAGTTCCTCGGCGCGCTCGTCGTGCTCAACTGCGGCGCGTTCGGTCATGAGTGCGGCGAATCGCTGCTGAACGTCGGGCGGGGCCTGGGCGAGCAGCGTGTCCAGGGCCGACTGGTTATCGAGTTCGAGTTCGATGGTCTCCCCCCGGCGTTTCCATCGGGGGATCTGGCGGGGGTTCACACCGACCAGATCGGCGAAGTCCTTCTGCCTCTTGCGCATGGCGATGCGCAGCAACTCGGCCTCTCGGCCGGTCCACCTGGTTACCCCCGCCATGGTCTTGCCCTACAGGGTCTCGCCGGGGATCGACAGGTACGTCTCCTGGAGTTGCCTCAAGACGGGGTGATCTACAGGGAAGTCGGTGTCGTCGATCGCGGCCAGAGGGCGGACGCCGATCGAGGTGTTCGTGGCGAAGGCCGCGGCCATGCCCTTCGCCTGGGCCAGGGTGACAGTTGTAGTGCGGTGGTCGGCTTGCTGCTGGAGCAGGGCCATGGTGACGCCGGGCAGTACGGGAGCGTCGGGCCACACGACGGTGCCCTCCTGGTCGACGAAGGCCACGTTCCAGGTGCCGCCTTCGGAGACGAAGCCGTCGCGGCCGACGAACAGGGCATCGTCGAAGTCCGCTCGCTGAGCCGCGCCCCGGGTGTGCAGGGCTCCAAAGAGGCCGGTGTGCTTCACCTGGGGCAGGTCACGCTCGTACACCTGGCTCTGGGCGCGCAGCGGGGCTGGAGGCAGGGAGCCGGCGCCGCGTACGGACACGAGAACGTGCGGCTCGTTGGCGTCGGCCGGGTGGCCCATCTCGACCTTCGGGTCGTAGATCGTCACGCGCACGACGCACGGAAGGGCCTGACCCCCCAGGGCCTGGCGGACGTACTCGCGGACACGGTCGGTGTTCAGGGCCGCGTGCCACACGATCTTGCAGTCCCGCGTGAGGCGTTCAAGGTGCAGCGTCAGACCGCGGATGCTGCCGTCGGAGTCGACACGCATGGACGTGAAGTGCCCGACGTTCGTGAGCGCCAGAGGGAGCAGGTCGTCTACGGATACGGGCTTTCCATTGAGAGTCACCATGGCGCCCAGCATGTCAGGACCGTCCGCGCCGGCGGCACCCCAATTCAGGTTACTGACGGGTCAACGTCATCTGAAAGTCATTCCCAAGCCTTTACGGCGGGGTGTTCGCTGGTCACCAGGCAATCACGTCGAGTGATCGGCGCCGCTGCCGCGCTCTCCTGCGCTGCCCACCTGGAAGGACCCCGATGACCCCTGTTCCAGGCGTCGCGCCAGTCGCGGCCGAGCCCAGCTGGTCTGATGTGAAGAGGAGTTGTGTCATGCGTCAGCCGCTGACTTCCCGTCGGGATGCAGGCCCGCGCGTTGCCCCGAGCAGGCAGCGCGGTATCGGCGCCGCACCCGGCCCGCAGCGCGATCGGGCGGTGGCCGCGGCGGAGACGGTGGCGCTCGTGCTGGACGAGGATTCGCCGCTGCCGGAGAGCGCCGGCGACGTGGAGGAACTTGCGCGGCGCCTTCGCGGTCACATCGGACAGCTCGGGGCCGTCGTACCGCCTGCGGCCTCGGCGCTGCGCTGCGCGCAGCAGCTCGCTTCAGCAGGCGTGCCCGACGGTTACATGCCGAGCAGGGTGCATCTGGTCAAGCTGGCCGAGGCCACTCAGGCACTCGTCGCGGCCGTACAAGCGCACGGCGTTGTCCCCGCGAAGCCCACGCGGAGACGGCGTTGGTGGAGGCCGCAGCTTAATGTGCTGCGCGGCTCGGTCTTCGCTGTCGCCTTCGTCCTCTTGGCTCTGGCCGCGTCGGTGCCCCGGGCATGACCGCCACCGGGGCAATTCTGATCGCGGTAGTTCTCGGCCCGATGGCCTGGCTGATTTTCCGCGGTGGCCGAGGACCCGGCCGCACCGTTCCCCAGGACGAGAACTCCGCACAGGGGCAGAACGGACCTTCCCCACACAAGTGACCACCGAGTCCTTCCTCATCTACCGTTCCCGGCCGCTGCGGCGGTCCCGATGCCATCCCCGGATCCGCGGGGTCTACGGAGATCCACACGATGAAGCGTCTTCCGCGTATCGAGCAGTACGGTCTGATTGGCGACATGCAGACCAGTGCCCACGTCTTCGCCGGCCTGCTCGGCACGCAGAAGCACGGCTCCTGGCAGATCGCCCCGGCCCCGCCCGCCGGCCGATCCGAGGCCGGAGCGGTCTCCGAGCGCCGGTACCGCGGTGACTCGCTGGTCCTCGAATCGCTGTGGCGCACTCCGACCGGGTCGGTTCGGGTGCTCGACTTCATGCCGCCGCGCGACGGGGCACCCCAGGTAATCCGGATTGTCGAGGGTGTGTCCGGCGAGGTGCCGATGGTCTCGGCCCTGCGTCCGCGGCCGGGGTACGGCAGCGTCAGCCCGTGGATCCACGAGGTCGGGGGGCGCATGGTCGCGGAGGCCGGCGCGGACGCTCTGTGGCTAGACACGGGCGTCCAGCAGGTGGAGAAGGACGGCGTCATCGTCAGTGCCTTCACCGTCGCCGCCAGGCAGAGCGTGGCGTTCGTGCTCAGTTGGTGCCCCTCTCACGCAGCCGCACCGGAGGTTCCCGACCCGGAGGCCGCGCTCGCCGAGACGCTCGACTTCTGGCAGGACTGGACGCAGGAAGGCACCTACGACGGGCCCTACCGCGAGGCAGTGGTTAGTTCCTCGATCGCGCTGAAGGCGATGACGTATGCATCGAGCGGCGGGATCGTTGCCGCGCCGACCACGTCGCTGCCCGAGGAGATCGGCGGCGGACGGAATTGGGACTACCGCTTCACCTGGCTGCGGGACGCCTCCAACACTCTCGCCGCGCTGCTGGGAACCGGCTACCGGCAGGAGGCCCATGCGTGGCGGCGGTGGCTGTTGCGTGCGGTGGCCGGAGATCCGGAAAACCTGCAGATCATGTACGGGATCACCGGCGACCGTGATCTGCGGGAGCGGGAGCTGCCGTGGCTTCCAGGGTACGAGGGGTCAGCCCCGGTGCGGGTCGGGAATGGGGCGGCGGGCCAGCTGCAACTCGATGTGTACGGCGAGTTGATCGAGACCCTGTACCTCGCGCACCAGAGCGGTGTCGCACACTGCGCCGACACGGCGGTCCTGCACCAGCGGCTCATCGAGCACCTGGTCCAGCGCTGGCAGGAGCCCGACGAGGGAATCTGGGAGATCCGCGGGGCACGCCGACATTTCGTCCACTCCAAGGTCATGGCCTGGGTGGCCGTCGACCGCACCATCCGCCTGGCCGAGGCCGGCGCCCTCGCGCTGGACCCGGGCCCCCTGGTCGAACTGCGGGAGACGATTCACCGCGAAGTCTGCACCCAGGGGTTCGACCAGGTGCGCAACACCTTCACCCAGTCCTACGGCTCGCAGGAGCTGGACGCCGCCACGCTGCTGATCCCCCGGGTCGGCTTCCTTCCGCCCGACGACCCGCGCGTCATTGGCACCGTGCACGCCGTACGCCGGGAGCTGTCCACACCGGACGGGCTCGTGCGCCGGTACCCGACGATCGGCAACCACGCCGGGGTGGACGGCCTGCTGGGCGATGAGGGCACCTTCGTCCTTTGCTCTTTCTGGCTCGTGGATGCCCTGGCCCTGACCGGCCGCCTGGATGAGGCACACGCCCTGTTCAAACGTCTTCTCGCGCTGCGCAACGACCTCGGCCTCCTCGCCGAGGAGTACGACCCCGTCCAGCAGCGCCAACTCGGGAACTTCCCGCAGGCGTTCAGCCACATGGGCCTGATCCAGAGTGCCCTGCTCCTGCAGCAGCTGGCGACACAGTCCTCCCCTCACCGAGGCGCGGTGGCGGTTCCGGCGCCCCGCTCCCCCGCACGCGGGCCGCAACAGAACCGCAAGGCCCTGACGTCGCTGCACGCCTAGCCGTCCCATTTCCACTGACGAGGATTCCCATGTCTGACAGCGCGTACCCGACACGGCCGGCCGCGACCGGCCACCGCCGACGGCGGTCGCCACGCACCGACGCCTTCACGGTGCGCTGCGTCCGTCGTGCCGTGGTGCTGCCCCTGCTACTTCTTGCGGGCCTGCTGGGCGCCGCCTTCGCCATCTGGGCGACGGCCGCGGTGACTCTCGGCGGGCTCCTGGGCGGCCTGGTCTGCGGGCTGGCCGGGGTCGCGCTGGTAGCGGCTCGCGGAGTGCGTACGGCCGCCGACGCCGTGCAGACAGCCGCAGAGGAACGGCGAGCTGCGGTGCTGACCGTCGTCACGGGAGCTGCGGCGGCCGTCGAGAAGTCGGTGACGTGGTCGGCGGACGAACTGTGCCGAGGGGCACGACCGCCGCTGCCGGACGTGCAGATGCCGCAGCCGGCCAGTGCGACCGCAGAGATCGACAAGGCGCTGAGTGCACTGCAGGTGCAGGCCGTCGCCTCGCTGATACGCGTGCACGACGAGTCCCAGTCCGTCGTCCTTCTGGAAGTGCTGCGCCGCCTGGCCATGCGGGAGCATGCCCTGGTCGGGAAGGCACTGGAAGCATTGACTCAGCTGGAGATGCTGACCGACGACCCGGAACTGCTCGCGAAGATCTTCGAGATCGATCACCTCGTGACGCGGATGCGTCGTCAGGTGGAGAGCACGGCGGTGCTGGGCGGGCAGTCCCTGCGCAGCGTGCGCCAGCCGGTGCCCGTCACGACCACGCTGCGTGGTGCGATCTCCGAGGTGGTGCAGTACCCGCGTGTGGTGGTCGCGGCCGGTTCCGTGGGGGGTGAGCTGGGGCTTCCCGGACATGTGGGTCCGGACCTGACGCACCTGTTGGCCGAGCTGATCGAGAATGCCTGCGAGTGCTCCGACCCGGCGACGAAGGTGACGGTGCGGGCGCAACGGGTGCCGAACGGGCTGGCGGTCGAGGTCGAGGACCGGGCCATCTCCATGCACCCGCAGGCCCGCGCACAGATGAATCATCTACTCAAGGCCCCTGATGAGGTCGATGTCAGTGGTCAGGTGCGAGAGGGACAGCTCGGCTTGCTGGTCGCCGCGAAGATCGCGCAGTCACACGGGCTGTCCGTTCTCCTGCAGGAGAACGTGACGGGAGGCACCACTGCTCTGGTTGTCATTCCGGCCCGGCTCCTCGTAGCGATTTCTCCCGTTGGTACCGCGGGCGCTCGACGCCGGGAAACGCGCCCCTCCACACTCCCGCCACGGCGGGCTGCCGCAGCGACGGCTGCCCCTTCTGCAGGGCAGGTCCAGCACTCGATCGCCGTGGGCCCGCCGGGCGCCGACGTGGCGGGGCACGCTGCTCCAGCGCCCGACCTTCCCCGGCGTACACGGCAGGCCGGTTCCTTCCCGCCGCCACGTGCGCGGGAGCAGGCCCCCGCGACCGCGGCGACGCCAGGGCTCGCAGCCGCCTTCCGCACGGGCATAGAGGCCGGCGGGGCCGCCGGTTCTCCTCCCACTCCGGCTGAGCAGCCCAGGCCCTGACCATCGCCTGTCTTGCCGCGTTCCCGGTGGCCCGGACATATCCGCCGGCCCTTCCCCCTTCTGGAGCGATCCTCATGAGCACCCACCCTGAAATGAACTCGACGACCGGCGTCGCGCCTGCATCCGAGGCGACGGCGAGCCATCTGGCTTTATTCACGACTCGTGAAGTCAGTTCTTCACGACTCTGGGAGGCACCCGCTGCGGCGGGATGTCGATGTTCACGAGAACGGGAGGCGGTACGCCACAGCGGCCCGCGTGACGGCATCGAGGCTGCACCACCGATCGCCTGGCCCCGTAGCCAGCGCTTTTGTCCTCGGCGACCCGGGCTCCAATGGCGGCGCAGACGGCGGAGCGCTTCCCCGGCGGTTGGCGGTGCTGCCCATCGTCATGAACAACAGCTCCGCGCCGGCCGCCGAAGTGCCTCCCGAACTGCTGTAGAAACGCTGCTCCTCGACGTGTACAGAGCCAGCCATCAGCGGGATGACATGGCCTGGCTGCTGCGGCAGTTCGCCGACGACGTTCCGGGCGTCCTGCACGCCGTTCTGCTGTCGCGGGACGGGCTGCGGCTCCTGGACAGCGAGGTGGACAAGGATTGGGCGGACGAACTGTCGGCCGCGCTTAGCGGAGTGGCCTCCCTCGCGTCGAACGCAACCGGCCCCAGCCACCAGAAGCGGCCGGCCCGGCAGGTCATCATCGAGCGCGACGACTGCCTGTTCTTCGTCCAGAGCGCCGGTCGCAGCGCGGCCTTCGAAGACCACCCCGGCAACGAACGCGGTGAGGTGGACACGGTCCTCGCCGTCATCGCTGCCCCGGACGCCGACGCAGGCCCCGTCGGGTTCGAGATGGGGCGCCTGGTCAAGAAGTTCGCCCCCTACATGCAGATCCCCGTCCGGGTCGGCACAGGTGATGAGTCCCGGTGAGCACCCACGGCGATGCGGCCGAGGACTCGACGTTCGTGCGGACCTACACGCTGACGCGCGGACGCACCAGGCCGCGGCACCTGCTGGGCCTAGACACCGTGCTGGACGCCGGCCCCGGACGGCCCGGCCTGGGCCAGGCCGAGGAATGCGAAGAGATCCTCGCTCTGTGCCGGGAGCACCGGCGTTCGGTGACCGAGCTGGCGGGACGGCTCGGCCGCCCCGTCACCGCCGTCAAGATCCTCGTCTCGGACCTCCTGGACTCCCAAGCCCTGGTCATCTCCGTCACCGCCGCCTATGCCCCCTCCGACGCAGATTCGGATGAACGCCCCACCACCCACCTATTGGCGGCCCTCTCAGTGGCCCTGAAAAGGAAGTTTCCCGATGCCATCGCCTACCGCCAGGCCGGATGACCCGCCTGAGAGCCTGCGGACTTCGGCGCCCTCGCATGCTGGTGCACCGACCGTGCTGAAGATCGTGATCGCCGGGGGGTTCGGCGCCGGCAAGACCACCGCCGTGGGCGCGGTCAGCGAGATCACGCCGCTGAGCACGGAGGAGTACCTGACCGAGGCGAGCACGGACGTGGACAGCCTGGAAGGCGTCGAGGCCAAGCAGACCACCACGGTCGCCTTCGACTTCGGCCGCCTCAGCCTCCCCGACGCGCCCGTACCTCTGGAGCTGTTCCTGTTCGGCACGCCCGGCCAGGACCGGTTCGTCGACCTCTGGTACGACCTCTCCCGGGGAGCCGTCGGCGCGGTCGTCCTGGTCGACACCCGCCGCCTGGAAAGCAGCTTCACCCCCGTCAGCTTCTTCGAAGACATCGGCCTGCCCTTCGTCGTCGCCGTGAACCACTTCGACGGAGCCCACCGCTACCACCCCGAACAGGTCCGCGCCGCCCTCGACCTGCCCGCCTCTGTGCCGGTGGTCACCGACGTTTCGCCCCGCTGGACGGTGGGGGCGACCTCTTGGGACGCCCGCAATCCGAGCCACGTCGCCGGCGTCCTGCTGACCCTCGTCGGCCACGCCGTGCAGAACGCACCGGCAGGACCCGCTCGCCCCACATCCACCACCACCCTCCAGGACGCCTGATGTCATATCAGCCCAACGATCCCCACCTCGTGCCCCAAGCCGCCCCGCCCGCGCTGTCCTTGCCGCAACGCGGCATGCGCGACGGCGCCCACGGGCTGTCCATCCCAGCCGGTGCTGCCGTCACCGGCCCGCAGGCCCAGCAGGCGACCGAACTGGCGCAGCGGTACGAGCTGCTGGAGCGCCTGGGCCTGTCCACCGCTGCCAGCCAGGACTTCGACGAGCTGGCCCGCGGCATGGCCGAGGAGGCCGGGTTCCTGTACGGGTTCGTCAATCTGTTCCTGGAGGAGCAGACCTTCGTCGGCCTGCACCAGCCGCCTGCGGACAGCGGGTATGTCATCGTCGGCCGCACCATGAGCCATGACCACGGCTGGTGCCCGGAGGTCGTGGCGCGCAAGAAGGCCCTCCCGCTGCACGACGTACACGCCAGCCCCCGCTTCAGCGGTAACCACGTGGTCGACGCGGTCGGCATCCGCTCCTACTTCGGCGCACCGCTCATCCATGAGAGCGGCACCGTGCTGGGCACGGTCTGCGTCATCGACCCCGAGAAGCGGCCCCTGAGCGAGGCCCGACGGCTCAGAGACATCGTCATCAGCACGGGAGCTCAGGTGATGGACCACATCGCCCACGCGCCCGTCCGCTAGACCCGTTCCACCGCCCCCCACCCGGGAGCCGCTAGCGATCCCCGGCCGCTTCACCGCGCGACCTTTACCCAGGGAGAGGGAGACGACCATGACCGCCACACCCGCCACACCGCCTCCGGCGCTGCGTCCTTATCTCACCGCCCGCCACGAACTGCTGTGGAACGAGGCGGACGCCTTCGCGGCCGAGCACGTCGCGCCGCGCGCCGTACGGATGGAAGCCGCTCCGGGCCGGGTGGAGCGCAAGGTCGCCGATCTGATGGCCGCGCGGGGCTGGTTCGCCGTCACTGTCCCGCCCGCCTTCGGCGGCCTGGGCGCCGGCCATGTGGCCAAAACGGTCCTGCTCCACCGCGTCGGCTGCGTCTCGGCTGCTGCCGCGGCCATCCTGCAGGCCACCCTGATCCCCGTCGGCGCCCTGTTGCACTTCGCCACCTATGAACAGAAAGTCCGCTGGCTGCCGGGAGTGGCGGACGGTTCGCTGCTCCTGTCGATCGCGGTGACCGAGCCGACCGCCGGCGGGCACATCGGCGGGATCGAGACCACAGCTGAACCCGCCGGCAACGAGTGGGTGATCACCGGCAACAAGGTTCACATCGGCAACAGCCATCTCGCGGGAGCCCACCTCGTGATCGCCCGGACCGCCGAGGCAGGCGTGCGTACCTCCCATGCGCTGACCGCGTTCATGGTCGAATCCGACCGCCCCGGACTCTCCATCGCTGACCACCGCCCTGGCCTCGGCCTTCACGGCTTCTCCGCCGGCCGCCTCGACCTCGACCACGTCCGCGTCCCCACGGATAACGTGGTCGGCGAAATCGGCCAGGGTCTGAGCGTGGCCCAGAGCAGCAGCATCTTGTACGGCCGTCCCAACCTGGCCGCCGTCAGCCTGGGCATCCACGAGGCGGTCGCCGCCACCACGACCTCCTACCTCAAGGCCCGGCCCCGCTACCGGGGTGCCCTGTCCGATCTGCCGGTCCTGCGGGACCGCGTCGGCGACATGGAGGCCCGCCTGCGCGCTGCACGCATCCTGGCCTACCAGTCCGTGCATCTCCTCGACCAGAGCCTGTCCTGCGACGCCGAGCTCATCAACGCGAAGTACCTGGGCCACCAGTGGGCCATGCAGTCAGTTCAGGACTCCATGGAACTGCACGGCGCCCAAGCCCTCGACCGCGAGTACGTCCTCCAGCGCCTGTGGCGCGACATCCAGCACACCCACCCGCCGGCCGGAACGGGCGAGGTCCAGCGAATACGCCTTTCCGACGCTGCCTTCGACGAAGACCACATCCAGTGGTCCGAACGCCTCGCTGCCGAGGCTGCCTGGGCACAACCCGACCCCACCGCCGCATGAACCCCCGCGCGCGGCACCCCGTGAATCCAGACCGCCGCGCGCGGGCCCGTGCCGCCGGCCCCCGTCCCCCGCGGGGGACGGCGGCACCCCTTCCGGAAACCGTCCACCCAGCCGAGGAAGAGACACCCGTGACCCCGTCCACGACGACCAGCGCACCGATCACACCGCTGAAGCCGACCCACCAGCGCGTCGCCCAGCACCTCGTGGACGGTCTCGCTACCCAAGACATCACCACGAGGACTGGCCTGTCGCCCCACACGGTCCGTCAGTACCTCCGCGACATCCGGGTGAGCGTCCACTGCCCGCCTCGCTGCAAGCCGCATGTGCTCGTGCATCGCCTGTTGGCGACCGAGCAGGTAGCCCCGCCGACGACGGACCGGGCAACGCCGGAGCTCAACGCGGAGAAGCGGCTGCTGCTGAAGGCGGTCGCTGAACTCAGCTTCCCCCGCGACATCGCCCTCGCCGCCAAGATCGCCCCCGCCGATCTCCGTTCCGCCCTCGACGGACTGCTCGACGAGACAGGCGCCGCCGACGTCACCCAGCTCGTCGTCCTGGCCCACGCCTGGCACCTACTGGGCACCAAGCCGACCGGCACGGTGGAGAGCGGAGCAGTGCAGTGAACACGTCTCCCGCATCACTGCACCAGCGCGCACCAGAGTTATCAGCCGTGTACGAGATGCGGACTCTGTGCACGGACGCCGAGCGAGACGAGGCCGCCGCGCTCGTCCAGGACCGACAGCGCTGGCTCACCATGCGCGGCCTCCCGGTACCCGCCCGAGCCGATGTCCCAGCCCTGTTCCGCAATCCGCAATCGAAGCCGGCCGGCCTGTTCGAGGACGGTCTGCTGCTGGCCTGCATGATCCCGCAGCGCGCGCCCGACCTCGGCTGGGGCCAAGGATCGTGCCTGTTCCTGAGCTGCATCCACACCCTGCCCGACAGCTCCGACGACACCATCCAGCTGATCACCCTGTGGGCCTCCGACTTCGCCGCCCGACGCGACCTGCCCCTCGTACGCGCCGAAGCCCTGGCCCGCCAGCCCCTCGACGTGGATCCGATCGCCCCCGTCCTCCGACGGTTCACCGACATGGGCTGGGACGTACGAGGATCGGGGACCGGACAGCACGAGGAACGCGTCGCCCGTCTCGAACTCATCGCCGAGCAACGTTCTGGACTGAGCGCGCTCATCGCCTGCCGGGTCCACGAACCGCAGTCCCCCACAGACAGCCGGAGCATCGCGTGACGGCCGCCGAACCGCTGCGACCGGACCTCGCACGCGAACTCATCGATCGAGCCACGAAGGCGGCAGCGCGCAGAGCCAAGCGCCTGCGCAACCAGCTGGACGCCGTCCAACTCGGCCAGGACCGTCACGCCGACCACGCCGACGCCAAGGTGCTGCGCCGCGTCCTGGCCGAACACGACTGGCCCGGCCACCGCCTCGTCGGCGCCGAAGCGGCACGCGCCGCCTGGAGCCTGGCTCTTCACGCCGACGACGACGCCGACTTCCAACGGGCGGGCGCCACCCTGCTGGAGCGCGCAGTCCAGGACGGCGACGCGCGTGTCCAGCACTGGGCCCACCTCTACGACCGCACCTTGGTCAACAGCGGTCGCCCCCAGGAGTTCGGGACTCAACAGGTCCTCACCGCAAGCGGAGTTGAGCTGTGTCCAGTGCGCGCGCCCGACTCCTTGGACCAGCGAAGGGCCTCCGTCGGGCTGTCACCGATCGCCACGGCCCTGGAGACGGTGCGTCGCCGGTTCGCCCAGGGTCACCAGGCCGGCGACTCCTCGACCGTCGTGCTCGCGGAGGTCGCATGACCCAGCGTGCCCCGCCCACTCCACCGATCCGACGCACCCACCGTTCCCCCTTATGCGAAAAGGACCGTTGCCGTATGAAGCTCACCACCGCCGTCCTCGCTGCTGGCGCAGCAGTCTCTCTCGCGACCGCCGTGGTCGGAGCCGCCCGGCTCCGGCAGGACGCGCGGCACCAGGCCGAACGGAACGAGGCGCTTCTCGCGGGCAACCAGATCGACTGGCTCGCTCAGATGTCCATCAATCCCGAACTCGCCGAGATCTGGAAGCCCGAGGGCATGGAGACCGAGGAGTACATGCGGCTCATGTCGGCCAACCGGCTCCTTTGCACGTTCAGCCTGCGCGACCGCCTCGGCTTCATCCCGAAGGGGCACCTTCCCCTCTTCGCCGCGTGGATCATGAAAAGCGACGTCAGCCGCCGGTATTGGAAGCACTTCGGTGACCTCCGCGCCCAAGAGGCCGAGGGCGACGAGCGGGCCGAGCACTTCACCCGGGTACTGGACCACGCCGCCGAGAACACCCCGCTGGCGCAGCCCACAGCAGCCTGACAGCACCACACCCCCCAGACGCCATGGACCAGGCAACTTCGCTGGCCCGCTCGTCGGGCATCAGACCCCGGGGCCCGACCGGGTCCCGGTACCCCGCACCACCCACCACTTACAGGAGGCACGCATGACCGCCACCCAGACCGAAAGGCCGACCGCTCCCGCGCAGGCCGACCTTGTGAAGACCGACGACGACCCGTTCGGGCTCGACATCACCTTCATCGAGGGAACGCCGGCGACCGAGACGGTCCTGATGTGCGGCACCGGCGACAACTGCGGCAGCTCCTGCCCCAGCGCCTGCACCACCTCGTAAGCCGGGTCACCCCGGCAGCGCGGGCCGGACGGGGCTCTCCCCTTCCGGCCCGCCCCAGCCCGTCACGCCCAGAAGATGAAGGAAACGCTGATGACACGGCAACGGCTAAGCCTGTACCAGGCCGCGGGGCAGGCCATGCTGCGCGCCGCGGTCCACACGACCGAACCCGCCATGCCGCCGTGGCCAACACGCACGGCACCCGTGGAAGAGTGGCGCGCGTGGCTGAGCACGGTGTGGTCCGACACCGGCTTCCGCCACACCGTGTCGCAAGCGAGCCCCCATCTGGTGGACCAGGTGCAGGCCATCATCGACGGCCGCACACCGAAGGTGCGCCGGATACGCCGGGCGGCGCTGTCCACCGCCCGCTATGCGATCCGCTACGCACGTCGCTCCACCCCCTACGGCCTGTTCGCCGGCGTCGCCCCGCTCGGCTTCGCCCAGACCACCTCCGTCCACATCGGCGACAAGCACCAGGCCGTGACCCGCCCCGAACCGACCGGACTCGAGGAGATGCTCAGCAACTGGGAGAGCAACGCCGCGTACATGGCCGACGCGGAGGTCTGCGTCAACACCCTGATCCAACAGCGCGACCAGCACATCCACGTACCCTCAGAAGGCGACGCCGAGTTCCGCCTCGCCCTCAACCCCGCACTGCGTCTCGTCCTCGATCTGGCCCGATCACCGATCGTGTACAGCCAGTTGTCCGACAAGCTGGCCGCGGAGTTCCCCGCCGTGAGTGACACCGCGCGCCACCATCTGCTCGGTGAACTGCTGCGGGTACGGCTGCTGCGCTCGTCGCTGCGCGCACCCGCCACCGTCGCCGACCCCACCGACGTCCTACCGCCCACGGCGCGCGCTCAGGCAGCTGGCCTGCGGACAGCGTGCGACCTGCGGCTGGACGCCGACGTGCGGCTGCCCGAACAGGTGCTGACCGAAGTGGAAACCGCGGCGACCCTCCTGGCCCGCCTGGTCACCCACCCGACCGGAACACCGACATGGCAGCGATGGATCGAGCGATTCACCGAGCTCTACGGCGAGAACACCATGGTGCCGGTGGACATGGCCACGGACCCTGACCGGGGCGTGGGCTTCCCGGCCGGGTTCCTCACGGCGAGCGAACCGCCCCGGCCGATGTCCCGACGCGACCGGCTGTTGTTGGAGCTGGCCGGCACCGCCGCCGCCGAAGGCAGCCGCACTGTCGCAATGACCGGGGCGATGATCGAGGAACTGGAAGCCGCGGCCGGCAAGAGGCCCCACGATCTGGCACCTCACGTCGAACTTGCTACACAGGTGCACGCCTCCTCCGTCTCGGCTCTGAATCGTGGGGACTTTCGGTTGCGTGTGCTGACCGTCTCCCGCTCGGCCGGATCGATGACCGGCCGGTTCTGGCACCTACTGCCGGGTACGGAGGCGGCGTACGCGAACCTGCCCACCGTCGATCCGGAGGCGGAACTCGCGCAGCTCTCCTTCCACGCTGGACGTGTGCCGGCCGACCTGCTCACCCGCGCGCCGCAGGCCCTGCCCCGCGTCGTCAGCGTCGGAGAATTCCGGCGCCCCGGCCCCAACGTCCTCTTCCCCCGCGACCTGTCGGTCACCGTCGCCGACGGCCGCCCCCAGCTGGTGGAGACCGCGACGGGCAAGCCGCTGGAGCTGCTGGCCCCCACCGCCATCAACTTCCTGTGGAACAACTACACCCCGCCGATGGCCCGCTTCCTCGGCGAGATCAGCCGGGCCGCGTCCCCGCAGGTGACCTGGTTCGACTGGGGCGCCGCCTGGGCCCTGCCCTTCACCCCGGCACTCACCTACCGCCGCACCATCCTCGCCACCGCCCGGTGGAAGATCCGCAGCCGCATACTGCCTGACCGCACCGCACCACTGCAGCAGTGGGCGGATCAACTCCACGCCTGGCGGACCCGGTTCCGGGTGCCGGAACAGGTACTCCTGGCGGAGGACGACCAGCACCTCACCCTTGACCTCACCCGCGACGTCGACCTGGACCTGCTGCGCGCGCACCTGGATGCCAGCCCCGTCGGTATCGCCACCCTGCACGACGCGCCCCCGCTGGACGCCGACGGATGGATCGGCGGCCGGGCCCACAGCATCGTCGTCCCCCTGGCCAGGCGCGCATGACGACGACCGTGCCCCGTACGCAGGACCTGTCCGAGGGTGCCCTGGGCATGGCCCTGCTCGACATCGAGCGCCGTGACCTGTCCACGGCCCGCCGTCACCTCGCCCAGGCCACCGCCCGGGGCGTGAGCACCGGCAGCAACGCCAGCCTCTTCCACGGCGCACCCGCCCTGGAGTTCGTCCTGGCCCTCGCTAACGGGGTCGGCGACGACGTCCGCGCGGCAGTCGACCGCGTCGTGGACGCCCGGCTCGCCGCTGCCCACCGCCGTCAGGCCGCCGGCCCGCTGCCCCATCTCGCCGAATGGGACCTCATCCGCGGTCTGACCGGGCTCGCCGCGCTGTTGCTGTCCCGCCCCATCGCGCCCCGGCTGCACGACGTTCTCGCCTGCCTCGTCGCGCTCGCTCAACCCGCCCGCGGTGACGGTCGGATGCTGCCGGGGTGGTGGTCGGCGGCCGGCCCCGGTGGGACCGATATGACTGGCGGGCACGGTAACAACGGCATGGCCCACGGGATCGCGGGGCCCCTGGCCGTCCTCTCCCTCGCCCTGCGCGCCGGAGTCAGCGTTCCCGGCCAGGAGGAGGCCATCGGCACGTTCGCGATCTGGCTCGACCGGCACGGCACCCACTACTGGTCCACCGCAGCCCACCTGGACGCCGACCAACCGCCCGAGGCGGAGCCAGCCCGCCAGTCCTGGTGCTACGGCCAGCCCGGCATCGCCCGCGCGCAACAGCTCGCCGCGCTCGCCCTCGGCGACCCTGCCCGGCGCCAAGCGGCCGAGGACACCGTCGAGACCATCCTGACCGACCCACAGCAGCTCGACCGCATCACCGACTCGACCCTCTGCCACGGCTGGGCCGGGCTGCTGACCCTCACCCGCGCGGTCGCCGCCGACAGCCCCGCGCCCGCCCGCTTCACGCCGATCGTCAAGGACCTGCACCGCCGGCTGGCCGCCGACTGGGAGCACCTGCCCAAACCTGGCTTCCTGGAAGGCCGCGCCGGAGCCCAACTCGCCTTGCACGACACCGGCACCGCCGGCTGGACCCGTGCCCTCCTGCTCACCTGACCCCCACCCTGCCGTCCCGCAAGGAGTTCGCTGCCCATGACCTTCGACGACGAGAACCTGCCCATCCCACCGGACACCTCCTGGTGGCACGCCTCCGTGGCGTTCCCCGACCCGCACCACACCGCTGCACAGGCCCTGGCCACCGCGCTATCCGGACGCCGGTTCCACTTCCTGCGCAAGGACGCCGGCGTGCGCCTGCGCACCGAACAGTCCGCCACCGGTCTGCTGGACCAGCTCGTCGCCGACCGTGTGATCACCGGCTGGACGGGCGGGATCTACGAGCCGGAGACCTATGCGTTCGGCGGCCCCGAGGGCATGCAGGTCGCGCACGACGTGTTCTGCGCCGACAGCCCGGCCGCGCTCGCCGAGACCGGTACCCCCGGCGCCCGCGAGCGCAGCGTGATGCTGCTGTCCGCCATGATCCGCGCGACAGGGCTGGACCCGTTCGAAGTCGGGGACGTCTACGCCCGGTGGGCTGCCCTGCGGCATCCCGTCAACCCGCCCCAGGGGGCCACGCTGGAGCAGGCCGTCTCCGCGATGCGGCGGCTGATGAACGCGGACGCCGCTCTGCGCCCGCAGCCGGAAGCGGGCTGGGGCGAGCGCGTCGCCGCGTTCGAGGATGCCGGCCGCCGCCTGCGCCGACTCGCCGCCGACGGCCGACTGATACGCGGAATCCGGGGCGTGCTCGCCCAACACGCCATCTTCGCGTTCAACCGCGCGGGCGTACCCGTTGACGCGCAGGCCGCCACCGCGTGGCTCGGCCGTCACGTCGCCTTCTCCACCGGAGAAGGCGCTGACGTGTCTACCCGCAAGTCCGCCCCGGCGGACCCTAACCTCCCTCGGATGGAGACCACCGTGACACCCGTGAACGACCCCAACCAGCTGCGTGAAGCTCTCGCCCAGCGACTCGTCGACAGCGGCCACCTGCGCAGCCAGGCTGCCATCGACGCGTTCCGCACCACCGACCGGCACGCCTTCCTGCCCGGCGTCGACCTGGAGAGCGCGTACAAGGAGGACGCGGTCCCGATCAAGCACGACGAGCACGGGGAGATGATCTCCTGCATCTCCGCGCCGTCCGTCGTCGCCACCCAGCTCGAACAGCTCGGCGCCCAGCCCGGTCACAAGGTCCTGGAAGCCGGGGCCGCCACCGGATACAACGCCGCCCTCCTCGGCCAGATCGTCTCGCCCGGCGGGCAGGTGTGGACCCTCGACGTCGACGAGGACCTCATCGCCGGCGCGAGCAAGCACCTTGCCGAAGCCGGCGTGCAGAACGCCACCGCGGTGATGGCCGACGGGGCGGCCGGGCTGCCCGAGCACGCCCCCTACGACCGCATCCAATTCACGGTCGGCGCGGGCGACGTCCCGGTCAAGATCCTCGACCAGCTCGCGCCCGACGGGCGACTGGTCCTGCCGATGCGCATCCGCGGCAGCATCTCCCGCTCCTTCGCCTTCGAACGCGACGGGGACACGTGGAAGACCGTCTCCTGCGAGATGGCCACCTTCGTCCCGCTCCGCAAGGGCGTCTGCGACGACGTGTACACCCTCGTCCCCATGTCCGGCGAGGGCAACGTCCGCCTGGAGACGTTCAGCGAACAGGACGTCGACCGCGAAGCGCTGCGCACGGTTCTCGACGAGCAGCAGACCAAGCTCTACACCGGGGTGAAGTTCCGGCAGGGCTCGGCGTGGGAGTGGCTGTACCTGTACCTGGCCTGCGCACTGCCCAACGGTCTGTCCCGACTGCCGGGCCAACGCCCCGGGTTCACCCCGCACTTCGGGTGGGGCTCCATGGCCGCCCTCGACGGCGGGTCGCTGGCCTACCTGACCATCCGCGAGGGCGAAGACGAGAAGGGCCAGTACTGGGAGGTCGGAGTGATCGGCCACGGCAAGGCCGGAGGCGACCTCGCCGAGCGCGTCGTGACCGAGATCCGCGCCTGGGACGCCAGCGGCGGCAACGACGCCCCCGAGCCGGGCTTCCGTATGGCCGTCGCCAACTCCCGTGACCGGCTGCCGGTCGACGAGGCGCGCTTCGTCGTCGACAAGCCCTACAGCCGACTCGCCGTCGACTGGGCGCGCAAGGGCTGAGCCGATGATCCCCGCGATAGCCAGCCGCATCCCCCTGGTCCGCCGCACCAAGGCGCCCGCGCTCCCCTTGGAAGAGCGCATCAACCACCTCACCGGGCTGACCGTCGCACCCGCAGGTGCGAGCCACCACGACCTGGTGGCCCGCACCTGCAGCATCCTCAACTACGCCGCACTCATCGCCTCCGACGTCGGCCTACCCGACCTGGCCACCGACCTGTGCTGGCGCCAGCACCAGGTCTTCGCCGACGCCGGACGCATGAGCGGGCCGATCGGCGTCATGTCGCTGATGCCGCTGGCCAACCTCTCCCGGCTACTGACACGCGACGGCCAAGGCGAGGCCGCCTATGACCTCCTCAACCGCCTCAACCACGCCGCGCGGCAACGGGAGAAGACCGAGATCGACGGCCGCTCCGTCGACCTGTCCGCGTTGACCAGCACCGAGGCCGATCACCGGCAGGTGTGCCAGGAGCTGTGGGTCACCCTGCTCGTGGACGGTGCCCGCGCCCTCGCACGCATCGGCCGGTGGACCGAGGCGGCCGAAGCCATGGCCCGGCACCGCGGCATCGGCAACCGGCTCCTCGACGGCCGCCAGATCAAAATCATGGCCCTGATGGAACAAGGACGAAGCCAGCAGGCCCTCGACCTGATTGACACCACCCAGCCCACGGAATCCTGGGAGACCGCCATCGGCCTGCTCCTGCGCGCCCACTGCGGTCCCGTCGGCGTACCAGTTGCGCGGGCCGACCTCGAACACACCCTGGACGAAGCGGCCGTGCTCTGCGCCCCTCCCGATCCGTCGACCGCCCTGTTCCAGACCCGGGCGGGCCTGACCGCCCTCGAACTGGACCCCGACGGGCAGTGCGCGGACACGCTGCCCAAAGCCATCGCCGAGGTGGCCCGGCTCGACGCCTACGCCGCCCGCGACCTACTGCACCACCCCATCGCCGCGTCCGTCCTGGACGCCGGCTCGACCCACTCGCTGAACGCGGTGATCGCCGCAGCCGGACTGGGATCCGGCGTCCTGTCCGCCCACCACCGCCAGGCGCTGACGGGCGCGGTCGCCCACGCCTCCGCAGAGCTGGAAAGGCTGCTGAAGACCGAACCAGAACCCCGTTAGGAGCGGACGACCGGGAGGAGCTGCCGGATTGTCCACGCCACGCGGCGGTGTCGGCGTTTCGGCCATTTACCGCCCGGAGCTGCTCCAAGCCCCGTCAGGGATCCCGCGCCTGCAGGGTTCCCTCACGCAGGAAATAGCGGGCTTTCCAGCACGACCGAATGACGTGTGTTCGATATCGCAGCCGTGTCGTTAGACCTCACGACTCTGCCGCAGTGACCGTCCTAGGGGGAACGATGACCTCGGCCATTACACAGGACCAGCCGCCGCAACCACCGAAAAGGACCGCGCCGGACGACGAACCGCAGGAGGCCAGTGTTCGAGAGGAGGAATACCTCTACCGCGACGAGTCACGGCTCCAGGCCGGCTCCCAGCTGACCTCCCGCACCATGGCGCGTCGCCTGCCCTCGCTCGTGCGCCGCTCGGTACAGATGGCCTGGCATGTGGACCGCGGCGCGACCATCGGACTGCTGGTGTGTCAGGTCGGGACCGGCGTCCTCGCGGCTCTCGGCCTCCTGGCGGTCACGGGCACGATCACCGCGCTGATCTCCTCGGGCGACATCACCGAAAGGCTGTGGGATGCCGCCCCGCAGCTGGCCGTGATCGCCGCTGCCACCGGTCTGCGCTCGGTGCTGGGGATCGCGGTCGTCTGGCTCACCGGCCGTCTGCGCCCGGTGCTCGGCCGGGCCGCGGAGGTGACGATGGTCGAGGCCGCGCTCGGCGCGGAACTGGCCGCCAACAACAAGCCCGGCTATAACGACGCCTACGACATCGCCGACCGCGGCGCCCAGGTCACCCCTGACCTCGTCGAGGAAGCGCAGGACGTCCTCGCGGCGACCGCGACGCTCGCGGCCGGTGCAGCCGTGCTGACCGTCCTGCATCCGGTTCTCCTTCCCCTTCTCTTCCTCGCGTGCCTGCCGCAGGCCGCCGCCTACGTCCGCTCCGCCCGCGTGATCTACCTCGCCGGCCTGGAGACCTCCGGGCGGCGACGGATGCTGGGCAAGTTGCGCTGGCACATGGCCTACATGGAGTCCAGCGAGGAGATGCGGGCCTGTTTGGCCGGTCCCTTCCTGATCGGCCGGTACCGGAAGCTGGCCGCCTCCGTCAACGCGGCGGAACGCCAGGCCGCGAACACCGGTGCCTGGATGGGACTGGCCGGAGCCGTGGCCGGCGGGATTGCCTCGATCGCGGTGTGGGCGGCGCTCCTGTGGCTCCTGGCGTCGGGACGGATGGGCCTGGCGGCGGGCGGCGGCGCCGTCTTCGCCCTCCAGACCACCACCGGCTCGGTGCGCGGCATCATCAACGGCGGGGCCCGCCTGGTACGCACCGGCTGGTACGTGCAGGACTGGCAAGGTTTTCTCGACAACGCCCACGGGCAGGCCATGGCCGACTCCCGTGGCACCGAGACGGTGGCTGCCGCCCCGCAGCGCTTCGAGGTCCGCAACGTCACCTACCGTTACGACGGCGCCCCCAAGAACAGCTTGAGCGACGTCTCCCTGCACGTGAAGCGGGGCGAGATCGTGGCACTGGTCGGAGAGAACGGCTCCGGCAAGTCCACCCTTTCGCGTCTCTTGTGTGGGCTGCTACTGCCCACCGAGGGTGACGTGGCCTGGGACCACGTCTCCACGGCGGACCTCGATCCGTGGGGAGCGTGGGAGCATGTCGCGCTGGTGCCGCAGAAGTTCACGTACCTGCCGCTGACGATGCGCGACAACATCACGTTCGGGCAGGGCGACACCAGCGATGCAGCGCTACTCGCCGCGTGCGAGGCATCCGGCGCCGCGGAGATACTGCCGGGCCTCCGCTCCGGCCTGAACACCCTCCTGACCAGCGAGTGGTTCGGTGGTCAGCAGCTCTCCGGCGGGCAGTGGCAGCGCCTCGTTCTTACCCGCGCCTTCCACAGGCAGGCGGCGCTGCTGGTGATGGATGAGCCCACGGCCGCCCTCGACGCCCGTGCGGAACACCGGATCTTCTCCGGCCTGCGCGAACTGGCCAAGGACCGATCCATCCTGCTGATCACACACCGGCTCACCAACGTGGCCGTCGCCGACCGAATCGTGGTCCTGGACGAAGGACGAATCGCCCAAGAGGGCACCTATGCCCAGCTCACCCAGGAACCTGGACTTTTCCGCACGCTGTGGGAGCTGCAGCGACGGATGAGCGGCGACACCCCCTGACCGCCCCGCCCTCGCCAGACCACCGCTCCGCCAGGCAAGTGAACCGACCCGCCGCCGATCCTCCCTGCTCCCCATGCTTCAACCGTCCGACGAACACCGGAAGGAATGCCGTGACGACTTCATCGGCCACCGAAGTCAGCGACGCGAGCGAGCTTCGCCACCAGCTCGTCGAGCAGCTCCGCGCCAGCAACCACATCCGCTCCGCCGCAGTCGAGAGCGCCTTCCGAACCGTGCCCCGGCACGCTTTCGCCCCCGAGGTCCCCCTCCCCTCTGCGTACGCCGACGACATCGTCGCCACACGGCACCGCGACGACGGAACCACCACCAGCTCCATCTCCGCGCCCTGGCTACAAGCCGACATGCTCGAAGCCGCCCGCATCCAACCCGGACACCGCGTCCTGGAGATCGGCTCCGGCGGATACAACGCCGCCCTGATCGCCGAACTCGTCGGTCCGACCGGTCACGTCACCACCCTCGACATCGACCCGGTCGTCACCGAGAGAGCCGTCCGCTTCCTGTCCGAGACCGGATACAGCCAGGTAAGTGTGGTCACCGCGGACGCCGAGCACCTGCCCTCCAAGGTGGTGCCGGAGGGCGGATTCGACGCCATCGTGGTCACCGTCGACACCTGGGACCTGCCCTGGATCGACGCCCTGTGCGTCGGCGGCCGGCTCGTCGCGCCGCTGCGCCTGCACGGCTACCACTGGGCCATCGGCTTCACCAAGGAGAAGGGGGTGCTGCACAGCGACGGACCGCTCGTCATCTGCGGCTTCGTCGCCATGCAGGGCGACGGCGCCTGGAACCCCAACTGCCGCACCGTCCCCGGCACCGGAGTCCACCTCTCCTGGGAAGACGGCACCCCGCTGTCCGTGGACCAACTCGCCCCCGCCCTCACCCGCGAGCCGACCGTCACCCGTACCAACATCACCGTCGGGGGCCAGGAGCCCTTCGATCTCCTCACGCTCTACCTCGCCGGCGCCCTGCCCGGCTTCTGCCGCCTGGAAGCCGACCCCGACGGCGACCACCAGGTCCTCAACCCTCCGCCCCCGCACTGGCCTGCCGCCGCGATCGTCCGCGGAGCCTCCCTTGCCCGGCTGGCCCATGAGCGCATCGGCGACGGAGACGACGGCAACGGCCGGTACGAGTTCGTCGTCCAGGGTTACGGCGAGCACGGTCACCTCGTCGCGCGGGAGATGGCCGAGCACATCGAGAGCTGGCAGCGCAACCATCGCGGTGCCCGCTGCCCCCTCATCACCGCCCGCCCGGCAGCCGGCCGTGCTCCGGCGGGCCCGGTCCACGAGCCGCACGTGTTCGCCAAGAAGCACACCCGCGTCACCGTGGACTGGCCGATCGTGCCCGTCAGCACCGCCCGTCCCACCGACCTCGAAAGGAACGACGCCGGATGAACGACGGTGCTTCCTGATCACCGCCTCCCACCCGTGCTGCACGTCCACCCGTCCATAGTCGTGAAAGGCAGAGACCCGTGTCCTCTCCTGTCTCCCCTTCGGATCGCGTCGCTCCGGATGCTGCTCTGCCGGCGGCGCAGTACGCCGCCGCCCGGCACGCTGCCTGGCTAGGCGCAGCCGCGATCATCACCGACGAGGTCGGCCGGGTCCTGCTGGTGCGCCCCACCTACCGCAAGGACGGCACGTGGCTGCTGCCCGGAGGCGTCGTCGAACCCGGCGAACACCCCCACGTCACCTGCCGGCGCGAGATCACTGAGGAACTGGGCCTCGTCCTGCCTCTGTCGGCCGTGCTCGCCGTGCACTCCTTCTCCTCGTACCACCCCGACCTCGCACCCCGCTCGACCAGCCCCGGCGAGGTCCGCTTCGTCTTCGACGCGGGACCCCTTCGCCCGAACCAGGTGGAGGCGATCAGCCTGCCCTATGAGGAGCTGTCCGAGTACGCCTTCCTGGAGACCCGAGACGCAGTACGGCGGCTGCGCCCCGTGGATGCGCAGATCATGCTCGCTGCCTACCGTGCCCGACTCGGGAACACCGCCACCGCCCACCTCGCCGACGGCCAGCACATCCTCGACGCCCCAGCTCTGGACCGGCACGACGTCCACGTCCGCTACCGGCCCCTGTGGGACAGCCCCCTCAACCGCGGCCCCGTGCCCGAGCGGCTCCCCGTACGGCAAGCCTGGGCTTGGTGCTTCGTTCCTGACGGCAGGGTCGTACTTGTGGCCGACCCCGGCCCGCGGGGCGCGCTGCCGATGCTGCCCGGCGGCACCGTGGAGAGCACCGACGCGACGCCCGAGGACACCCTGCGCCGCGAAGCCGCCGAGGAAGCCCAGCTCACCCTGGCCGATCCGGTTCGGCTGGGCTGGGTGCTGGACGAGACCGGCGAGGTCTACGGAGGCGTGGGGCCCAACGCCCGGCTCCGCCTGGCCGCCCGGGTCACCGCCATCGGGCCAGCGGCCGTCGACCCCGCCACCGGACGCCCCTTCGCCCGTCTGATCGCCACCCCCGCCCAGGCAGCCGCCCTGCTGGGCTGGGGCCCGCCCGGAGCGCGACAAGCCCAGCTCGCAATGGAGACGGCACGAGATCAGTGGCGCCTGCCCACCGCTCGCCCCGCCGCCATCGAGGAGATCCCTGCGGAGGGGATGCGGCTGAGCTGACCCCACCGACCGCCCCGCCTTGACTCGCCCCGCTCACGCCCCCTCCGAGGTAGCCACATGCCGTTGTCGCACCACCACATCCGCACGACCGTCGATGCCTACCTCGCACGCCACCCCCACGAGCGCGAGCAGCTCGGCGTCCTCCTGGACGCCCTCGACCGGACCGGCGAGGACATCGCCAGCCGCTCGACCTTCACCGGACACGTCACCTGCAGCGCGATCGTCGTCGATCAGCTCGGCCGCGTCCTGCACGTGCTGCACCTGGCCAGCGGGAAGGTACTAGTAGGCCGTCGCGGCTAATGTTTGGGATAGAGGTGGCGCAGTTTGATGCGTGCGTCGTGGGTGGTGAACTGCCAGTTCACCTGACGTTGGT
>NZ_JBICXE010000011.1:0-93190 GCF_043200155.1 Streptomyces sp. NPDC048473
GAGTGCCTGCACGAGCTGAAGCTCATCGTGGACCTCATGTACGAGGGCGGCCTGGAGAAGATGCGCTGGTCCATCTCGGAGACCGCCGAGTGGGGTGACTACATCACCGGCCCGCGGATCATCACGGACGCCACCAAGGCCGAGATGAAGAAGGTCCTCGCGGAGATCCAGGACGGCACCTTCGCCAAGAACTGGATGGCCGAGTACCACAGCGGTCTGCCCAAGTACAACGAGTACAAGAAGGCGGACAGCGACCACCTCCTGGAGACCACCGGCCGTGAGCTGCGCAAGCTCATGAGCTGGGTCAACGACGAGGACGCGTAACTCATTCGCCCCGGGGGCGGGTCTCCTGACCCGCCCCCGCGGCGTTCCCCCTGCTTCACCGCTGGAAGAGGCGGCGTCGTACGTGTGTACAAGTCGTCCACCCCCGTGTGGGTGATCCTTCCATCGGGGCGCAGTATGCGTCCTGGCGCATGACTACACTTCTCCACACATACACGCGTCAGGCCCACAGTGTCGTGCGTCTTCCACGCGGCAAGCCCCTCCACCGCCTGCGGCCGTCGGGACGGCCGTCCGCACTGGACTTGTGAGGACTCACGTGAGCTCGAAACCTGTCGTACTCATCGCTGAAGAGCTGTCGCCTGCCACGGTTGACGCCCTGGGTCCGGATTTCGAAATCCGGCACTGCAACGGCGCGGACCGCGCCGAGCTCCTCCCCGCGATCACCGATGTCGACGCCATCCTGGTGCGCTCCGCCACCAAGGTCGACGCCGAAGCCATCGCCGCCGCGAAGAAGCTGAAGGTCGTCGCCCGCGCGGGCGTCGGTCTGGACAATGTCGACGTCTCCGCCGCCACCAAGGCCGGCGTGATGGTCGTCAACGCACCGACCTCCAACATCGTGACCGCCGCCGAGCTGGCCTGCGGTCTGCTGGTCGCCACCGCGCGCAACATCCCGCAGGCCAACACCGCCCTCAAGAACGGCGAGTGGAAGCGCTCCAAGTACACCGGCGTCGAGCTGAGCGAGAAGACCCTCGGCGTCGTCGGCCTCGGCCGCATCGGCGTCCTGGTCGCGCAGCGCATGTCGGCCTTCGGCATGAAGATCGTCGCGTACGACCCCTACGTGCAGCCCGCGCGCGCCGCCCAGATGGGCGTCAAGCTCCTCACGCTGGACGAACTGCTCGAAGTCGCCGACTTCATCACCGTGCACCTGCCCAAGACCCCCGAGACGCTGGGTCTGATCGGCGACGAGGCGCTGCACAAGGTGAAGCCCTCGGTGCGCATCGTCAACGCCGCGCGCGGTGGCATCGTCGACGAGGAGGCGCTCGCCTCCGCCCTCAAGGAGGGCCGGGTCGCCGGCGCCGGTCTCGACGTGTACACGAAGGAGCCCTGCACGGACTCCCCGCTCTTCGAGTTCGACCAGGTCGTCTGCACCCCGCACCTCGGCGCCTCCACCGACGAGGCCCAGGAGAAGGCGGGCATCGCGGTCGCCAAGTCCGTGCGCCTCGCCCTCGCCGGTGAGCTCGTGCCGGACGCGGTCAACGTCCAGGGCGGCGTCATCGCCGAGGACGTACGTCCGGGCCTGCCGCTCGCCGAGAAGCTCGGCCGTATCTTCACCGCGCTCGCGGGCGAGGTCGCGGCCCGCCTCGACGTCGAGGTGTACGGCGAGATCACCCAGCACGACGTCAAGGTGCTCGAACTCTCCGCGCTCAAGGGCGTCTTCGAGGACGTCGTCGACGAGACGGTGTCCTACGTCAACGCCCCGCTCTTCGCGCAGGAGCGCGGTGTCGAGGTCCGCCTCACCACCAGCTCCGAGTCGCCGGACCACCGCAACGTGGTCACCGTCCGCGGCACGCTCGCGAACGGTGAGGAGGTCGCGGTCTCCGGCACGCTGGCCGGACCCAAGCACCTTCAGAAGATCGTCGCCGTCGGCGAGTACGACGTGGACCTGGCGCTGGCCGACCACATGGTGGTGCTGCGTTACGAGGACCGCCCCGGTGTCGTCGGTACCGTCGGCCAGATCCTCGGCGAGGCCGGTCTGAACATCGCGGGCATGCAGGTCTCGCGGACGGACGCGGGCGGCGAGGCGCTGGTCGTGCTCACCGTCGACGACGACGTCCCGGCGTCGGTGCTCGCCGAGATCTCGACGGAGATCGGTGCCGCATCGGCCCGTACGGTGAACCTGACCGACTGACGGCTTCGAAGCCCCGCGTACCCGGCATCTAGACGTGCGTCTTACACAAACGTCTGCGTGCCGGGTACGCTGCTTTCATGGGACACCGTGAGGATCTGCTCGAAGGCGCCAAGCGCTGCCTGCTGGAGAAGGGATATGCCAGGACGACGGCACGCGACATCGTGGCCGCCTCCGGTACGAACCTCGCCTCCATCGGCTACCACTACGGCTCCAAGGAGGCCCTGCTCAACATCGCCTTCCTCAGGGTGACGGAGGAGTGGGGCGATTTGCTCACTGAGCAGCCGGACAGGGCCGGGGATGACGACGGTGCGCCCCGGTCGCCGCTCGACCAGTTTCGCGACACCTGGGAGCGGGTGATCGACAGCTACGGGCGGACCCGGTCCGTCTGGCAGCTCCAGATGGAGGTCGTCTCCCGGATCGACCAGGACCCGGAGCTGCAGAAGACCCTGGCGGGCCTGCAGCGCGAGGGGCGTGACGGGCTCGCCGAGAACATGCTCGGCATTGACCCGGAGGCGGACCCGGAGAAGGCGCGAGTGGCCGGGCTGTTCTGTCAGGCGCTGCTCGCGGGTGTGATGGTGCAGTGGCTGATGGACAGTGAATCGGCGCCGTCCGCACAGGATCTGATGGAGGGTCTGAAGACGGTGCTCGATGGGCGGGTGCGGTAGGAGGAGGCATGGAGTGCCTGGAGCCGGCGTCCCGGCGCGACGGTTCCGTCCTCGAACGCCGGACGGGCCGATGGGGGCTCAGAGCCGTGCGCCCTTGAGCGCCATGTGCAGCAGCAGCCGGTCCTCGCCGTCGTTCAGATCGAGGCCGGTGAGCTGCTGGACCCGGGAGAGCCGGTAGTAGAGCGTCTGGCGGTGGATGCCGAGTGCGGCGGCCGTCCGGGATGCCTGGCCCGCGGAGTCGAGGAACACCTCGGCGGTGTGGGCCAGATCCTTGTGCAGCGGGGTGAGCAGGGTACGGACCGCGGGGTCCGCGGCCGCCCCCGCGGGGAGCGCGGTCAACAGCCGGTACGGGCCGATCGCCGACCAGTTCGCGACCGGGCCGAAGCGGGACTCGGCCGCTGCCGCGCGGGCCGCGGCCGACGCCTCGCGCCAGGCCTCGGCCAGGTCCGCCAGGCCGCGGCGGGGCACAGCGAACCCGGCGGTGGCGTCCCGGGGCGCGGTGGAACGCAGCCGGTCCGCGGCGGTGAGCGCCGGGTCCAGGACATCGGTGGAGCGCAGCCGGACCAGAGCGGCCAGCGAGGGGGGCCCGGTGGCCCCCGGGGCCGGGACCGAGGTCAGTGCCGATGCCGACGACACCGTACGGACCGACGGCGGATCGTCGGTCCACGGGGTCACGCACACCACCGTGTGCAGGCCCTCCGCGTCCCGGCCCAGTGCCTCGTGCAGCGCGGCCACCGCCATGTCGCGCTGCCAGCCCCGCCCGGCGGTGAGGACCGCACCGAACTCCCGGGACAGATCCGTGCCCGCCCGCGCCTCGTCGTAGAGCAGCCCCCCGATCCGGGCCGCCACCTCCATCGCCGCCTTCAGCTGCTCGTCGGTCGGCCCGGGGTCCGCGTCGAGCAGCCATACGTAACCGAGCGCGACACCCCGATGGCGTACCGGCAGACAGATGCGGCCCCGGAACACCCCGGCCTCCGGGGCGGCCGGAATGCGGACCGGGCCGGTGGCGCGGGTGATGCCGAAGCCCTCGAACCAGGCGCGGACCGCGGGCGTGGAGCGCCTGGTCAGGATCGAACGGGTGCGGACCGGGTCCATCGCCGTGTCGTCGTCGCTGTCGTGGGCGCCGAAGGCGACCAGGCCGAAGTCCCGGTTCTCCAGCGTCGCGGGGGCTCCGAGCAGCCCGGAGATCTCGTCGACCAGCTCCTGGTAATCGCCCTTCACACGGCCATTCTCGCACCCCTTCAGACATATGTCTGAGATCCCGGGAATGGATGCGTGACAGCTGTCGATGGCACACCATCGGAGGGATCCTTAGATTTCACGGTGGTTCTCCGTGCTGTACCGCTCTGTTCCTTATCTGCCGGTACGGCCTTCGTTCGTACTTTCCGTGGAGGTGCCCCGTGCTGGGTCCCGTGATTCTCGCCGCGTCCCGCAGCGACAAGATGCGCCGTTTCATCTCGGCCGCACCTGGCACCAAGCAGGTCGTCGACCGGTTCATCGCCGGTGAGACCGTCGAGCAGGTCGTCCCGATCATCGAGGACGCCGCCGACAAGGGCCTCGAAGTCACCCTCGACGTGGTGGGCGAGGACATCACCACCCCCGAGCAGGCCGCCGCCGCCCGCGACGCCTACCTTGAGCTGACCGAGCGCCTCAAGGACCTGGGCCTGGGCACCAAGGCCGAGATGTCCATCAAGCTCTCCATGTTCGGCCAGGCGCTGGACGGGGGCCATGAGCTGGCGCTCGCCAACGTCCGCCCGGTCGTCGAGGCCGCCGCCGCGATCGGCACCACGGTCACGCTGGACGCCGAGGACCACACCACCCTCGACTCGATGTTCGCCATCCACGAGGAGCTGCGGAAGGACTTCCCGCAGACCGGCTGTGTGATCCAGGCGTACCTGTTCCGCACCGAGGGGGACGCCCGCCGCCTGGCCGACGCCGGCAGCCGCGTCCGCATCGTGAAGGGCGCCTACAAGGAGCCCGCCTCCGTCGCGTACCAGGACAAGGCCGAGATCGACAAGGCGTACGTCCGCATCCTGAAGACCCTGATGGAGGGCGAGGGCTACCCGATGATCGGGTCGCACGACCCGCGTCTGATCGCCATCGCCCAGGAGCTGGCCCGGAAGGCCGGGCGCAAGCTGGACGAGTACGAGTTCCAGATGCTGTACGGCATCCGCAGCGACGAGCACATCCGGCTCGCGGCCGAGGGCCACCGGATGCGCGTGTACACCGCGTACGGCACCGACTGGTACGGCTACTTCATGCGCCGTCTCGCGGAGAAGCCGGCGAACCTGCTGTTCTTCGGCCGCTCCATCCTCACCAAGGGCTGACCTGCCCGGCTGACCCCCACCCCCTGACACAAGGAGACAAGGCACTCATGGACGCTGTTACTCAGGTCCCCGCGCCGGTCAACGAGCCGGTCCACTCCTACGCCCCGGGTTCCCCCGAGCGCGCCCGCCTGGAGGCGAAGCTCAAGGAGCTCAGCCAGAACCCGATCGACCTTCCGATGACCATCGGTGGCGAGAAGCGGATGGGCGGCGGCGAGCGCTTCGACGTCGTACAGCCGCACAACCACAAGGCCGTCATCGGTACGTTCGCCGGCGCCACGCAGCAGGACGCCCAGGACGCGATCGACGCCGCGCTGGCCGCCGCCCCGGCCTGGCGCGCGATGTCCTTCGACGACCGCGCCGCGATCATCCTGCGCGCCGCCGAGCTGCTCTCCGGCCCCTGGCGCGAGACGCTGGCCGCGTCCACGATGCTCGGCCAGTCGAAGACCGCCCAGCAGGCCGAGATCGACACCCCCTGTGAGCTCGTCGACTTCTGGCGCTTCAACGTGCACTACGCGCGCCAGATCCTGGCCGAGCAGCCCCCGGCCAACTCGCCGGGCGTGTGGAACCGCATGGACCACCGCCCGCTGGAGGGCTTCGTCTACGCGATCACGCCGTTCAACTTCACGGCCATCGCGGGCAACCTGCCCACCGCCCCCGCCCTCATGGGCAACGTCGTGGTGTGGAAGCCGTCCCCGACGCAGACCCACGCCGCCGTGCTGCTGATGCAGCTCCTGGAAGAGGCGGGTCTGCCCAAGGGCGTCATCAACCTGGTGACCGGTGACGGCATCGCCGTCTCCGAGGTGGCCCTGAACCACCGCGACCTGGCCGGTATCCACTTCACCGGTTCGACCCCCACCTTCCAGCACCTGTGGAAGACGGTCGGCAACAACATCGCCAACTACCGCACCTACCCGCGGCTCGTCGGCGAGACCGGCGGCAAGGACTTCGTCGTCGCCCACCCGTCGGCCGACCACGCCGTCCTGAAGACCGCGCTGACCCGCGGCTCCTTCGAGTACCAGGGCCAGAAGTGCTCGGCGTCCTCCCGTGCGTACGTCCCGGCCTCCATCTGGAACTCCGGTTTCAAGGAGAAGTTCGCGGCCGAGGTCGACTCCATCACCATGGGTGACGTCACCGACCTGTCGAACTTCATCGGCGCCGTCATCGACGAGCGCTCGTTCGCCAAGAACAAGGCCGCGATCGACCGCGCCAAGTCCGACCCGACCTGCACGATCGTCGCGGGCGGTACGTACGACGACTCGGTGGGCTACTTCGTCCGCCCGACGGTCATCGAGTGCAGCGACCCGGCCAACGAGGTCTTCACGACCGAGTACTTCGGCCCGATCCTCGCCGTGCACGTCTACGAGGACGACAAGTACGACGCCATGCTGGAGCAGATGGAGTCGGCCTCCGACTACGCGCTGACCGGTGCGGTCATCTCCCACGACCGCGCGGCGGCCGCGCACACGATGGAGAAGCTGCGGTACGCCGCGGGCAACTTCTACATCAACGACAAGTCGACCGGTGCCGTCGTCGGCCAGCAGCCCTTCGGTGGCGGCCGTGCCTCGGGTACGAACGACAAGGCGGGCGCCCCGCAGAACCTGCAGCGCTGGACCCTGACCCGGGCCATCAAGGAGACGCTGGTTCCGCCGACCGACTACACCTACCCCCACCAGGGCTGACGCCCCCCGGGGCGCCGCATCCCCGGCGCCCCGCCATGATTTCCGCCTCCCGCCCGGTTCCCCTGCCGGCCGGGAGGCGGATTCCATTCCGGGGCCGCCTCTCAGCACAGGAACCGCCTCACCACCGCGTCGCCCGCTCCTGTGGCCGGCCCGTAGAAGTCCAGCACCTGCCGGTAGTGGTGGGTGAAGACATCGCAGACCTCGGGCTCCGGCCGGCCCCAGTGCGCGCCGACGCCCCCGGCGGCCGCGCGCCACAGCTCGTCGAACGGATGGGTGCGGAGGAACTCCGCCGCGTGAGGCCGTTCGTAAGACGGTCCGGTCCGCGCGGCAGGCTTCAGCGGTCGCAGGACGTGCGGCCCGGGGACCAGCGGCAGGCCACCGCGGCGAAGCCGCCGTCGGAAACCACATCCACCGACAGGGAGTCGCCGCCCTGCACGGTGCGGGCCGTGCGCACCAGCCCCGTCGGCCCGTCCGTCACCGTCTCGACCAGCCACCGTCCGGCCCCGATCCGCAGCGGCACCTCGGCGGTGTGCGCCGTGCCCGCGTACGTACCGCCGATGAACCAGCGGCTGCCGTTGCGGCGGGCCAGGACCGCGCTGCTCCCGGGCTCACCGGCCAGCAGCCGGGTGTCGTCCCAGGCGTCCGGCAGCTGCTCCAGGAAGTGCCGGGCCACCGGGCGGGCTTCGTAGGACTCGGGGGTGCCGGCCAGGTTCTGGACCCCGGACTCGTACAGCACCGACAGGCCCAGCTCACCCGCGTCGGACGCGGCGTTGGGCCGGTTCGGGCGTTGGAAGGCGCCGGGGGTGAAGTCCATGGAGCCGATCACGTTCCGGGTGAACGGGAGCGTGGTCAGATGCTGGGCGGTGTTCGTCTTCTTCTCCTCGCCGTTGACGCCCTCCAGCGACATCACGTGCGGCCAGGTGCGCTGGATGCCCTTGGGGATCGTGGAGCCGTGGAAGTTGACCAGGAGGTGGTGGGCCGCCGTCTCGGGGAGGATCTTGTCGTACCACTGGAACGTCTCCTGCGCCTCCGAGTCCATGAAGTCGATCTTCACCCCCTTGACGCCCCACTTCTCCAGCGTGGGCAGCCACTGGGCGCGCTCCTCGGCGGTGTCCAGGTCGCGGTGATGGATCCAGACCTGGATTCCGACGCCGCGCTCCCTGCCGTAGCGCACCAGTTCCGGAATCCAGCTGTGGGACTGCCAGCCGGGGTCGGTGACGTCCCACTGGTCCGGGTCGAAGTACCAGCCCGCGTCGACGACGGTGTACGGCCAGTGGCGGGCGGCCGCGTAGTCCACGTACCCCTTCTGCATCTCCAGGCTCTGGCCTGCCGGACGCCCGCCCGCCAGCCAGGTCCACAGGGCCCGGCCCGGCTTGATCCAGGAGGTGTCGCGGACCTTGGAGGCCGGGGCGAGATCGTCCGTGAAGGTGGACTCGGTGACGGTTGCCAGATCGCCGGTGACCACGGCGCGCCACGGCGTGGTGAGCGCGCCCTTCACCTGGATCTGCTCGTCCCAGAGCTTGACGCGGTAGGTGGGGGAGCCCGCGTCATGGACCAGACGGGCCCCGGAGTAGCTGCCGGTGAGGTCGGACTCGGCGATCAGGGCGTAGCCGCCTCCGGTACGGAACAGCCCCTGCATCATGTACTCACCGGCCGGGGCGCCCGCGGCCAAGTACGCGTTGAAGAGGTTCTCGTTGTCCTTGCGGTAGTTGCCGAGCCAGGCGGACGCACCCTCGGGCAGGGTGAACGCGGAAGCCTCGCGCAGGACGTTGCCCGTGTCACCGGGCAGGATGTAGCGGTAGGCGACACCGTCGGCGGAGGCCCGGACGAGCAGATCGAGCCGGGCGCCCGCGGCGGTACGGAACCGGAAGCGCGATTCACGCATGTGGACGGTGCGGCTCCGGGTCTTGCCCGCGCTCGTGCGGTAGTGCTCGTCGACCGAACGGTCGCTGCGGCCGAGGAACCCCAGCCCCGAGGTGAGGTCGGCCTGCTCTGTCACGATCCCCACGGGTGACGGGGCGATGACCGTACCGCCTTCGCGGGACACCGTCAGGCTCAGTGATCCGGTCACCCGGTCGAGCCGCAGCTCCGCGCGGGGCCCGTCGGGCTTGTCCCGTACCGTCCAGGCGCTCTCCTCGGCGCGCGCGCCGGCCGCCGTCAGCAGCGTCGACGCGAGCGCGCCGCACAGGACCACCGACAGCGTTCCGATGCGGGTTTTCCATGGCTTGTGCAGTGACACGATTTCTCCCAGTCCGCAGGCTCATCGTTCACAGACCTGACCATTGGTCCGATGACTGGGAGAATGGAGGTGGACTGAGAGGGCGTCAAGGTCTCTGACGGCAAATACATCGGGTCAGTAAAAGGGAGGAGGGGGAAGCCGTCCCGGATCTCCTGCTGTGTCCCCGTTCAGCTCCAGCCGTGCACGATCAGCGAGAGCCCGACCGTGAAGCCGCCGCCCAGCAGGACCAGACAGCGGCCGTAGTGACGGCGGTGACGGCGCATCAGCAGTCCGAAGGCGGCGAAGCCGAGCCCCACCGTGAGCGTCCGGGAGCCGCGCGCCGTCGCCGATGCGGTGAGCCAGTCGAGCGTGGGGACCCCGGCGCGGCCCGCCTCGGCGCCGTACACCTTGAAGGGGATGCCGTTCCACGGCTGGTGACGCACCGCGGACGCGCCCTGAAGGACCAGTTCGCTGCGGACCTCGGCGCGCATCCGGTCCGTGGTCAGCGGTGCGGGCAACTGCACTCCTGCCGAGGCCAGTTGGAGGGCGAGCAGACCGCCGGCCAGACTGCCGGCCAGGGCGCCCAGCGACATCTTCAGCGCCGCCCGCGGCACCGCCACACAGACCGTGCCCAGCAGCAGCTCCGGCATCAACGGCCAGCTCAGCGCCTCCGCCAGCGCCCAGACGAACGCCAGCGGCACGCCCCAGTGCGAGGTGACGACCGACGCCACCCGGCGCCGCGTCGCGGAGTCCCTCAGCGGCTCGGCGACCGTACGCGCGTGCAGCGCCACCACCGCGTCGCGGGCCTCCTGGGGCGTGACCGCCGACGGCAGCGGGTCACCGATCGACACGCGCACCAGCGCCGAGCGCAGCCGGCCGTGCTTGGGCAGCAGCCGGTCCGTGCCCGCGATCCCCACCGGCACGACCGGGACGCCCGCCTGCTCGGCGAGGACCAGCGCGCCCCGGTGGAAGGAGCCCAGCTCGCCGTCCCTGCCCCGGGTGCCCTCCGGGAACAGGACGACGGCGCGGCCGGACCGCAGCTCGTCCGCCATGGACAGCAGGTCGTCCATGCCACCGCCGCTGCGCCGCACCGGGAACCCGGCCGCGAGCCTGCGGCAGATCCGGCGCCGCCACGGCGAGGCGAACCAGTAGTCGGCCGCCGCGCCGATCGCCGGGGTGTGCCGGGCGTCGAGCGCGGCGAGGAGCGCAGCCGTGTCCGCGTGCGAGGAGTGGTTGGCGACGACGACACAGCCGCCACGCGGCAGCCGGCCGCGCCGCTCCACCCCACCGGTGAGGCTGAGGACGCCCCACCACAGTCCGCGCCGGAGCGCGGCGGTGAACCGGGAGCGCACGGGCAGCGCGACCCGGTCACGGATACGCGGGAGTGTGGAGGTCATGTCGTCACCATCGCCAGGAGAAGGGCCACCAGCAGGGAGTCGATCCGGTCGAGGAGGCCGCCGAAGCCGGGCAGCCAACTGCCCGCGTCCTTCACCCCCGACTCGCGCTTGACCATCGATTCGAGCAGGTCGCCGAGGACACAGCCGCCGAGCACCGCAGCCCACAGAGGGAGGGTGAACTCGCCGAGTACGAGCAGGAGCACGGCCGTTGCCGCCGCCGCGCCGAGCACGCCCGCCCAGGTCTTGTTGGGGGAGAGCGGCGACAGCGGCCGGGCGAGCGGGCCGCGGCGGCCAAGTGCCGTACCGCCGCACCAGGCGCCGACATCGCCGAGTGCCACCGCGAGCCCCACCGCGACACCCGTATTGCCGAGCGTCACCAGACCGGTCAGCGCGACCGGGATCCACAGCAGCCCGAAGGCGGTACGGGCGGTGCGGGTGAACCCCGCCCGGTCGTCCCCGGTCAGCACCGGGGGAAGCGCGGCCGCGACCAGCAGCAGCGCCGCCGCCCGTACGTCGAGGACCTGCGGCGCGAGCCACGCCAGCGCCGGGAGTGCGACCGCCGCCACCGCCAGCACCGCGTGATCGCCGCGCTTCAGGCCCGCCATCCGTGCGAACTCGCTCACCGCGATCACCCCGAGCCCCGCGGCCAGCGCGAACGTCCCGCCGCCGCCCAGGAAGTACGCCCCCAGGAAGACCGGTGCGACCAGCGCCCAGGTCCGCCACCGCTTGCGCAGCTCGGCCCGCATCCGGACCTTCGACGGCAGTACGGCGACGGCGACACCGCCCGCCCCCAGCACCCCCGCGACCAGCGGCACGGCCCGTGCCGCCGCCTCCTCGGCGATCAGTACGGCGCTCATGCCAGCTCCCGCCACAGCCCGGCCAGCCGGAGCGCGGCGGTGAGCAGCGAACCGGCGGCGATCACGATCAGGACGGGTACGGCCCAGCCGCTCGCCGCGGCGACCACGACCAGCAGACAGCGCTCGGTCTTGCCGACCGGGCCGCCGTTGCGCCGGGGCGCGCCCGCCGCCGCTCCGGCCAGCGACACCCAGGACGGCAGCGTCGCCGCGAGCCCGGCCGTCGTCACCAGCCACAGCGGCGCGAGCGCCAGGAAGCCGGCCAGCACGACCAGATCCGCGACCCGGTCGCCGAGTTCGTTGAGTACCGCGCCGCGCCTGGTCGTCCGGCCCGTGTCGCGGGCCAGCGCGCCGTCCAGGTTGGCGAAGGCGAGCCGGGCCGAGAGCAGCACGGCGACCGGCAGGACGGCGAGACCGGTGGGCAGCCAGGCCAGTGCGGCGGCGGCACCGGCCGCCGAGACCACGCCGGCCACGGTGAGGGTGTCGGGCGACACCTCACGGCGGACCAGCGAGGCGCGGACACCGGAGAGCCGGTCCGCGTACCAGGGCTTCAGTGCGTAGAGGCCGTTCATGGGCCCAACTGTCCTTCTGCACACCAAACTTCGACACGTGGAAGGTACTCAAATGAATACTGAGTACCTGGTGGCGGAGGTGCCTGGGAGGCTGGGTGACATGACTGAGCCGTCGTTGCACATCGCGCACACCTACGAGCTGGCCCCGGCCGCCGGCGACGAGATCCGTGCCTTCCTCGACACCGCCTTCGAGGGAGACTTCAGCGACGAGGACTGGGAGCACACGCTGGGCGGCATCCACGCGTACATACACGACAGCGGCGGGCTCCTCGCGCACGGGAGCGTCGTCCAGCGCCGGGTGATCCACGCGCACCGTTCGTACCGCACCGGCTATGTCGAGGCGGTGGCCGTCCGCGCCGACCGGCGCCGCGAGGGGCTCGGCGGCCGGGTGATGGGAGCGCTGGAGCGGGTCATCGACGGGGCGTACGCGTTCGGGGCACTGTCCGCCTCCGACGCCGGAGCCGCGCTCTATGCGGGGCGCGGGTGGGAGGTGTGGCAGGGGCGGATCGGTGCGGTGGGGCTGAGCGGGGTGGAGCAGCTGCCGGACGAGGAGGGCAGTACGTTCGTCCGGGCAGCGGCCGGACGTCCGCTGCCCTCCCCGTCCCGGAAGCTGATCTTCGACTGGCGCGAGGGCGACGTGTTGTGAGGCGGCGTGCGGCCGGGGTCGTCCCATGACGCAGTCCGCTGTGTCCCACTCCGTGCGTACCAGCGAGCGCAAGATCGGGACGGTTCTCTTCGACCGTGGCCGGCAGGGTGCCAGGCCCACTCCGGCGGGCGAGAGCGCCGTCGCGCATGCCCGTCGCATTCTGCGGCTCCTTGAGCTGATGGGCGCCGAGGCGCGTGGCGCGGCGGCCGGGCCCGCCGGGGCCGGCAACGTGGCCGGGCCGCTGCGGATCGCCGCCTTCCGCAGTGCCGCGCTGCATCTGCTGCCGCCCGCACTGGACCGGCTCAGGGCCCGCCACCCGGGGATCGAACCGGTGGTGCGGATGGTGCGCGAGGTGGGCCGGGGCACGGCGGGCGAGGTCCTGGACGGGCGCGCCGATCTGGGGATCGCGACGATCGGGACGAGTTCCCCCGTACCGAAGGAGCTGGTCGGGGGAGTGCCGATGGAGGAGGAGTACGCGCTGGTGCACCCCGCCGGTCATCCGGCGCCGCGGACGCTCCCGCTGGTGGACTGGGCGGAGAGCTGCACCTCGTACACCCGCGACTGGTGGGCCGCGCAGGACTGGATCCCGCGGGCGACGGTCGAGGCCGGGGCCGAGGACGACGGAGCGGTGCTCTCGATGGTGTCCCGTGGTCTCGGCATGGCGATCATGCCGGAGCTGTCACTCGAAGGAGCACCGGACACGGTCCGGATCACGGCTCTCGGGCCGGAGCGGCCGACGCGTTCGGTCGGCTATGTCACCACCCCTGAGCAGGCAAAATCCCTCGCTGTCCGGGCCCTGATCCGGGAACTGAGGGCGGGCGGCCGTAAACCTCCGTCTCAGATAGTAGGAAGTCCGAGTAATTGTGGAGACAGACCGGCCGAGCTGTCCTAACTTTGTAGGAGCCGAACGTCTCGCTAGATCCAGCGACTGGCGGTCGTGAGTGCGCGCTCCTGTGCAGGCAACCCCTGCGGCGCCTGCTCCCCGCCCCTTCCGGCGCCTCGAAATCCCGATCTCGAAATCACGTTCACGATTTTTCGATCTCGAAATCCTCGCGATCTCAAGGAGTCGATCCACCATGACCGAGACGACTGTCCGCCGTGTCCGTCACACCCACCGCCCGACCGAGTCGGAGCGCCAGAATGCCGCCGCCGCTCTGCAGCGGGCCCTCGACCGCAGGGACAACGGCGGCTCCACGGGCCACTGAGAACGGCCACTGAGAACGGCCACTGAGAACGGCGTCCGAGAACGGCCACTGAGGCCGGTCGCCGGGGCCGGTCGGCAGGACCGGCCCGGCAAGCGTCGCTCAGCCGCGGCTGATCTCGAAGTGGTCGATGCGCTCGCCCGACTCGGCGAGTGCGGTGACCTTCATCCGGGCGTGCCGCCCGGGCTGTACCTCCACCGCCAGGAACGAGAAGCCGGTGTAGCGCACCCGCGACCACTCCACGGTCTCGGTCGTCTTCCCGCCGCCCTTGACCACGTGGTACGTGTCCACGCTGTCCTGGTCCTGTACGTGTCCCTCGTAGGTGTCCGGCGCCGGGAAGTCGTACAGCGCCTTGCCCGCGCCGCCTGCCGTGACGTACACGATGCCGTCCCGCGTCGGGTCGGTGCGCTCGCCGATCGGCACCTTGCGCTGGACCGCGTTCTTCAGGATCGCGTCCGTGCGCTCGTAGACGTGGTTGTGGCCGTTGATGACCAGGTCCACCTGGTGCTTCTCGAAGAGCGGCACCCACGCGTCGCGCACCCCGCCGTCCGAGGCGTGCGCGTTGGTCGTCGAGAAGGCGCAGTGGTGGAAGAAGACCACCAGGAAGTCGATGTCGTGACGGGCCCGCAGCTCACCGAGGCGCCGGTCCAGCCAGCGCGTCTGCCTGCCGTCGCTGATCCCGAAGTTGGCCGGGATCTCGTACGAGACGTCATTGGCGTCGAGGGCGACGACCCCCACATTGCCGTGCACGAACGAGTACGCACCGGGCTGGTTCACCGGGTCCGGACCGTTGTCGGGCAGCGTCCAGCGGGCGTTCTGGCCGCCGTAGCCGTCCGGCGAGTACCAGGCCTCCATGTCGTGGTTGCCGGTGGTCACCATCCACGGCACGGTCTTCGACACGGTCTCCGTCTGCGCCAGGAACTGGTCCCAGGTGCGGGCGTCGTAGGTGTCGGTGCTCTGCCCGGAGCCGGAGGGGTCGGCGTAGCAGATGTCGCCCGCGTGCAGGTGGAACGCCGGGTTCTGGCCCAGGATCAACTGGTCGTTGCCCAGCGCGTGGTAACTGACGCCCTGGTCGCCGAAGGCGGTGAAGGTGAAGGTCTCGGCGCGCGAGGGGGCGGTGGTGAAGGTGCCGAGCGTGCCCAGGTTGCGGGTGTCGGCGGGGTCGAAGCCGTCGTGGCCGACGCCGTAGTAGTACGTCGTGCCGGGCTGCAGCCGCTCCAGGCTCGCGTGTACGTAGAACTGCTCGGCGGCCGCGATCTTGCCCCCGTTCAGCTCGGGGGTGGTGAGGTGGCGTACCTCGGCGTCGATCCTGCGGCTCAGCGCCCACGGCTTGTGGCCGATCCGGATGTACGGCCGCTTCACGGCGAACGGGACCTGCCAGGAGACCGCCATCTGCGTCCTCGGGTCCGCCCCGTACGCCAGGTGCCGGCCGAACGGCGCAACCAGCGAACCGTCCACCTGGGTGGACGTGTGGCGCGAGGTGAGAACGGTCGGCGCGGCGTAGGCGGGCGAGGAGGCGAGAGAGGTGCCGAGACCGGCACCGGCGACGGCCGCGGTCGCCACGCTCGTACGGAGCACGCCACGCCGGGTCAGCCGGGTGCGCAGGTAATCGTGCTGCTCGGCCATGCTCATACGGCCGGCGAGCTTCTCGGGAATTCCGAAACGGGGGATGTCCATGGACGAGAACATCCACCCGCTGCCTGACGCCGTTCCGTCGAACGGGTGAACGGTACACGTACAGCTCCCCATGTGTCCGTATGGTGGACGTTACGTGTCATGGGGTGGGACGCACAGTAGGCTGCGGTCATGTCTCGCAGCATCAATCTCGCAGTGATCCCTGGTGACGGTATCGGCCAGGAGGTCGTGGCTCAGGGCCTCAAGGTCCTCAATGCTGTTCTCCCGCAGGATGTGAAGCTGGAGACCAAGGAATTCGACTTCGGCGCCAAGCGCTACCACGCGACCGGTGAGACCCTCACCGACGCGGATGTCGAGGCGCTCAAGCAGCACGACGCGATTCTGCTCGGCGCGATCGGTGACCCCTCGGTTCCGTCCGGCGTCCTGGAACGCGGCTTCCTGCTGAAGCTCCGTTTCCTCTTCGACCACCATGTGAACCTGCGGCCGTCGAAGCTCCTCCCGGGTGTCGCGACCCCGCTCAAGGGGCAGCCGGAGATCGACTTCGTCGTGGTCCGCGAGGGCACCGAGGGCCCGTACACCGGCAATGGCGGCTCGATCCGCACCGGCACCCCGCACGAGGTCGCCACCGAGGTCTCGGTCAACACCGCCTTCGGCGTCGAGCGTGTGGTCCGTGACGCCTTCGCCCGCGCCCAGGCCCGCCCGCGCAAGAAGCTGACGCTGGTCCACAAGAACAACGTGCTGGCCTATGCCGGGCACCTGTGGACCAACATCTTCAACAAGGTCGCGGCCGAGTTCCCGGACGTCACCACCGACTACCTGCACGTGGACGCGGCGACGATCTTCCTCGTCACGCAGCCCGAGCGCTTCGACGTGATCGTCACCGACAACCTCTTCGGCGACATCATCACCGACCTTGCCGCGGCCGTCTCCGGCGGCATCGGCGTCGCGGCCTCGGGCAACATCAATCCGAGCGGCGAGTTCCCCTCGATGTTCGAGCCGGTCCACGGCTCTGCCCCCGACATTGCGGGCCAGGGCAAGGCCGACCCGACCGCCGCGATTCTCTCCGTCGCCCTTCTGCTGCGTCACCTCGGCTACGAGGCCCAGGCCGTGCGCATCGAGGACGCCGTCTCCGCCGACCTCGCGGAGCGCGACGGGGCGACGTCTCGTACCACCGACGAGATCGGCGACGCGCTCGCGGTACGCGTAGCGAGCTGACCCGACGACTCCGTTTTCGAAGCCGCCGGGTCGCAACCGCACCCGGCGGCTTCTCCTGTGCAGTCCCGGGTGCCACCATCGACCACTGGACCGCTTTCACGTCATTTCGTGCACGGCCACCCGGGAGCGATAATCGAACGGGGCCGTGGCTTGTGCTGAAGCTCGGACGTCCTAGCACCTGTCTGACAGGAGCGGCGTGAGCGCGGTCCAACACATACAACCGGTGAAGGACACGCACTCATGACGACGCCCACGATCGAGCTCAAGCCCTCCTCGAACCCGCTGTCCGACGCGGAGCGCGAGGCGATCCTGGTCAAGCCCGGATTCGGCCGCCACTTCACCGATCACATGGTGACGATCAGGTGGACCGAAGGCCGCGGCTGGCACGATGCCCAGCTCGTCCCGTACGCCCCGCTGTCGATCGACCCCGCCAACATGACCCTGCACTACGGGCAGGAGATCTTCGAGGGCCTCAAGGCCTACCGCCAGCCCGACGGCTCGGTCGCCACGTTCCGCCCCGAGGCCAACGCCGAGCGCTTCCAGGCCTCCGCGCGCCGGCTCGCCATGCCGGAGCTGCCCGTCGAGACGTTCATCGCGGCCTGTGACGCGCTCGTCCAGCAGGACGAGGCATGGGTTCCGGCGCACGGCGGCGAGGAATCGCTCTACCTGCGCCCGTTCATGATCGCGGCCGAGGTCGGGCTCGGCGTGAAGCCCGCCAACGAGTACCTGTTCCTCGTGATCGCCTCGCCCGCCGGCGCGTACTTCCCCGGTGGCGTGAAGCCGGTCTCCATCTGGCTCTCCGAGGACCGGGTGCGCGCCGTCCCGGGTGGCATGGGTGACGCCAAGACCGGCGGCAACTACGCGGCGTCCCTCCTCGCCCAGGCCGAGGCTTCGGCGAAGGGCTGCGACCAGGTCGCCTACCTCGACGCGGTCGAGCACAAGTGGGTCGAGGAGCTCGGCGGGATGAACCTGTACTTCGTGTACGGGAACAAGATCATCACTCCGGCGCTGACCGGCTCCCTGCTCGCCGGCATCACCCGTGACTCGCTGCTCAAGGTCGCCCGCGACCTGGGCTACGAGTCCGAGGAGGGCCGCGTCTCCATCGACCAGTGGCGGGACGACACCGCGAACGGCACCCTCACCGAGGTCTTCGCCTGCGGCACCGCTGCCGTCATCACCCCCGTCGGCACCGTCAAGTCCGCGGGCGGCGAGTGGACCCAGAGCCAGGGCACGACCGGCGAGGTCACGCTGAAGCTGCGCGAGCGCCTGCTGGACATCCAGCGCGGCATCGCCGAGGACACCCACGACTGGATGCACCCGCTCGGCTAGTCAGCCCCCTGTTGTACGCGCGAAGGCCGCGCCCGGCTCCCTGCCGGGCGCGGCCTTCGTCGTCGTGTGCCCAGCGGCCGCGGCCACGTCTGTTCTTGGTTCCGAAAATCCAACGTGTTGAGGTGCGCGCACACAATCGGCCCGGTTCCCCGCCCCGGGCCTTTCGCCTCGGGGGGCGATCGGTACGTCAGAAGTCCTCAATGCCACGGGAGCCGACCTCTCCTGCGGTTCCACGCTCGCCGGGCCCGGTGCGTTTCGCTACACCATGGACGTGACCGCCACGGGACCGCCGTCGGAGCCGTCCGCGGTGTCGGTGCCGGTGCCTTCGGGCTCGGCGCCCGGGGCGGAGCCGGCAGTGGACTTGTCGCCGCGCCACGTCAGGGCGGTGTACGTCACCCCGCCCGCCAGGCCCGAGAGGATGAAGCTGCAGTCCACCCCGCCCGTGAGGGCGAGCAGCGGGCCTTCGTAGACCGTGGTGGAGACCGCCGCGAGGCCGACCGCCGCGCCCACGGCCCAGGACACCGTGGCGCTGATGTTCCAGCCCGCCCGGTACCAGTAGATGCCGCCCTTGGCGCGTCGGTTGAAGACCTGCAGGGCGTCCGGGTCGTACTGGCCGCCGCAGCGTACGTACCCGATCAGCGAGATCACTGCCCAGGGGGTGCCGATGGCCGTCAGCAGCAGCACGAAGGACGTCATGGCGGACTGCACGGACCAGGCGAAGGAGCCGGCGAACACGAACACGGTCGCGACGGCGGCGGCGACCACGGTGGCCTTGGTGCGGGTGGCCTTCGGCAGGATCGCGTCCAGGTCGAGACCCATCGAGTACAGCATCAGGCCGGAGTTGCCGACGGACCCGGCCGAGGCCGCCAGAAGCAGCGGCACCAGATACCAGAAGGGCGCGGCGTCGACGAGCGGTTCCGCGTACTCCAGGCCGGCGCGGGCGGCGAGCGCGGTGTACGTACCGAACAGCTGCGGCACCAGCAGGCCGAGGAGAAGGCCGAGACAGGTGGCCCAGAACACCTTGCGGGAGCTGTGGCGGCGCGGCGAGATGTAGCGCGTGTAGTCACCGAGCAGCGTGATGAAGGCGACCGGGCCGCTCAGTCCGGCGGCGACGGCCGCGAGCAGCCAGGTGTGCCAGAAGGAGCCGAGCAGGTAGGGGGTGTCCGGGGGCGCGGCCGTGGTGAAGTCGCCGGAGTAGGCGACGACGCCGAGCAGCAGGAGGACGACCATGCCGATGGACAGCACCTTGCTGAGCCCCAGCAGCAGCCGGTAGCCGTAGACCGCGCCGACGACCGTGGCGCCCGCGAGCACGGTGTACATCAAGGCCCGGGAGGCTCCGCCGTCGGGCAGCCCGAACAGCCGGGACAGCGTGCCGGCCATCACGTCGCCGCCGATCCACAGCGTGAGCGCGGTGTACCCGAGGGAGAGCAGCAGGCCGACGACCGAGCCGACGAGCCGGCCGCGTACGCCGAACTGGGCGCCGCTGGACGTGGAGAGGTTGGTCGCCGTGCGCAGGGAGATCAGCGCGAGCGGGGCCGTGACCAGGACGCCGGCCAGCGTCCCGATGACGATCGAGGTCGCTGAGGGCCACAGCCCCAGTCCGAAGGACGGCGGCAGCCAGCCGAAGACGATGACGCCCAGGCAGAGATTGGAGCCGAGAAGGATCGACACGAGGTCGCGCGGCCCACTGGTGCGCTCGTCGTCCGGGATGGTGTCGACTCCGCGTTGTTCTATCGGCATGAGGCCGCCCCTGACGCTCGACTGTTTGAGTGCCGTTCAATGTGACGTAAGAAGGGGTGACCGTCAATACTTTCCAGTCATGGGAAGCCATGGTTAGAGTGGTGTTCTAATCTGGAGGTATGGTGACGTGCGACTGACCCCGACCGAGCGTGACCGGCTGCTGCTCTTCGGAGCTGCCGAACTGGCGCGGGCGCGCCGGGCGCGTGGGCTGAAGCTCAACGTGCCCGAAGCGACGGCGCTGATAGCGGACACCGTGTGCGAAGCGGCGCGCGACGGGCGGCGGCTCGCGGAGGCCATCGAGGCCGCGCGCAGTGTGCTGGGACCGGACGACGTCCTGCCCGGCGTGGCGGACGTGGTCACCGAGGTCCATGTGGAGGCCGTCTTCGACGACGGATCCCGGCTGGCCGTCGTGTCCGAGCCCATCGGCCACGGCGCCGGACTCCGGCTGGGGGACGGCGCGCCCGGCGCCGTACTGCCCGCACCGGCGCACGCCGAGCCCGAGCCCGCGCTGCGGCTGACCGTGCGCAACACCGCGACCGTCCCGGTCAGCGTCACCTCGCACTTCCACTTCTTCGAGGCCAACCCGCGGCTCGACTTCGACCGGGCCGCGGCGTACGGGATGCGGCTGTGCGTTCCCGCCGGATCGTCGGTCCGATTCGACCCGGGCGGCGAGGCCGAGGTCGGCCTGCTGCCGATCGGCGGTGCTCGCATCGCGATCGGTTTCGCGGGCCTGGTCGACGGCCCGCTGGACGCGCCCGGCGCGAAGGAAGAGGCTCTGCGACGTGCGGCGGCCTGCGGCTATCTCGGGGCGGAGGACGCCTGATGGACCCGTACGAATACGCATCGGTCCACGGACCGCGCGCCGGGGACCGGGTCGTCCTCGGCGACTCCGGCCTGGTGGTACGCGTCGAGTCGGACGCACAGCAGCACGGCGACGAGTTCCTGGCCGGATTCGGCAAGACCGCGCGCGACGGACTGCACCTCAAGGCCGCGGCCGTACGCGACACCTGTGACGTCGTCATCAGCAATGTGCTGGTCATCGACGCGGTCCAGGGCATCCGGAAGGTCTCCATCGGCATCCGCGAAGGCCGGATCTGCTCGATCGGACGGGCCGGGAACCCGGACACGCTCGACGGCGTCGACGTCGTCGTCGGTACGGGCACCTCGATCGTGTCCGGCGAAGGCATGATCGCGACGGCCGGCGCCGTCGACACCCATGTCCATCTGCTCTCGCCGCGCATCATGGAGGCCTCGCTCGCCTCCGGCGTCACCACCGTCATCGGCCAGGAGTTCGGCCCGGTGTGGGGCGTCGGCGTCAACTCGCCGTGGGCGCTGCGCCATGCCTTCAACGCCTTCGACGCCTGGCCGGTCAACATCGGCTTCCTGGCGCGTGGTTCCTCCTCCGACGACGCGCCCCTGGTGGAGGCGCTCGCCGAGGGCGGGGCGTCCGGCTTCAAGGTGCACGAGGACATGGGCGCGCACACCCGCGCACTCGACACCGCCCTGCGGGTCGCCGAGGAGCACGACGTACAGGTCGCCCTGCACAGCGACGGGCTGAACGAATGCCTGTCCGTCGAGGACACCCTGCGCGTCCTGGACGGCCGGACGATCCACGCCTTCCACATCGAGGGCTGCGGCGGCGGACACGTACCGAACGTGCTCAAGATGGCGGGCGTCCCGAACGTCATCGGCTCCTCCACCAACCCGACCCTGCCGTTCGGCAGGGACGCGGTGGCCGAGCACTACGGGATGATCGTCTCCGTACACGACCTCAAGACCGACCTGCCCGGTGACGCCGCCATGGCTCGGGACCGGATCAGGGCCGGGACGATGGGCGCGGAGGACGTGCTGCACGACCTCGGCGCGATCGGCATCACCTCGTCGGACGCACAGGGGATGGGGCGCGCGGGCGAGACCGTACGCCGCACCTTCGCGATGGCCGGGAAGATGAAGGCCGAGCTGGGCCCGATGGAGGGCGACGGCCCGCACGACGACAACGCCCGGGTGCTGCGCTACATGGCGAAGCTGACGATCAACCCGGCCATCGCGCACGGTCTCGCGCACGAGATCGGCTCGATCGAGGTGGGCAAGCTCGCCGACATCGTGCTGTGGAAGCCGCAGTTCTTCGGGGCCAAGCCGCAGCTCGTACTGAAGTCGGGCTTCCCGGCGTGGGGAGTGACGGGCGACCCCAACGCCGCGACCGACACCTGTGAACCGCTGGTCCTGGGGCCGCTGTTCGGGGGGCACGGCGCGACCCCCGCGGACATCTCGGTGGCCTTCGTGGCGAAGGCGGCGACCGAGCTGGGCTCCGACCTGATGCCGACGCGACGCCGCAGGGTGGCCGTACGCGGCACTCGCGGGATCGGGCCGGTGGACCTCCGCCTCAACTCCCGTATCGGCGATGTGGCAGTGGACGGGCGCAGCGGCCTGGTCACGCTGGACGGTGCCCCGGTGCGCTCCGAGCCCGCCGACTCGATCTCTCTCAACCGCCTCTACTTCCTGTAAAAGCACAGCCTTTAGGAGTCCGACGACATGACGTTCCGTATGCCGCCCGAGTGGGCCCCGCACGAGCGCACCTGGATGGCCTGGCCGGGCCCCAACGTCACCTTCTCCGGCGACGACCTCGCCGAGTCCCGCCAGGCATGGGCGGCGGTGGCCCGGGCCGTACGCCGCTTCGAGCCGGTCACCATGGTCGTCGGGCCCGGACAGGCGGAGGACGCCCGCGGCCTCCTCGGCCCGGACATCGAGCTGGTCGAGCGCGAGCTGGACGACGCCTGGATGCGCGACATCGGCCCGACCTTCGTCACCGACGGCACTCAACTGGCCGCCGTGGACTGGGTGTTCAACGGCTGGGGCGCACAGGACTGGGCCACCTGGGAACACGACGCGAAGATCGCCCGCCATGTCGCGGACCTCGCCGGGGTCTGTGTGCACAGCTCCCCCCTCGTCAACGAGGGCGGCGGCATCCACGTCGACGGCGAAGGCACCGTCCTGCTCACCGAGACCGTGCAGCTCGGCCCCGAGCGCAACCCGGACTGGACCAAGGAGCTGGTCGAGGCCGAGATCCACGCCAAACTCGGCACCACGAAGGCGATCTGGTTGCGGCGCGGCCTGACGGGCGACTACCCGCCGCACGGCTTCGGCACCCTCGGCCATGTCGATATCGTCGCCGCCTTCGCCGGACCCGGTGTGGTCGTCGTCCACACCCAGCCGGATCCGTCCCACCCGGACCACGAGCTCTGCAGGGAGAACGTGGAGATGCTGAGGGCCCAGACCGACGCGCAGGGCCGCACCCTGGAGGTCATCGAGGTCCCGGCCCCGACCGTGGTGCAGGACGAGGACGGTCAGTGGGTCGACTACTCGTACATCAACCACTACGTCTGCAACGGCGGCGTGGTGCTGTGCGCCTTCGACGATCCCCGCGACGAGAACGCAGCGGGCATCTTCCGCCGCCTCTACCCCGGCCGTACGGTCACGCCGGTCGACGCCCGCACGATCTTCGCGGGCGGGGGCGGCATCCACTGCATCACTCAGCAGCAGCCTGCTGTAGGTGACTGAGCGGCGGATCCGGTAGAACGTACGGGTGAACGAGATGCTCTACGCGGCGGCCGCAGCATGACCCCGCCCCCCGCCCGGCGGCGCAATACGGCGCCGCCCCGTGAGTCCCTGCTCGCTGCCGCCATGGCCACCATCGCCGAGCGCGGGCTCGACGGGCTGACCATGGCGGGGCTCGGGCGCGAGGTCGGGATGAGCAGCGGGCACCTTCTGTACTACTTCCGGACCAAGGACGAGCTCCTGCTGCAGACCCTGGAGTGGAGCGAGGGGCGCCTCGGCGCCGAACGCAGTGCCCTGCTCTCCCAGCAGGCGCCCGCCGCCGAGCGGCTCGACCACTATGTGGATCTGTACGTCCCCGAAGGGCCGCGCGACCCCCACTGGACGCTCTGGCTGGAGGTCTGGAACCGCTCGCAGAACGCCGACGCCGACGCGCGCGGGCGGCAGGCCGCCATCGAGGGGGCCTGGCACCGGGACCTGGTGGCGCTGCTCGCCGAGGGCATCTCGCGCGGGGAATTCCGCGCCGTGGACCCGGACCGGTTCGCCGCCCGTTTGCGCGCCCTGCTCGACGGCTTCAGCGTCCATGTCGCCGTCGGTATACCGGGTACCGGCCGTGAGCAAGTCCTTTCCCACGTAAGGGAGTTCCTTCAGAGCTCGCTGCTTCCCTGAACGCAACGCACGCAAGTACTCCCGATCGTTGCCCGCTACACCCTTGTTACATTTTCGTTTCCTGGGGCACGGTGACGGACCATGGGACGAGAGCAGTGGAAGAAAATCTGGGTCGGCTCCGCCGGCAACATGGTCGAGTGGTTCGACTGGTTCGTGTACGCGACCTTCGCCGTCTACTTCGCGGATTCGTTCTTCCCCGAAGGCAATGAGACCGCCAACCTCATGAACACCATGGGCATCTTCGCCGTCGGCTTCTTCATGAGGCCGGTCGGTGGCTGGATGCTCGGCCGGATCGGTGACCGCAAAGGACGCAAGGCCGCGCTCACCCTCACCGTCACCCTCATGTCGGCCTCCGCGGTCCTCATCGCCATCGCGCCGACGTACGACGTCGCGGGATACGGCGGTGTCGCCGTCCTCCTGGCGGCCCGGCTGCTCCAGGGCCTCAGCGTCGGGGGCGAGTACGCCGCCAGCGCCACCTATCTGACCGAGGCGTCCGCACCCCACCGGCGCGGCTTCGCCTCCAGCTTCCAGTACGTGTCCATGACCGCGGGACAGCTCATCGGCCTCGGCCTCCAGATCATCCTGCAGCGCAACATGTCCGACGCGGCCCTGCACAGCTGGGGCTGGCGCATCCCGTTCATCGTCGGTGCCCTCGGTGCCGCGATCGTCTTCTATCTGCGCCGCTCGATGCTGGAGACCGAGGTGTACGCGGAGTCCGGCGCCGCCGAGCAGGAGGACCGCGGCACGCTGAAGGCGCTGTGGAAGCACAGGCGCGAGGCGTTCCTGGTGATGGCGCTGACCATGGGCGGGACCGTCGCGTACTACACGTACACGACCTATCTCACCAAGTTCCTCTCCAAGAGCGCCGGTATGGAGAAGTCCACCGCCTCGCTCGTCAGCTTCTGCGCCCTGTTCGTCTTCATGTGCATCCAGCCGCTGGCCGGAATGCTCTCCGACCGGATCGGCCGCCGCCCGATGCTGATCACCTTCGCCGTCGGCTCCACCTTCCTGACCGTGCCGATCATGACGATGCTCAAGCACGCGGGCACGTTCTGGCCCGCGTTCGGCCTGGCGCTCCTCGCCCTGGTCGTCGTCACCGGGTACACCTCGATCAACGCCTGTGTGAAGGCCGAGCTCTTCCCGACCGGCATCCGCGCCCTGGGCGTGGCCCTCCCGTACGCCATCGCCAACGCGCTCTTCGGCGGCACCGCCGAATACGTGGCGCTCTGGTTCAAGAAGGCGGGTGTCGAGTCCGGCTTCTACTGGTACGTGGCCGGCTGCGCCGCGGTCTCCCTGGTCGTCTACCTGACCATGCGCGAGACCCGCGACATCGACCTGGGACGGATCGGCGCCCGCGAGTCCGAGCAGGAGCGGCCGGAGCGGTCCGGAGCGACGAGCGTCACGCCCGCATCCTGAGACGGGACACGGCACGGAGGCGGCCCTGTGCAAGACTGCCTTCGTGCCCTCGTTCGTCATGATTATTGGCAACAGGCGCGCCGGTCCGCAGTGACCGTCCCGTACCACCACGTGCGGCACGGCCACCGTGCCCCAGACCCGCGCGCAGACCTCTCGCACCCGCGAGGGGTTTTTTCGTTTTCCGGCCCTCACCTCGGCCGGGGCGAGGCGCGCGCGGGATGATGGGGGCAAGTGGAGCCAGATCGTCCGGATCCACTCATCCGACAGGAGTCAGACCAGCATGACCACCAAGGCCAAGGCCACCGACGACAGTTTCCATGTCTTCGACACCACACTGCGCGACGGGGCCCAGCGTGAAGGCATCAACCTGACGGTCGCGGACAAGCTGACCATTGCGCGGCACCTGGACAACTTCGGCGTGGGCTTCATCGAGGGCGGCTGGCCCGGCGCCAACCCCCGCGACACCGAGTTCTTCGCCCGTGCCCAGCAGGAGATCGAGTTCAAGAACGCCGAGCTGGTCGCCTTCGGCGCGACCCGCAGGGCCGGTGGTAAGGCCGCCGAGGACCCCCAGGTCAAGGCGCTGCTGGCATCCGGTGCCCCCGTGATCACGCTGGTCGCCAAGTCCCACGACCGCCATGTGGAACTCGCCCTGCGCACCACCCTCGAAGAGAACCTGGAGATGGTCCGCGACACCGTCTCCTTCCTCCGCGAGCAGGGCCGCCGGGTCTTCGTGGACTGCGAGCACTTCTTCGACGGCTACCGCGCCAACCCCGAGTACGCCAAGGCTGTCGTCCGCGTCGCCTCCGAGGCCGGCGCCGATGTCGTCATCCTCTGCGACACCAACGGCGGCATGCTTCCCGCCCAGGTCCAGGCCGTCGTCGCCACCGTTCTCGCCGACACCGGCGCCCGGCTCGGCATCCACGCCCAGGACGACACCGGCTGCGCCGTCGCCAACACCCTCGCCGCCGTCGACGCGGGCGCCACCCACGTCCAGTGCACCGCCAACGGCTACGGCGAGCGGGTCGGCAACGCCAACCTCTTCCCCGTCGTCGCCGCCCTGGAACTCAAGTACGGCAAGACCGTCCTGCCCGAGGGCGCACTCGCCGACATGACCCGTGTCTCGCACGCGATCGCCGAGGTCGTCAATCTGACGCCCTCCACCCATCAGCCCTATGTGGGTGTTTCGGCCTTCGCCCACAAGGCCGGGCTCCACGCCTCCGCGATCAAGGTCGACCCCGACCTGTACCAGCACATCGACCCCGCGCTGGTCGGCAACACCATGCGGATGCTGGTCTCCGACATGGCGGGCCGCGCCTCCATCGAGCTCAAGGGCAAGGAGCTCGGCATCGACCTCGGCGACGACCGCGAACTCGTCGGCCGGGTCGTCGAGCGCGTCAAGGAGCGTGAGCTCAGGGGCTACACGTACGAGGCCGCCGACGCCTCCTTCGAACTGCTGCTGCGCGCCGAGGCCGAGGGCCGGGTACGCCGCTACTTCCGCACCGAGTCCTGGCGCGCCATCGTCGAGGACCGCCCCGACGGCACGCACGCCAACGAGGCGACCGTGAAGCTCTGGGCCAAGGGCGAGCGCATCGTCGCCACCGCCGAGGGCAACGGCCCGGTCAACGCACTCGACCGGGCGCTGCGCGTCGCGCTGGAGCGGATCTACCCGCAGCTCGCCAAGCTGGAACTGGTCGACTACAAGGTCCGCATCCTCGAAGGCCGCACCGGTACCGAGTCCACCACCCGAGTCCTCATCACCACGGGCGACGGCACCGGCGACTGGGCGACGGTCGGCGTCGCGGAGAACGTCATCGCGGCGTCCTGGCAGGCGCTGGAGGACGCCTACACGTACGGGTTGCTGCGGGCCGGGGTCGAGCCGACGGAGTAGTCGCCCCGGTCCGGGGCGGGCCCACGAAGCAGTCTCCGCGGGCCCGCCCTCCGGACAGATCCGCCCTGTTACTGGAGATGCCACTTCTGGTTGGCCGCTCCCGTGCACGTCCAGATCTGGGCGCGGGCCCCGTTCGCCGCCGACTGGTCGGTGATGTCCAGACACTTGTCGGCGGCCGTGTTGACGACGTCACCCGTCGAGGCGTTGTACGTCCAGCGCTGCGCCGCCGAACCGTTGCAGGTGTACAGCTGGACCTTCGCTCCATCGGCCGTCGACGCGGACGTCACGTCCAGGCAGGAGCCCAGCGCCTGGACGGAACCGTCCGTGCCGACCGTCCAGCGCTGCGCCGCCGAGCCGTTGCAGTCATAGAGCTGGACGGCCGCCCCGTCGGCGCCGCTGCCGCCCGCGACGTCCAGGCACTTGCCCGCAAGGCCCGAGAAGACACCTGAGGTACCACCGGAACCGGACTGTGTTCCCGACCAGGTGAAGGTCGCCGAGGTGCGGCCCGGAAGCGAGTAAGTGAACTTCTGGCCACCCCAGTTGACCGTGATCTGCTGCGCCGACGTGGAGCCGTTGTACGCGATCAGCGCCTTGGATCCGTCCGGGTTGCGCCAGGCCACATTGGGCACGGTGGAGCTGGCCGTCGAGGAGATCCGGGCGGCGCCGGGACGTACGAACTTCGTCAGATGGCCCATCGTGTAGTACTCGATGTTGTAGTCGACCTGGCCGCTCCTGCTGTCCCCGTTGTGCACGGTTATCAGGCCGTCGCAGGTGCCGCAGCCGCCGTTGTGCGGGCCGCGGTTCTGGTCCACGGCGAGGGACCACTTGGTCACCGACTTCGCCCAGTTGCGGGTGTAGTCGATGATGTTGAGCATGTCCTCGCGCTGCTGGTCGGCGATCCAGGTGCCGCCGGAGTGCTCGGTCTGGAAGGCGTCCATCGACGGGTACTGGTTGTGCACCGCGGTCTGCTTGGCGACGTCACCGCCGTAGCCGTGCCACGCGACCCCGCCGAAGTTGGGGTGGTTGCGCACGGCCGGGTCGTCCACGGTGGCCGCCGCGTACGCGTCGTAGGTGTCCCAGTTCCAGTCGTGGGCCAGGACCTTGGTCGCGAGCCCCGCCGACTGGAGCTTCGGCAGCAGCTCGCTCTTGGTGAAGTACGCGAGCCCCGAGCCGTTCCAGCTCATCGACGGATAGCCGGAACAGCAGGTCGGCTCGTTCTGCGCGGTGACGTAGTCGACCGGGACGCCCTGGTCGCGGTAGGCCTGGAGGTACTTCACGAAGTAGTCGGCGTAGGTGCCGTAGTTCTCCGCCTTCAGCCAGCCGCCGTTCAGCTGGCCGCTGTCCTTCATCCAGGCCGGGGCCGTCCACGGCGAAGCCATTGTCGTCAGCGCCGGGTTGAGCTGCTTGGCCTGTTCGGTGAGCGGGAGCACGTCCTCCAGATCGTGTGCGATCGAGAAGCCGGCGAGCGTGGGGTCGCTCTGGCCGGCCGGTACGTCGTCGTAGGTGTAGCCGTACCTCGCCAGGTCCGAGCCGCCCATCGGATTGCGTACGAAAGAGAGCCCGATGCCGTCGGTGGGGGAGAACAACTTCCTCATCGTGGCGTCGCGGGTCGCCTGGGTGAGCGCCCCGCTGCTCTTCATCAGGTACGCGGCCGTGTCCGTGAACGAGGCGCCGCCGCCCGTGAAGGTCTGGTAGCGGGTGCTCTCGTCGACCGTGATGTTCGTACCGCTGCCGCCGTTCCCGGCGCCGAAGGCGACCGGGGCCTGGGCTTCGAGACCGCGCGTGACATGGCGGCCGCCGGAGTCGTCCGTCGTGGTCAGCGCGATGTTCACGGTCTCGCCGGCGGCCTGGGCCGTACCGGACGAGAGCCCGGTGAGACCGGCCGTGGCGAGCACGGCGGCGAGCAGAGCTCGGGCCGCTCTTCCTGATCTGATCATGGGCTGTTGCCTTCCTCGGCAGGGGCGTGGGGGAGTTGCCGTCGATCGAGGCGTGAGTGAACTGCTCTTACGTGGCCACGTCAAGAGGATGTGCGTTCAGAACCTGAACACACAACGTGGCCTGCCTGCACGAGAGATGGGTACGGACCAATGTCGACGTGAAGTATTGACGGCACTGTTCCAGCGGGGTTAACTCACGCCGCAACGCCGGTACCGGTTCCGGAACCGGTTGCGGTACCGGTTCCAGCTCCCTGTCATGCCTTGTCCTGGAGGCCCCCGATGCGTGTCACCATCGCCGATGTCGCCCGCGAGGCCGGCGTCAGCAAGACGACCGTGTCCCGGGTCATCAACACCAAGGGCGAAGTGGACGGTTCCACGGCCGCCCGTGTTCGTGAAGTGATCGCACAGCTCGGCTACGTGCCCAGCTCGGGCGCCGTCGGACTGGCCCGCGGCAGCAGCCGTACGGTCGGCATGCTGGTGCCCTCGCTGACCTGGCCGTGGATGGGCGAAGTGCTCCAGGGCGTTGTCGACACCGTCGAGGCCGCCGACTACGGGCTGCTGCTCTTCACCTGCAACCGTGGCGCCGAGTCCGTGCAGCGCTTCACCAGCCAGGTGTCGGCGCGCGCCTTCGACGGGCTCGTCGTGGTCGAACCCGAGAACACCCTCGACCACCTCACCGCACTGCACCGCGACGGTCTGCCGATCGTCCTGATCGACGACCGCGGCCACCACCCCGAATTTCCCTCCGTCGTGACCACCAACCGCGAAGGAGGCGCGTCCGCCGCCCGCCATCTGCTGGCCGCCGGACGCACCAGACCCCTGGTCATCACCGGCCCCCAGAACTTCGGCTGCGTACGCGACCGGCTGGACGGATTCCGTACGGTCCTGCCCACCGATCTCGTCGTCCACGGGGACTTCACCGAACGCAGCGGCCGGCTGGCCGTGGAGCAGATCCTGGCGTCCGGCGCCGAGCTCGACTCGGTCTTCGCACACAACGACATCAGCGCGGCGGGCGTGCTGCGGGCGTTGCGTGCGGCCGGGCGGTCCGTGCCGGACGACATCGCCGTGGTCGGCTTCGACGACATCCCGATGGCCGAGCACACCGAACCGCCGCTGACCACCGTGCGCCAGCCCACCCGGCAGATGGGTGAGACGGCCGCACGGATGCTGCTGTCCCACCTCGGCGGCACGGCCGTACCCGATGCACCGGTCGTGCTGCCCACCGAACTGGTCGTGCGCCACTCGGCGCCGTAGCGGTCCGGCCGGCTCCCCGGCCGTGCTGCACCCCGCACCACCTCCCGCACCACCCGCACCGCCCCGTACCGCCTGTACCCGGCGCGCCGAGCGCTGCCCACCTTCCGGATCTCTCAGACCCGCAGTCCCTCATGGAGTCGCCATGTCCGCACGACGTCACGCCACGCTGAGAGCGCTCTCGCTCGCCACCGCCGTGGTCGCGCTCGCCGCCGGTTGCTCGTCCGCCAACTCGGGTGCCAACAAAGGGAGCGGCGCCTCCGGCGTGCTGACCCTGGGCAAGCCCGACGGACCGCAGACCAACAACAGCAACCCGTTCCTGAACACCTCGGCGGGCGCCACGCTCGGCTACCGCTACATGATCTACGAGCCGCTGGCGATGACGAACCAGATCAAGCCCGCGGACAAGGCCGCGCCGTGGCTGGCGACCGACTGGACGTGGGAGAACAACTTCACCAAGGTCACCTTCAGCCTCGACCCCAAGGCGAAGTGGGCCGACGGCAAGCCGCTGACCGCCGATGACGTCGCCTACACGTTCAACCTGCTGAAGACGCACTCGGCGCTCAACTGGAACGGCATCCCCTTCGACGGAGTGGCCGTCGAGGGCAAGAAGGTCGTCCTGACCTTCAAGAACTCCCAGTACGTCAACCAGAACAAGATCATCCAGACCTTCATCGTGCCCAAGCACATCTGGGAAGGCGTCAAGGACCCGGAGACCTGGCCCAACCGGAACCCGATCGGCTCCGGCCCGTACAAGCTCAAGACGTTCACCCCGCAGACCACCACGCTGACCGCCACGCCCACGTACTGGAAGGGCGCGACGAAGGTCAAGGAGCTGCGGTACAGCGCGTACAACGACAACAGCGCGGCGACCACGGCGCTGGCGAGCGGCAAGCTCGAGTGGTCGTTCGTCTTCATGCCGAACTACAAGCAGCTGTTCATCAACAAGGACCCCAAGAACCACAAGCTGTGGTTCCCGTCGGGCCTCGGCATCCACGGACTGTGGTTCAACACCGCCCGCAAGCCGTTCGACAACCCGGCGCTGCGCAAGGCCATGGCGATGGTCGTCGACCGCAAGGCGATCTACACCCAGGCCGAGGCGACGCTCTACCCGGAGATCACCAACCCGACCGGCATCCCGCTGCCCGCCGGTGACTCGTTCCTGGCGCCCGAGTACAAGAGCGCCACGACCGCACCCGATGTGGCCGGCGCCAAGAAGATCCTCGACGACGCCGGGTTCAAGCTCTCCGGCGGCGTGCTCAAGGACCCGAGCGGCAAGCCGGTCAAGCTCACCTTCACCGACCCGGCCGGCTGGAACGACTACATCACCGGACTCTCCATCATCAAGGACAACATCAAGCAGCTCGGTATCGAGGCGAAGGTCAAGACGCAGACCGCCGAGGCCTGGGGCGCGGACGTCGCCAACGGCAACTTCGACGCCACCCTGCACTGGACCAACAGCGGTGCGACCCCGTACGACATGTACCAGAACATCATGGACGGCGCGATCCTCCAGCCCATCGGCAAGGCCTCCCAGACAGGCAACTTCGGCCGTTTCAAGAGCCCCGAGGCGACCCAGGCGCTCAAGGACTTCGCCAACGCCACCGAGGAGGCCACCCGCACCGCGGCCATGAACAAGCTCCAGAAGATCATGGTCGAGCAGGCGCCGATGATTCCGACGGCCGCCGCCCCCATCGGAGCCGAGTACTCCACGAAGAACTGGGTGGGCTGGCCCACCGAGGCCGACCCGTACGCCCCGCCGCAGCACACCCAGCCCTCCGTGCTGCAGATCGTGCTGAAGCTCAAGCCCTCCAAGTAGTACGGGGAAACGGACCGGCCATGACCACCACCATCGATCAGACCGACGACATCGTGCTCGAAGCACGCGGAGTCACCAAGCACTTCCCCGTCCGCCGCACCGGCCGTGATCTCGTCGCACGCCGTCGCCGCACCGTCCACGCCGTCGACGACGTCTCGCTGCAACTGCGGCGCTCCACCGTCACGGCCCTGGTGGGGGAGTCGGGCTCCGGTAAATCCACCGTCGCCCGGCTGCTCGCCCAGCTGTATCCGCTCACCGACGGCGAGATCCAGCTGGAGGGCAAGGCGGTGAAGGCAGGCCGTGGCCGGTCCTTCCGCAGTTACGTCCGACAGGTCCAGCTGATCTTCCAGGACCCGTTCGCCTCGCTCAACCCGGTGCACACCGTGCGCTACCACCTCACCCGGTCACTGAAGATCCACGGGCGGGAGGCGACCGGGACCGAACTCGCCGCGCTGCTGGAGCGGGTGCAGCTCACCCCTGCCGCGCAGTACCTCGACAAGTTCCCGCACGAGCTTTCCGGCGGTCAGCGCCAGCGCGTCGCCATCGCCCGTGCGCTCGGTGCCGACCCGAAGGTCCTCCTGGCCGACGAGCCCGTCTCGATGCTCGACGTCTCCATCCGGCTCGGCGTCCTCAACCTCCTGCGCGACCTCAAGGAACGCCTCCATCTGGCGATCCTCTACATCACCCACGACATCGCGTCCGCCCGGTACTTCGCGGACACCACTCTCGTGATGTACGCGGGCCGGATCGTCGAGGGCGGCGACAGCGAGACCGTCACCCAACGCCCCGCCCACCCCTATACGCAGCTGCTCATCGCCTCGGCGCCCGACCCGGACCGGGTGGTCGCCGAGGAGGAACAGGAGGAGACCGGCAGTGGCGAACCGCCCTCGCTGATCGCCCCGCCGGCCGGCTGCCGGTTCCACCCGCGCTGCCCGAAGGCGATGGAGCGCTGCCGCACCGAACTGCCGCCGCGCTTCGACCTGGCGGACGGCCAGTGGGCGGCCTGCTGGCTGTACGCGGAAGCCGCGGAAGCCGCCGACGACCACCAGAAGGAGGCTGCGAAGTGAAGTATCTGCTGCAACGGCTCGCCTTTTATCTGGTCACCGCGTGGGCCGCGATCACCATCAACTTCCTGATCCCGCGCCTGATGCCCGGGGACCCGGTCCAGGCGCTCCTCTCCCGCTTCCAGGGCCAGCTGGACACCAGCGCGATCGACTCGCTCACGGCGCTCTTCGGTCTCGACAAACACATGTCGCTCTGGGAGCAGTACACCGACTACTGGTCGCATTTGCTCGACGGCGACCTCGGGCTGTCCTTCACCTTCTTTCCGACGCCGGTCAGCGAGGTGATCAGTCAGTCGCTGCCGTGGACGCTGGCGCTCGTCGGCGTCACCACCCTGATCAGCTTCGCGCTCGGCACCGGCATCGGCGTCTTCACCGGCTGGCGGCGCGGCTCCTGGATGGACAGCCTGCTGCCCGTCACCACGTTCATCTCCGCCATTCCGTACTTCTGGCTGGGACTCATCGCCATCGCGCTGTTCGCCGTGAAGTGGCCGCTCTTCCCGGCCTCGGGCGGATACGACAACGCCCTGGTGCCGGCCTTCGACTGGCCGTTCGTCTCCAGCGCGCTCTACCACGCCGCGCTGCCGGGCCTGACGATCGTGCTCAGCGCAATGGCCGGCTGGATCCTGGGCATGCGGAACATGATGGTGACGGTGTCCAGCGAGGACTACGTCATGGTCGCCCAGGCCAAGGGGCTCTCCGAGCGCCGGGTGATGTTCGGATACGCGGCACGCAACGCGATCCTGCCCAACATCTCCGGCTTCGCCCTCTCCCTGGGCTTCATCGTCGGCGGCACGCTGCTGGTGGAGATGGTCTTCTCCTACCCGGGCATCGGCTACCAGCTCTTCCAGGGTGTGGCTGCCAAGGACTACCCCCTGATGCAGGGCATCTTCCTGATCATCACGCTCTCCGTCCTCGCGGCGAATCTCCTCGCCGACGTGATCTACATGGTCCTCGACCCCCGTACCCGAAGGGAGGCCTAGGACATGGCCGTCACCGCTGCAGAGGTCGCCGTACTCGACGCGACCGAGACCCCGGCGCCCAGTAAGCGCAGATTCCGCTTCCTGCGCGGCCGCAAGACCGTCGTCGGGCTAGGGATCCTGCTCTTCTTCGTCGTGATCGCCGTCATCGGGCCGTGGATCGCTCCGTACGACCCGGACACCATGAGCAACGAGCTGCTCCAACCGCCTTCCGGCGCACACTGGTTCGGCACCACACAGACCGGACAGGACGTGCTCTCGCAGATCCTCGTCGGCACCCGCGGCGTCCTGGTCGTCGGTTTCGTCGCCGGCATCTTCGCGACGATCCTGTCCGTACTGATCGGCGTCAGCGCCGGCTTCCTCGGCGGCACCGCAGACGAGCTGCTCTCGGTGCTCTCCAACGTCTTCCTGGTCATTCCGGGGCTGCCGCTGATCATCATCATCGCCAGTCTCGTCTCCGACACGGGCGACCTCCTGATCGCCACCGTCATCGCCCTCACCTCGTGGGCCTGGGGCGCGCGTGTCCTGCGCGCCCAGACGCTGTCGCTGCGCCGCAGGGACTACGTCGAAGCGGCCCGCGCCACCGGCGAGTCGACCTGGCGGATCATCCTCTTCGAAGTCCTGCCGAACCTGACGGCCGTCATCGCGTCCGGTTTCGTCGGCACGGTGATCTTCGCGATCCTGTCCGAGATCACCCTCGCCTTCATCGGCGTCGCCGACATCTCCAACTGGAACTGGGGGACCGTCCTGTTCTGGGCGCAGTCCAACCAGGCGCTGGCACAGGGCGCGTGGTGGTGGTTTGTTCCGGCCGGGCTCTGCATCGCCCTGCTCGGCATGTCGCTCGCCCTGATCAACTTCGGCATCGACGAGTTCGTCAACCCCCGGCTGCGCACGGAGACCGGCGCATCCAGGAAGGTCCGGATGCGGGTCGGCTTCACCCCCGTGGCACGCGGTACGCACGACAAGGAGACCCGCTCATGAGCAGCGAGCCCGTCCTCACCATCCGCGGTCTGAACGTGGACTACGGGACCGGCGACGCCGCCGTGCACGCGCTGCGCGACATCGACCTCACCCTCCACCGGGGCGAAGTCCTGGGCCTGGCAGGCGAGTCCGGGTCCGGCAAGTCGACGCTGGCATACGCCGTCACCCGGCTGCTCTCGCCGCCCGGGGTGATCACCGGCGGCGAGGTCCACTACCACCGGCGCGACGGCGAGGCGCTCGACCTGCTGGCCCTGTCGGCCCCCGAGCTCCGCGCCTTCCGCTGGCAGGAACTGTCGATCGTCTTCCAGGGAGCGATGAACTCGCTCAACCCGGTGCACACGGTCCACAGCCAGCTCACCGACGTGCTCCAGGCGCACCGACCGGAGATGAACCGGGCCGAACGCACCGCACGTGCGAAGGAGCTGCTGTCGCTGGTCGGCATCTCCGCGGACCGCCTCTCCGCCTACCCGCACCAGCTCTCCGGCGGCATGCGCCAGCGGGTGATGATCGCGATGGCCCTTGCGCTGGAGCCCGAGATCGTCATCATGGACGAGCCCACGACGGCCCTGGACGTCGTCATGCAGCGCCAGATCCTGCGCCAGCTGGTCAAGCTCCGCGAGGAACTGGGCTTCTCGGTCGTCTTCATCACGCACGACATCTCGCTGCTGATCGAGTTCTCGGACCGGATCGCGATCATGTACGGCGGCCGGATCGTCGAGGAGGCCGGTGCCTCCGACATCTACCAGGACCCCCGCCACCCCTACAGCGAAGGCCTGCTGCACTCCTTCCCCGCTCTGCACGGCCCCCGCCGCGAACTCACCGGCATCCCCGGCTCGCCCCCGCATCTGTCGGCGATGCCGGCCGGCTGCGCCTTCCACCCCCGCTGCGGCAAGGCACTCGAGCCGTGCGCCACCCACGTGCCGGTGCTCGACCGGCCGGAAGGGGACGGCTCCCGCACGGTGGCCTGCTGGCTGCATCAGCCGGCCCCGGCCACCGTCGCCCCCCGCCCGTAGCGACCCCACAGCACACCACAGGAGAACCATGAACCTCGTCATCCCCCAGGGATACGCTCGCGAGATCGCCGCCGAGCCCGTTACCGGTCTGCCCGCCGACTTCCGCTGGGGCGTTGCCACCGCCGCCTACCAGATCGAGGGAGCGGCCGCCGAGGACGGCAGAACCCCGTCGATCTGGGACACGTACTGCAGGGTGCCGGGCATGGTCGTCCGCGGCGAGAACGGCGATGTGGCCTGCGACCACTACCACCGGATGCCCGAGGACGTGCAGCTGATCACCGACCTGGGCGTCGACACGTACCGCTTCTCGCTCGCCTGGCCGCGCATCCAGCCCGGCGGGCGCGGCCCGGCCAACGCCAAGGGCCTCGACTTCTACAAGCGGCTGATCGATGAGCTGGAGTCCAAGGGCATCACCCCCTGGATCACTCTCTACCACTGGGATCTGCCGCAGGAGCTGGAGGACGCGGGCGGCTGGCCGGCCCGCGACACCGCCTACCGCTTCGCCGAGTACGCCGCCCTCGCGTACGACGCGCTCGGTGACCGGGTGAAGCACTGGACGACGCTGAACGAGCCCTGGTGCTCGGCCATGCTCGGTTACGCGTACGGCAACCAGGCTCCCGGCCGGAAGAACTTCGGCGACGCGATCAAGGCCGTCCACCATCTGCTCTTCGGCCATGGCCTCGCCTCGCAGCACATCCGCGAGGCGGCCGCCGCCCGCGGCAACGAGCTCGAACTCGGCATCACGCTCAACCTCGGCACCGCCACCCCCGAGACCGACAGCCACGAGGACGCCGAGGCCTGCCGCCGCGCCGACGGGCTCGGCCGCCGCCTCTACCTGGACCCGCTCGTCAAGGGTGCCTACCCCGAGGACGTCATCGCCGACCTCGCCCTGCAGAACGTCGAACTCCCGGTCCAGGAAGGTGACTTGAAGGTCATCTCCACTCCGATCGACATCCTCGGCGTCAACTTCTACCGCGGCACGCTCTTCTCCGGCGTCACGGAGGAGGGCTCCCCGGTGGGCGCCGACGGTCTGCCCGTCACCCGTGGCGTGGAGCGCGACCTGCCACGCACCGCCATGGACTGGGAGATCACCCCCACCGCCCTCACGGACCTGCTGGTGCGCCTGGACAAGGAGTACGGCGTCCCGACGGTCATCACCGAGAACGGTGCCGCGTTCGACGACTCCGTCTCCGAGGACGGACAGATCCACGACGCCGACCGCACCACCTATCTCGCCGACCACATCGCCGCCGTGGCCGCGGCCCGCGCCCAAGGGGCGGATGTCCGGGGCTACTTCGCCTGGTCGCTGATGGACAACTTCGAGTGGTCCTACGGCTACGACAAGCGGTTCGGCATCGTCCGCGTCGACTACGACACGCAGGAGCGGACGCTCAAGGACAGCGCCAAGTGGTACCGCGACACGATCCGCCACACCCGCGGTGCCTAGCCGCAAGCCATAGCCGCAGCAGTACGAAGGAGCCGCAATGCCACCCCGCGCACGTCATCGAGCAAGACCCGCAACAGCCGCACTCGCCGCCGTCACCGTCCTCGCCGGACTTCTCGCCGGAGCCGTCCCCAGCGCCGCTGCCGATGCCGCGGCCGACGACCCGGCGCCCGTGGCCATCGACCGGTTCGAGGGCGAGGTCCCGTTCGCCAATCAGCCCGCCGAAGGCATCTTCACCTGGGGCGGCGACTCCGACGACCCGCCCACCCTGGCCCTGAAGGACCGCGCGGACGCCCCCGAGGGCGCCAAGGCCCTCGAAGGCACGTACAACATCAGCGGTTACGGCGGCCTCAGCCATGACTTCGCCGCCGACCAGCCGGCCCACGACTGGTCGGCCCACAAGGGCATCCGCTTCTGGTGGTACGGCCAGAACACCGCACCCCTGCCGCCCGGTTCGGGCAAGAGGATCAACTTCGAGATCAAGGACGGCGGCGCCAACGGCGAGGCGTCCGAGCTGTGGACGACGTCCTTCACCGACGACTGGGAGGGCTGGCACCAGGTCGAGATCCCGTTCACCGACTTCACGTACCGCACCGACTACCAGCCCGTCGGCGGCATCGACCAGGTCCTCGGCCTCGACCAGATGTGGGGCTACGCCCTCACGCTGCCGACCGGCGCCCCCGGCTCGTTCGCCATGGACGGCATGGAGCTGTACGGGAAGGCCGACGCCGCCCTGAAGGCGAGCGTCGTCACGGACGCGGCCGTCCACACGGTCAAGGAGGGCGGCACCGCCGACATCGATGTCTCCGTGGCCACCACGGGCTCCGTACCGATCGAGGAACCTGTCACCGTCGCGTACGAGACCAAGGGCGGCAGCGCCGAGTCCGGCAAGGACTACGCGCCGGTCACCGGTACGTACACCTTCCCGGCGGGCACCGCGTCCGGGACCTCGCACCGGATCTCCGTCGCCACGAAGAAGGACGGCGCCGCCGAGTCCGCCGAGACGATCCCGCTCGAACTCACCGTCACCGGCGCCAAGGCACCCAAGGAGAACCCGCAGGTCGTCATCGACGCCCACGGGCTGCCGTACCTCGACCCGAAGCTCCCGGTGAAGAAGCGCGTCGCCGACCTCCTCTCCCGGATGTCGCCCGCCGAGAAGGCCGGCCAGATGACCCAGGCCGAACGCAACGCGCTCAAGTCGCAGGGTGACATCGCCACGTACGACCTCGGTTCGCTGCTCTCCGGCGGCGGCTCCGTCCCCACGCCCAACACCCCCGAGGCCTGGGCGAAGATGGTCGACGGCTACCAACTCCGGGCGCAGGGAACGCGGTTCCAGATCCCGCTGATCTACGGTGTGGACGCGGTGCACGGGCACAACAACGTCATCGGCTCGACGATCATGCCGCACAACATCGGCATCGGCGCCGGCCGCGACCCGAAGCTCGCCGAGAAGACCGGCGCGGTCACCGCGAGCGAGGTCCGCGCCACCGGCATCCCGTGGGACTTCGCGCCCTGCCTCTGTGTGACCCGCGACGAGCGCTGGGGCCGCTCCTACGAGTCGTACGGCGAGGACCCGGCGCTCGTCGAGTCCATGGAAACGGTCATCCAGGGCATGCAGGGCGCCGCGTCCGGCAAGGACCTGGACCGTAACGACAAGGTGCTGGCCACCGCCAAGCACTATGTCGGCGACGGGGGAACGGAGTTCGGCTCCTCCACCACCGGTTCGTACACCATCGACCAGGGCGTCACCAAGGTCACCCGTCAGGAGCTCGAAGCCGTCCACCTCGCTCCGTTCGGCGAGGCCGTCAAGCGCGGTATCGGCACCGTCATGCCGTCGTACTCCTCGCTCGACATCCTCGGCGACGACAAGGGCCCGGTGAAGATGCACGCCGACGCCGAGATGATCAACGGCGTGCTCAAGGACCGGATGGGCTTCGAGGGCTTCGTCATCAGCGACTGGCAGGCCATCGACCAGATTCCCGGCGACTACGCGAGCGACGTCCGTACGTCGGTCAACGCCGGACTGGACATGATCATGGTGCCGACCGCGTACCAGGACTTCACGAAGACGCTCCAGGACGAGGTCACCGCCGGCCGGATCGGCCAGGCCCGGATCGACGACGCGGTCTCCCGCATCCTGACCCAGAAGTTCCGTCTCGGCCTCTTCGAGAAGCCGTACGCGGACACGGCCGACATCGACCAGGTCGGCTCGGCCGAACACCGCGCCGTGGCCCGCGAGGCCGCCGCCAAGTCTCAGGTGCTGCTGAAGAACGACGGTGCGGTGCTGCCGCTGAAGCCCTCCCAGAAGGTGTACGTCGCCGGATCCAATGCCGATGACCTCGGCAACCAGGCCGGTGGCTGGACCGTCAGCTGGCAGGGTTCGTCGGGCAGGATCACCACGGGTACGACGATCCTGGAGGCCATGAAGAAGGACGCCACGGGCGCCGCCTCGGTCACCTACTCCAAGGACGCCTCGGCATCCACGGACGGCTACGACGTCGGTGTCGTGGTCGTCGGCGAGACCCCGTACGCCGAAGGCATCGGTGACGTCGGCAACGGCAACGACCTGGAGCTGACTGCCGCCGACAAGGCCGCGATCGACAAGGTCTGCGCCGCGATGAAGTGCGCGGTCCTCGTCGTCTCGGGCCGCCCGCAGCTCATCGGTGACCGGCTCGGCGACATCGACGCACTGGTGGCCTCCTGGCTGCCGGGCACCGAGGGCGACGGCGTGGCCGATGTGCTGTACGGGAAGCGCGCCTTCACCGGACAGCTGCCGGTCACCTGGCCGAAGTCCGGGTCGCAGCTGCCGATCAACGTGGGCGACGCGGCATACGACCCGCAGTTCCCGTACGGCTGGGGACTGACCACCCTGCGAAAGCCCCCGGCGGGCGGCGAGCTGACCCTCACCGCACTCGCCGTCGCCGCGCAGATCGCGGAGAAGGCCCACCTCGGGAAGACAGCGGGAGGCAAGGCGATCGTCGACCAGGCCCGGCTGCTGGTCCAGCAGAAGACCGGCGGGAAACTGACCGCCGCGGTGTCCAAGCCGTTCGCGGACGCGGACCATCTGCTGCTCACCGGCGATCTGACCGGTGCGGTGGCGAAGCTGAAGGAGGCGTACCGGGCCTCGTAGTCCCGTCGACAGGCAGCCGACCCAGGTGGGTGGTGGCGCACAAGCCGCCCGGCACAAGCCGCCCACCTGGGTTAGCTTCGGAGTATGCGGAACAGGCTGTTCCCGACCTTGTTGGCCGGCCTGCTGCTGATTCTGTCGGTGGCCGTGCTCGCCATGGCACCGGCTGCGCCCACAGTGGTCGGTGCATCCACCGTCAATGATGTCGCGCAGGCGCTGCGCAAGAGCCCGGTGTATGTCGACCCGGCCGCCGCCGACCAGCTCTCCCAGGGCCAGGCGGCCGCCCTGACGAAGAAGATCAAGGACGCCGACAAGCCCGTGTTCGTGGCGGTACTGCCGCGTACCCCGGCGTTCCCCGAACAGAACCTGCTCACCACCCTGCGCACCGACACCGGCATCACCGGCGTCTACGCGGTCCGCCTCGGCAACGGGTTCAGCGCGGGCGCCGACCCCCGGGTGATGTCCACCCGAGCGGTCCAGAACCTCACCGCCGCCGTGAAGACACCCGGCACGGACACCGACGCCGCGACCCAGCTGAACGCCTTCGTCGACCGGGCCGTCGAACAGGCCCGGGGCCACGCACCCTCCACCTGGGGCGGCTCCTTTGCGGACAGCGGATCGTCGTCCACCGTCGGACTGATCACGGTCGGCGCGATCCTGGTGCTGGGCGGCGGCACAGCCTACACGATCTTCCGGCGCAACCGGAAGCGCAAGGAGGCCGAGGAGCGGGCCGCACTCGACAAGCTCCGGGTCGTCGTGGACGAGGACATCACCGCCTACGGCGAAACCCTTGACCGGCTCGACTTCCACCCCGCCGAGCCGGGCGCCGACGACGGCATGCGCGCGGACTACGAGCGGGCGCTCGACTCCTACGAGAGTGCGAAATCCCGTATGTCCAAGGCCCAGCACCCGTCCGACGTGCGAGGGGTCACCCAGGCTCTGGAGGACGGCCGGTTCTCCCTGGCGGTCCTGGAGGCCCGCCGGGCCGGCGGTGAACCGCCCGTGCGCCGCCCGCCGTGCTTCTTCGACCCGCGCCACGGCCCTTCGGTCGCCGACGTCCGGTGGCTCCCGTCCGGCGGTACGGCCCGCGAGGTCCCGGTCTGCGCGGCGGACGAGATCCGGCTGCGCGAGGGCGAGGAGCCGCTGAGCCGCACCGTCGACACGGGCGACGGCCGCCGCCGCCCCTACTGGGAGGCGGGCCCGGCGTACGGCCCCTGGGCGGGCGGCTACTTCGGCGGCGGTCTGCTCCCCGGCCTGCTGGTCGGCACGTTGCTCGGCTCGGCGCTGTCGAGCCCGGCGTACGCGGCGGAGTACGGCGGCGGCGACTTCGGCTCCGGCGGTGACTGGAGCGGCGGGGACTTCTCCGGCTCCGACTTCGACTCGTCGGGCTTCGACGGCGGAGGTTTCGGTGGCGGCGGCGACCTCGGAGGGGGCGGCGGCTTCGACGGAGGCGGGTTCTGAGCCGCTGACCGGCGATCTCTCGGGCAGGTGTGATTCATGCTAGACCTGAAGTTATGTCTGGTATCGGCCGATTCCGGGCGAGGCTGCGACGCTGCGTCCGGCGACCACATCGGCACGATGGGGGGCGCTCGGGCCAAGCAACCCCCGCGCCGCCCGACCGGCACATGACCCACCGCTCCCCGGGCCGCGAACTGCTGTCCCTGTTCAGCCTGCGCACCGTGGCCGGCCAGGTCTTCTGCTTCGTCCTCGGGCTCGTACTCATGCTCATCGCCGGAGCCGCGATCGCGCTGGTGCTGCAGGGCCGCAGTGACAGCCTGCAAGAGGCCCGGCTGCGCACACTGAGCGTGGCCGAGACATTCGCCCACTCGCCCGGGATCGTGTCGGCGCTGGACAGCAAGAACCCCACCGCCATCCTGCAGCCACGCACGGAGCAGGTCCGCCGACAGACACATGTCGACAGCGTCGTCGTGGCCAGCCCCCAGGGCATCCGCTACACCCACCCCGACCCCGCGCTGATCGGCAAGCACCTCATCGGCCCGTACAAGGAGGCGCTGGCCGGCAAGGCCTTCACCCGGAGCTTCTCCGGCAGCCAAGGGCCCTCGATCAACTCGGTGGTGCCCGTCAACCGGCTCGACGGTTCGGTCGCCGGCCTGGTGTCCGTCGGGCTCACCGACAAGTCGGTGAACAGCGTGGCCGACCGGTCCGTCCCGTTCAGCGTCGCCGCCGCGGTGGCCGCCCTGGCGATCACCACGGGCGGGGCGGTGCTCGTGAGCAGACGGCTGCGCCGTCAGACACACGGGCTCGGCCCCGCAGAGATGACCCGGATGTACGAGCACCACGACGCGGTGCTGCACGTGGTCCACGAGGGCATCCTCATCGTCGGGGCCGGTCACCGGCTGACGATGGCCAATGACGAGGCCCGCAGACTGCTCGCCCTTCCGCCGGACGCCGAGGGCCGCGCAGTGACGGACCTCGGGCTGGACCCCGACACCGCCGGACTGCTCGCCTCCGGCCGGACCGTCACGGACGAGGTGCTGCGCGTCGGCAACCGGCTGCTGGCCGTCAACCTCCGGCTGACGGACGCGGGCGGGGGGCCGCCCGGCACCGTGGCGACCCTGCGGGACACCACCGAGCTCCGCAAGATCACGGGCAGGGCGCAACTCGTCCACGAACGACTGCTGCTCCTCTACGAGGCCGGTGCCCGGATCGGCACCACCCTCGATGTGACCCGGACGGCCCAGGAGCTGGCGGATGTGGCGACCCCCGGATTCGCCGACGTCACGACCGTCGACCTCGCTGATCCGGCGCTCCCCGGGGAGGAACCGACCACGCTGGACAGTGCCCCGCTGGACATGCACCGCACCGCCATCGCCGCCATGGACCCGGACCAGCCCCTGTATCCGATCGGCCGGCTGGTCGGATTCGTTCCTTCCAGGACCCGGGCCATGCGCGTGAACAGTGACGAGGTCGGGCTGGGGCCCGAGGTGATCACGCAGCTGGGATGGCGGTACTGGGATCCCGAGCGGGCCGGAAAGATCCTGGACTACGGATTCCACTCGGTGCTGTCCGTACCGCTGCACGCACGTGGCGTCATCCTGGGCCTGGCCAACTTCTGGCGCGTGGGCAATCCTGACCCGTTCGACGACGACGACCAGTCCTTCGCCGAGGAGCTGGTGGCCCGGGCGGCCGTCAGCGTGGACAACGCCCGCCGGTACACACGTGAGCACGAACTGGCCGTGACGCTGCAACGCAGCCTGTTGCCCCGCGACCTGCCCGAGCTGAACGCCCTCGACGTAGCCCATCGCTATCTGCCGGCGCGGGCCGAGGTGGGCGGCGACTGGTTCGACGTGATCCCGCTGTCCGGCGCCCGGGTCGCGCTGGTCGTCGGTGATGTGGTCGGACACGGGCTGCACGCAGCCGCCACCATGGGGCGGCTGCGCACCAGCATCCACAACTTCTCCGCGCTGGACTTCGCGCCCGACGAACTCCTCGGACATCTCGACGCACTGGTCGGCCGGATAGACCAGGACGAGGCGGCGGACGGCGGCGCCGGGATCGCCGGAGCCGGCTGCCTGTACGCGATCTACGACGCGGTCTCCGGGAACTGCGCGGTGGCCCGGGCCGGGCACCCCGGTCCCGTGCTGGTCCTCCCGGACGGCACCGTCGAAGTCCCCGAGGTCCCGGTCGGCCTGCCCCTCGGCGTCGGCGGCATGCCCTTCGAGGCGGCCGAGTTCCACGTACCCGAAGGGAGCCGTCTGGTCCTCTACACGGACGGTCTCATCGAGCGCCGCGACCGGGACATCGACGCCGGCCTGGAGCTGCTGCGCGCCACCCTCGCCGGTCGCGGCGACCGGACACCGGAGGAGACCTGTGACGACGTGCTCGACGCGATGCTGTCCGGGCCGCCGACCGACGACGTCGCCCTTCTCGTGGCCCGTACCCGCACGCTCGATTCCGACCAGGTCGCGCAATGGGCCGTGGCCACCGATCCGGCGGCCGTCGCCGGAGTCCGCAAGAACGTCACCCAGTGGCTCACCGAGCGCGGCCTGGACGAGGAGGCGTTCACCACCGAACTGATCCTGAGCGAGCTGGTCACCAACGCGGTGCGCTACGGCACCGGACCGATCGAAGTCCGCCTGCTGTACGACCGCAACCTGATCTGCGAGGTGTCCGACACCAGCAACACCTCACCGCATCTGCGCTACGCGGCGACGACGGACGAGGGCGGCAGGGGCCTGTTCCTCGTCGCCCAGTTCGCCGAACGCTGGGGCACCCGCTACACCGAGACGGGCAAGGTGATCTGGTCGGAGCAGACGGTCGGCGAATCGGAGACGGAGGACGACGACTGAAGCACGTTGCAGAAGGCCGTGAGCGTTGTCGCCCGAAATGCCGACGGAGAGCCGCCGTGACACGCTGAAGCGGGGGGTCTCGCCGGTCCCGGCATCGCTGGGCCGGACCGACGACTCTGCCACCCCGAGGAGATCGAAATGGCCAGTGACACCACTGGAACCAAAGCGGGCAACCCGAACCCGAGCCACACGCACGCGCCCACATCCGGCACCACCGTCCTGGCAGCGGTCCTGATGATCATCGGCGGAGTGATGGCGATCTTCGAGGGGATCGCGGCCATCACGAAGGGCCATCTGTTCGTCGTGACGCGCCACTATGTGTTCGAATTCAGCCTGGCGGGCTGGGGTTGGGTCCACCTCATCCTGGGCATCGCTCTCGTCCTCGCCGGCTGTGCCGTGTTCAGCGGAGCCCTGTGGGCGCGCTTCTTCGGTGTCGCTGTCGCCGGTCTGGGCGCGATCGCCAACTTCCTGTGGCTGCCGTACTACCCCTTGTGGGCCTTGGTGCTGATCGCCGTCAACATCCTCGCCGTCTGGGCGCTGTGCATGGGCATGCACCGAGAGGCGGACGCGGGCCTGACGGCCTGACCCACGTGTGCCCGGCGCAGGCTGAACGCAGGGCTGCTGGTCAGACGTGGCCGGTTGACGTAGCCCCACCTCCAGGGCCCGGTCGACCCCGGTGACGAGCGGGTGTTGCAGGCCGCCCAGGACTCGGGACTGTCGGTTCAACGCGGCCGCGCAATCGCTCAGGCCGATCAGGTCAAGGTTTTGCCGCTTCGGCAAGGATGCTTGCCGGTCTCATGCTCTGTCGCGGACGCTCTCCGGTGAACGGAGGTGCTTCTCATGGACGAGATGAGCGACACGAACGACATGAACGACGTGGATCAGCGGTACGACGTGGTGGTGATCGCCGGTGGAGCCGCCGGGCTGAGCGGAGCCGTATCGCTGGCCAGGGCGCGTCGATCGGTGCTGGTGGTCGACGCGGGCCGGCCGCGCAACGCCCCCGCGTCGCACGTGCACAGCTACCTGGGACGCGAGGGCACACCGCCCTCGGAGCTGCTGACCGTCGGCCGTGACGAGGTGACCGGTTACGGGGGCGAGATCGTCGAGGGCACGGTGGTGGCCGCCGAGCGGCTGCCCGGCGGCGAGGGGTTCCGTGTCGTGCGGGAGGGCGGGGCTGCTGTCGTGGCGCGCCGGCTCCTGGTGGCCACCGGCCTCGTCGACGAACTGCCCCCGGTGCGGGGGGTGGCCGAGCGGTGGGGGCGCGAGGTTCTGCACTGCCCGTACTGCCACGGCTGGGAGGTCAAAACCCGCCCGATCGGCATCCTCGCCACCAGCCCCCTGGCCGTGCACCAGGCACTGCTGTGGCGCCAGTGGAGCGCGGACATCACCTTCTTCGTCCACGCCGGGCCCGAGCCGACCGAGGAGGAGTACGAGCAACTGGCCGCGCGTGGCATCGCCGTGGTCGACGGGAAAGTAACCGGCCTCGAGGTGACGGACGACCGGCTCACCGGGGTGCGGCTGGCGGGCGGCCGGGTGATCCCGCGCGAGGCCGTCGTGGTCCAGCCCCGCTTCACCGCCCGCGCGGGCGTCCTTACGACCCTGGGCCTGACGGCGGTCGAGCAGGAGATGGGCGGTCAGGTGATCGGCACGTACATCGCCGCCGATCCGACCGGTGCGACGGAAGTCCCCGGTGTCTGGGTGGCCGGCAATGTCGCGGACCCGAAGGAGCAGGTCATCGGCGCCGCCAACGCCGGGGTGCGGGCCGCCGCGGCGATCAATGCGGACCTGATCGCCGAAGAGACCCGCCGGGCGGTCGCCGCACGGTCTTCTCGGCGGCGGCGGAGCGCGAAGTCTGCGAGCGGATGCTCGGGGAGCGACGACACGGGCTGTGACGGGCCGGTCCGCAAGGGCCGCGCGAAGGGAACGGTCCGGTCGGACCATGGCAGTGCGCGGTCCCGCCCGACGACGAGCGCCCGCCTTCCGACCCCAGGCGGGGGAGGGGGGAAGGCGGGCGCGCTCGGGTTCAGGCGTGAGGCAGCGGGAGGCGTCAGGCCTGCGGTGCGGCGGCCTTGATCGCGGAGATGTCGAAGCTGAGCTTGACCTTGTCGCTGACCATCACGCCGCCGGTCTCCAGCGCCGCGTTCCAGGTCAGGCCCCAGTCGGAGCGCAGGATGTCCGCGCTGCCCTCGAAGCCGATGCGCTCGTTGCCGTAGACATCGGTGGCGGAGCCGTTGAACTCCAGGTCGATGGCGAGGGGACGCGTGGCGTCCTTGATGGTGAGGTCGCCGGTGATGCGGTACTTGTCGCCGCCGAGCTGCTCGGCGTGCGTGGAGCGGAACGTCATGAGGGGGAACTTCTCGGCGTCGAAGAAGTCGCCGCTGACCAGGTGGCCGTCGCGGTCGGCGATGCCGGTGTCGACGCTGGCGATCTTGACGTCGATCGAGGCGGTGGAGTTCGCGGGGTTGTGACCGTCGAGCTTCAGGCTGCCCTCGTGTTCACCGAAGGAGCCGCGCACGTTGGTGACCATGGCGTGACGCACGGTGAAGCCGATGCTGCTGTGCGCCGGGTCGATCGTGTAGTCACCGGTGAGGGCGGCCAGGGCCGGATCCACGGCGGGGGTGGCGGCGACGGCGGTGGTGGACGGGGCGTTGTTGTTCTTGCGGTTGAACAGAGCCATGGCTCCTCCTCGGGGGACGTGATCGAGTGGCGGTCGAAGTGATTGTTTAACCTTCAACGAGATTGACTGTAGCGGCATCTAGTTCAAAGTTCAACATCAAGGGCGTGGATTGTTGCGAAGGGTGACTCGCCTGCCGTCATCCGCCCCTCTTGTCCTCTGGCGGACGCGCGTAGAACTCGGGCACTATCTCCCTGCCCCGTTTTTGTCATGAGCAGGAGGAGTCCCTCATGGTGTCCCGTATGACACTGCGCCCCGTCCTGACCGCCCTCGCCCTCGTCCTCGGCGTCCTCTTCGCCCCCGGCGTCGGCGTTCTCGGCAGCGGCGCCACCCAGGCCCACGCCGTCACGAAGCTCACCCACGCCCAGGCCACCGCCCGGTTCAGCTCCTCCGGGATCACCTGGTCGTCGTCCGGCGGCTGCTCCAACCGCAACGTCGCCACCTGCACCTCGTTCGACCAGCTCAACCTGGCCACCGCCCAGGGCGCCCAGACCCTCAAGAGCGCCACGGGCTGCGCGCTGAACATCACCGGCGGCACCGAGACCGGGCACGCCAGCGGTACGTACTCGCACTGGAACGGGTACAAGCTCGACTTCGCCAAGTCCACCTGTCTCACGAACTACGTCCACGGCGTCTTCGCCTACATAGGGCTGCGCGGCGACGGTGCACCCCAGTACCAGTCGGGTTCCGGCAACGTCTACGCGGACGAGGGCAACCACTGGGATGTGACGTACTACAACTGCGGCGGCTGCTGACCGCACGCCGTATTCGCTGTACTCGCTCGCACGGGTGCCCCCGTTCCCCGGAACGAGGGCACCCGTGCAAGCGTTTCCCGTCGAACAGTCCTCAGGCCCTCGGCTGGGTGAAGCGGATGCGGTTGCCGAAGGGGTCGCGGAGGCCGCAGTCGGTTCCGTACGGGCGATCGGTGGGTTCCTCGGTGAACTCGACGCCCTGGGCGAGCAGCGTCTCGTACGTCTTGCGGCAGTCGTCCGTGGTGAAGATGAGCCAGCCGCCCATCGCGCCCTTGGTCACCAGTTCGCGGACCTGCTGCGCCGTCTCCTCGGACATCGCCGGAGCGCCCGGCTTCTCCAGCAGGATCTGGCGTTCGGGGTGGCCGGGGACACTGACGGTCAGCCAGCGCATGAAGCCCATGTCGACGTCGGCGTTGACCTCCAGGCCGAGCTTGCCGACGTAGAAGTCGAGGGCCTCGTCCTGGTCGAGGACGTATATCTGCGATTGCGTGATGGCGTTGAACATGTGCATCACGCTACGGGGCGGGCCGGACGGAAACTTATCCAAAACTGCTCAGTCGACGGACGGGTACGGGCAGTGCGGACGGTCAGGCGCTCGGCCGCGTCCACGCCATCGTGAAGCACGTCGGTACGCCCATGGCCACCGCTTCCTTGCGGTACGTCCTCGGTGACCGGCCGACGATGTCGCGGAACGTGCGACTGAAGGTTCCCGGGCTGCCGAAGCCGACTTCGAAGCAGATGTCTGTCACACTGCGCTCGGTCTCCCGCAGCAGGAACATCGCACGCTCGACACGACGGCGCTGCAGGTAGCGGTGCGGCGTCTCGCCGAACGTGGCCCGGAAGGTGCGCGTGAAGTGCGCCTGGGACACATGGGCCATCCGGGCCAGGGCCGGGACGTCCAGCGGCTGCGCGTAGGCGCGGTCCATTGCATCCCGCGCCCGGAGCATGCGGCGGTTGGTCTCTTCTGCGGCGCGGCTCACGGCGCCATCACACCACGGTTCTTCGGCGGCACCGGATCGAGCCGTTGATGCCGGCCGATCCGGCCCGTGGACGACGGTGGGCCGACCACTGCCGGACCCTGGAGGCCATCGCCCGGAGGTGTGCCGCACCTGCTCGCTGTGAAGAGACCTCCCCGACCGGCTCGGCTCCTTCCGGACCGCCCACAGGCCGGCCACCTTCGCCCGGGTTCGTGTCCCGTGGGCCGGTCACAGCCTGAACAGCACTCCACGCCATGTCCACCCCGCGCCGAGGACCGCATTCTGCAGGGGATTCCTCATCTCCCGCGAGTCGAAGCGGAACGTCTCGACCTTGTGCCGACGGCCGTCGGGCCCCCGCTCGTACGTCCACTGCTTGGTAACCGTGGTCGCCGGCCCACGGCCGTACTCGCGCGACGCGGCCGGCCTGGGCGGGTCCCCGACCCACGTCACCTCCCACTGCTCGTCGAGGGCCCGCACCTCGCGCTTCGAAGGGACCAGGCGCATCCGGGTCTTGATGGTCCGCTCCACCTGCCTACGGGAGAAGGACGATCCCACGGCAGGCTCCAGGATCCGCCACTCCGCCATCAGGTCGGCCTTCTCCGCAGGGAGGGCGTTGCGCACGCGGTACGGCACGTCCGGGCCGTTGATCGCGAGCAGCGCGGCCCGGACCACCATGGTGGGAAGCGGTGCGACACCGCTGTCGGGGTGCTTGGTGCCGGTCAGCTTGTCGAAGAAGCCCATCAGGTCAACCTATGGATGTCCGGCTGCTCGGCACAAGATTTCCCGCGTCGGTGTGAAACCCCCTGGGGACCGTTGCGGTTCGCGGCTCATGACAGCGTTCCTGCCGACACCGCAACAGCCCGGCGGCCAGGGCACGCTGCGGCGGGAGCCGGCCGAGGTCTTCCAGCACAGCACTGAGGTCATCTGTCGCGGTTCGGGAGTGGGCCGTATCCTCCGGATGGTGATGAACGGCATGAATTCACCGCCGTTTTGTCCTGTCCACCATGCATCCTTCCCCATAGGAGCTTCCATGCACGGATCCAGCCATTTAGACCCCGCCTCGTCTCTGACGCGCCGGGCACTTCTGCGCTCAAGTGCGGGCGCCGCACTCGGTGTTGCGGGAATGGCCCTGGGTGCCACATCCGCAGGCGCCGCAGAGCAGCGCGCGTCGTTGGTCATCGGCGGGAAGGTGCGTAACCTCACCGGGCCGGCGGAGACCGGGCGGTTTGCCGCGCCCTGGACCGATCTGGGCATTCCCGTCCGGTGTCCCGACGGCTCCATGCTCTTCGTCGGCGGCGATACCTTCGACGGCGGCGGCGTGGGCGGCCCCGACTGGCGGGCGCCGGTGGGGCTGCGCGCCGGCAATTCCTCGCTGAACTCCCTCGTCATCGACGGCAGCGTGGGCGGTGACCACGCGGTGGGCCTCGTCCCCGAGGGTCACGACGGGGGCACCACGGCCATTCCCTCCGATGTGTTCACCATCGGCGGCACGATGTACATGCACCTCATGCGCGGGGTGCTTTACCAGACGCACCACTCCGACTTCTGGCGCTCCGACGACAACGGGGAGACCTGGCAATACCTCTGTGAGTGGCCCGGGGACCAGTACAACGGGCAGTTCCAGCAGAAGACCTACGCCGTGGCGGACGACGGATACTGCTATGTCCTGTCGACCGTCTTCAACCGCGAAGTGACATCCGATCTGCTGCTCCACCGGGTTCGCCAGGACGCCCTGGGTGATGCGGGCGCGTATGAGCCCTGGGGATACGCCAATGGGGCCTGGGGCTGGGGGAACTATCCGACCAGCGTCAGCGGGCCGCGTCGGTGGGGCGAGATCTGTTTTCGGGCCATGGACGGAAAGTACGCGCTCACCTGGCTCAATATGGCCCCGCTCGACATTCGCGCGCAGATCTTCCCGCTGCCGACCTCCGATCTGTTCGCCACACCGGAACAGACGATGATCGTGCCCACTGTGCCCGGCGCGGAGATCGGGAACGCGGTGGCGAGTCCGTACGGCGGATTCATCATCCCCGGATCGACGTTCGCCGACTTCCACATCGCCGTCAGCCAGTGGTACGACGACCAGAACTACCGGGTGATGCAGTACTGGATCAACGGGCTGAGCGCCTAAGGGCTGCCCCGCAATCTCTGGTGGATCTGCGCGCGTCGTCAGATGCGGTGCATCGCAAGTTGAAGACGGGCTGCTGTTCCCGCGCCAGTCCCGTTGCGGCGCATCAGGCTCAAATTCTCGAACTACTGATCCGCCATCCTGAACGCCGCATTTGCGTGCGGTCAGGTCGAGTGGGCGGGTGGCGACGAGGTGCAGACCGCACGTGCAGTCCAGTGCGTGCTCGGGGGAACCGTCGAAGCTGACGGTGGGCGGCCGGCCGGCCCGGGGTGGCTGCAGGCAGATGCCGAACGGGAGGTCGTGCGAGGTGGGAATGTGCCGATCGGCAGGTAGTCCCGGTCTTCCCTGGACGAACGAGGGAACGCTCTGCATGATCAACTGGTGACCACCCCAGAGACCATCGTCGAACGCCAGCTCGCCGCCTACAACAGCCATGACCTCGAAGCCTTCGCGGCGACGTACGCCCCCGACGTCTGCATCAACCGCCGCAGCGGCGACCGCCTGCTCGGGCGCGACGCCTTGCGGGAGGCGTACGCCGACATGTTCGCCAAGCGCCGCTGCCGGGCCGAGATCGTCGGCCGACTCACCGAGGGCGACTGGGTGGTGGACCACGAGATCGCCCACGGCATCACGGACGACCCCCTCCGCGTGCTGGTCGCCTACCGGGTCCGCGACGGCCTGATCGACCACGTCGACTTCCTCGGCTGACTGCCGAACCCCCCTGACCGAACGAACCGTCAGAGGGTGTTCCGTACCGGCTCAGTGGTCTGCTCCGGAAGTCCTCCGGGGGTTGATCAGGTTGGCGGCGAGGCGGAGGATTCCTCTTGTCGGCCGGCGAGGGTGTGCTGGTCGAGCCGGGCCGGCAGATCGTCCAGGTGCAGTACTGCTTGGACCAGACGGTAGTAGACGACGTCGGCGACTCTCGGGAAGCACAGGCCGGCGATCCATGCCTCCCACCGCAAGGTCCGCGCCCGCGTCGAGCACGCCTTCGCCCGGATGAAGGGCTGGACGATCCTCCGCGACTGCCGTCCGAAAGGCGACGGCGCCCACCACGCCATGCTCGGCATCGCCCGCCTGCACAACCTCACCCTCGTCGGATGACGGAGAAACCAGCAGGCCGGCCAGCCATCCCGTGGATCATTTACTGGACAGTCTTTAGCATCGCTGGTCATGGCTACAGTGATCGTGACCGTTGGGCTGGCGTTCATCGGCTACCTGGCGACCTATCTGAACGGGCTGCGTCTGGCGCAGAGACAGGCCCGCCTCACGCGCGTCAACCAGCAGCTGAGTGACTTCTACGGGCCGCTGTTCGCGCTGATGGAAGCCAATGGCCGCACCTATGACACCTGGTCAGCGAAGTACGCCCGTCCCGACGGTCGCGACCCCTTTCGCCACGACACTCCTCCCACCGAGCAGGAACTTGCGGAGTGGCGTACCTGGGCCACAACCGTCTTCATCCCCAACATCCAGGCCATGCGAGACGTCGTGGTCACCAAGGCCGACCTCCTCATCGAGGAGGAGATGCCCCAGACCCTCCTCCAGCTTTGCGCTCACGTCTCGGGCTACGAGATCACTGCTGCGCGCTGGGCCCGAGGCAACTATGAAGAGCACTTGTCGGTCATATCCTTCCCGGGCCGGGCGCTCAGAGAGTACATCCGCGACAGGTTCACACAGCTCAAGAGGGAGCAGGCCCGATTGCTCGGCCACAGCCGAGCTGCCGGCGGGAACCGATGGACGAGCCTCATCGGCCGATGAGGTGAAGCCCGCCGGCACAGTCGGCTCATTGCGGGACAGCCTTTGGTTAGCCCTGGACAAAGCTCTCCCACCTCTGCGAGGACCACGAAAGCGACGGTACGGGAGGCACAGGCGGGACCGGAGGGACGCTGGGTACCGGCGGCACCGGCGGTACGGCAGGGACCGGCGGAACCGGCCCTCCCACGGCACCAGGCACCCAGCTCGCCACCGTTGCAAGCGTCCCTGGCGCCTGGGCGATCACTCCAGATCACTCGTATGTCCGTCCGGGCGCGACGGCGGGCACTGATCCGCTGATGCTGGGACCTGACAGAGCCGCGGTGTGCTTCCCGCCGAGGGACCGGACCGCCCAGCCGGGCATCGGGCCCTCCTTTTCGGCGGAGTTCGTTTACTGGGACGTTGCGTGGACAGCGGCGCCGCACTCCCGGTCCAGCACCGGGGGGCAACCCTCAGGGTGAGGAGACTGTTCCCTTGGTGACACGACACCTGCGGCCGGGCCGCATACTCCCCAGGCGCATACCTATACGGACGCTGACGGCATTGCTGGCGTGCGGCGCGGCGCTGATGGCCACCACGCTGGTGGCGGCGCTCCCTGCCGCAGGTCCCACACCGCCCGACCCGAACCACTACCCCTTCGGCCGGCCCACCGGCATCGGCGATTTCCAGGTCCCTCCGCCACCCGAGGCGCCAACACTGGTGCCCACCATCGGTACCAAGACCACCCAGCGGCTCTATGGCTCCGACCCCTTCCAGGAGGCGGTGTCCGTCACCCAGCACATCTGGCCGGCCGCGCTCCCGGAAAACGCCTCGGGGGAGAACGACAACGTCCCGGACCGGCCCTGGGCCGTCACCCTGATCACCACCGACGATCCGCTGACGGGCATCACCGCCGTCCCTCTCATCCACTTCCCCGACGACGCGCCCATCCTCTACGTCACCAAGACCGGCATCCCCCAGGTCACTCTGAACGAGCTCAAGCGCCTGGGCGACACGGGCATCAGCCGCCACCACAACATCGACGCCTTCCTGGTGGGCGCGGCGGCCAACCCGGCTGTCCAGGCGCAGCTCAAGGCCATCGGCATGACCTTCCAGAGCATCACCGCGCCCACCATCCCAGGGCTCGCCGACGCCGTCGACCGTGTCTACGGCAGCATCCAGAACCCGGACACCGGCGTACCGCAGATGGGTAACAGTGGCAGCCAAGGGGGCGCCGGAATGATGGACGTGATGATCGCGTCCATGAACTCCTGGGAGTACGCCCTGCCAGCCACCCACTGGTCCTCCCACATGCCCACCGCAATCCTGTGGGTCACCCGGGACGGCATCCCGCCGGAGACCGTCACCGCGCTCAAACGCCGCATGGGCCGGGCCACCATCTACCTGTGGGGCGGACCGGACCAGATATCCCCCGCCGTCGCCAAGCAGCTCAATGCCTACGGTGCCGTGCAGCGCATCACCAACGACGACCCCGTCGACTTCAACGCGACCCCGAAGAACACACCGGAGACCACCGCCATCGCGTTCGCCAAGATGTGGGACCCCGCAGGCATGGTGGGCTGGAACATCACCGGACCGGGCCACGGCTTCACCCTCGTCAGGCGGGACGACTGGCAGGGCGCGGTCGCCTCGGCGCCCCTGTCCCACCTCGGCTTCCACTCCCCGCTGCTGCTCACCGACAGCGCCGACAAACTCCCCGAGGCCGTCGAGGCCTACTACAAGCAGGTGGCGCCCACATACCTGACCACCCCGGCCGAAGGCCCCTACAACATGACGTACATCATCGGCGACTGGAAGCGGCTCTCCTGGCCGCTGCAGGCACACGTCGACTACATCTCCGAAATGAGCAACCGACGCGTCTGGAACCAGTCCACCGGAGGACGCTACAGCGACTCCGGACAGCCCTGATCAACGGTCCACGCCCGGCTGCCACAGCTCAAGCCTGCCGCGGCGCACGCCGATGGCTCTGCGCCACGCAACCGCGGCAAGCAGCCTGATCACGCCCCGGCTCAATCCGTCTCCTAGTGCCTGATCAGCAGTCGTGACCGTCCGGACGGACCCGCTCGAGACGGGACACGCCCCGTGCTCGCCCCCACGCACGCTCGTCCCGAGAGGAACGCGCCACCATGGACATCGGAATCGGGCTACAGGCCCTGAACCCCGACCCGGACCTGTCGATCGTGGACTGGGCAAGACGCGCCGAGGAGCGCGGCTTCTCCACGCTCGGCACCACCGACCGCCTCGTCTACGACACCTACGAGCCGCTGACCGCACTTGCCGTCGCGGCCGGAGCGACTTCGCGCATCCGTCTGACCACCACCATCCTGCTGGCCCCGCTGCGCGCCAACCATGCGCTGTTCGCCAAGTCCGCCGCCACGCTCGACCGCCTGTCCGATGGCCGGCTCGTGCTGGGCCTGGCACCCGGCGCCAGGGAGGACGACTACAGCGCAAGCGGGGTCGATTTCCGGCAGCGCGGCAAGCTGTTCGACGCACTGCTCGAACGGGCCACCCGGCAGTGGCAGGACCACGGCGGTATCGGACCACGTCCGGCCACGGCCGGCGGCCCCCCGATGCTGTTCGGTGGGTTCACCAAACCCGCACTGCGGCGGATGATCACTTACGGTCGCGGCTGGATCGGTGGCGCCCAAGGCGTGGCGAACTTCCAGGCCGTCCTCCCGCGGGTGCAACAGGCGTGGCAGGACGCGGGCAAGGAGGGGGCGCCCCGCCTGGTGGCGACCGCGCACTTCTCGCTGGGCCCGGACGCAGAACAACGTCTGCACCACCGCCTTGCGAGCTACTACACCTCTGGCACCTACACCCACGAAAGCGTAGAAGCCGGTCTCGCCACACCCGAAGGAGTGGCCCGCGAGGCCGCTGCCTACGCCGAGGCGGGCTGCGACGAACTCATCCTCTTCCCCCACGGCGGCGGACTGGAACAGGTAGACCTGCTCGCCGACGCGGTCGGACTGTGACCGCTCGCCGGGACCGTAGTACAGCAACCTCCGCAACCGCGGCCAACCGTCGACGAAGGCGACCCCGGGGCCGATGAACTCGGACTGAGGTTGCGTGCACAACGCGCTGGAGACATTCTCCTCACGCGCCCCGTCTTCGACGTGCAGCAGTCGGTGGCGGAGTTCCTTCGGCTCGGTGGTGGCCGGCTCCCCCTCCAGGAGGAGGGCTCGGGTCCGGGCGACGAGGTCGATCGCTGCGAGGCTGAGTTCGAGCCAGGCGGCGTTGATGGTGAAGTGGCGGGAGGGGAAGCGGCCGAAGGCGGTCTTGCCGCACCGGATGTGGTCCGCGGCGGTGTTGGCTCCGGTGTTGCCGGGCCGCAGCCGCCCGGACATGCCCTCGCCGGTGTTGGCCAGGAAACACACCAGAGGGTGGAAGCCGAGGCCGCCTTTGTAGGTGGGTGCGGCTCGGTCCTTCTCGGAGTGGCAGGTCACCAGCGTGGCGTCGAGGTCCAGGACCAGTCCGGGCACCTCCCGTCCGCCGGCGTTCGCCGCCGGTGCGCCGGAGCGGGTCATGAACTGCTGCAACTGCTGATGGTCCACACCGAGCCGTTCGGCCATCGGTTGCATCGGTTGCATCGGTTGCATCGGCTGCACCGACTTCCGACGCCCGTCCAGCAACAGGCCCCGCAGATACAGCCCGCCCTTCACCCGCTGGTCAGCACGCACCAGCGGCGCGAACACCTCCCCAGCGAAATCCTCCAACCGGCCCCGGAGCTCCGCGAGTTCATCCGCCCTTGTGCCAGCAGGAAACCACCAGAACGACCACCTGCCCAGAGACGCAACAAAGCCCTATCAGGCAGTTTCGTTCGGATCATCGGGCGGACCAGAGAAAGACCCCGCGCGTGGGGTCGGGTCAAAAGAGGCGCCGGTGATCGTGATGAGCGGGGGCGACGTCTCGGCAGCGGTCCTGAATTTCGTCGTGGGTGGTCCCTGTCGCCGCGTGAGAGGGGAGACGCGCGTCACATTCGACCCTGTCACATCTTGCCGAACCGTTCCGTCAGAGGGGTGTAACCACCAACAACGGCAAGGAGTGCACCATGGATGCTCGCTTGAACCTCCTCGGCAGCCCGGTCGCAGCCAAGTCCCTGAGGCACATCACCTCGGCGGGCAAAGTGATCTCGGACTCGACGCTGCCGGCCGCGACGCAGGAGCTGGTGAAGCTCCGCGCCAGTCAGATCAATGGCTGCGGTTTCTGCACCGACATGCACAGCAAAGAAGCCGCGCACGCCGGGGAGACCTCGACCCGACTCAACCTGGTCGCGGCCTGGCGCGAGGCCAACGTGTTCACCGATGCCGAGCGCGCTGCCCTGGAGCTGACGGAGCAGGGCACCCGCATCGCCGACGCGGCCGGTGGCGTCACGGATGAGGCCTGGGCGAATGCCGCCAAGCACTATGACGAGGATCAGCTCGCCGCCCTGGTGTCGCTCATCGCCCTCATCAACGCCTTCAACCGCGTGAACGTCATCGTCCGGCAGCCCGCCGGCGACTACCAGATCGGCCAGTTCGGATAACCGGCAGCAGCGCACGCCCCGGGCACCCCTCGCAAGGGCCCGGGGCGTTGTTCTGGGAAGCCCGGCCGTCCCGACGATCCGATGATCCGAACGAAGCGACCTGGCGGGGACGGGCCCGGGCCGGTCACGGGGCAGTGCCGTCAGGGTCCGGGGTGGTGGCCGAACCGCACCCCCTCCCATGGTGCTTCCCCAGGGAACGACTCCGTGCGGCGCTGGCCGGCGCGGCGGGCACAATTCTCCTGAACCCGCTGTTCAGGAGCCCTTTGGCGACGTTCGACCGGTAGTTGCGCGTAAGGGGCGGGAGGGGGTTTCTTACCGATATCCGGACAGACCAGGCTGACCGCCCGGCGAAGCCACTGTCATATTGCTCCCGTGAACCCGGACATGCGCCTCGCCTCCCGCAGGCACGTCGACCTCTGTCGACAGGCCAGCGCGGTCTGTGCCGTCCACAACGGACCCGGACCGTTCGCCCCATGGGCCCCGCCGGGTTGTCCGCGGCTCATCGCTGACACGGCACCTCCGGAGCGACGCTCCCGGCCGGGGCCGTAGCCCCGAGTCTCCGTACCGCGTTCCGGCCTGATCCGCCGGCCCGGTCCCTCTCCCCTTCCGACGTGCAGCTTCCGCAGCCGCTCGTGCTGATCCCGTACGCCTTCGCAGCTGTGCCTCACAGCGCTGTACGGCCCTCTCCTTCAATTCCTCCCGCAGCGGAATGAATGCGCAGCGCGCCCGCTCCACCTTCACCGTCCCTCACTGTCACAGGCAGGCTTCGATGACCGAGCTGTACCCCTCCATGCCCGCCGGACCGTCCCGGCGCTCCACGCTGCGCGCCGCAGGCGGCGGCTCCCTGCTTCTCGGACTGGGCCTGGCGGGCTGCCGCTCGGCGGTCTCGGAGACCTCGTCCGCTCCCAAGAACGCCGGCGCCGCCCCCGAGCGCGGCGGCATTCTCAGCGTCGCCATCAACAGCGACTTCACGCCCAGCCTGCTGTTCTCGCAGAGCGGGCAGTCCTTCCAGCACCGGCTGATCTACAACACCCTGACCCGCTACGACGACCGGCTCAGCCCGAAGCCGGAGCTGGCCACCTCCTGGACGTACGCCGAGGACGGGCGCAGCATCACACTCCGGCTGCGCGACGACGTCACGTTCCACAACGGCCGGAAGTTCACCGCGGACGACGTCATCTTCGCCGTGAGGAACCTTCAGAACCCGGTACGAGCAGCCCAGTTGCGCAGCACGGCCGCCACGATCACCGAGGAGCAGCAGAAGCTCTACGCCCGCTACATGGAGGTGTACGCGGCGCTCGTCGACAACATCGACCAGAACCTGGGACGGCTCACCGAGACCCTGGACGCGCTCGGGGAACTCGACAACACCATCATCGTCTTCACCTCCGACAACGGCGGCACCGGCGAAGGCGGCGCCGAGGGCACCCGCTCCTACTTCAGCCGCTTCGTCCACCATCCCGCCCTCCCCGGCGACTGGACCCCGGACGTCGACCGCGACCCCGAACTCATGGGCGGCCCGCGCAGCCTGGTGCACTACCCGCGCGGCTGGGGCATGGCCTCCAACACGCCCTTCCGCCTCTACAAGGGGCACACCTACGCCGGCGGTGTGCGCGTCCCGTTCGTGCTGTCATGGCCGAAGGGAGCCCGCGAGGGACAACTGACCGCCGGCCTGCGTACGCAGTACCAGTACGTCACCGACATCGCCCCCACCCTCCTGCGACTGGCCGGTCTCGACCGGCCCGCCGAGCGGCGCGGCGTCCCGCTCCAGGAGCCGGACGGGGTCAGCTTCACCCCCGTACTCGCCGACGCGGAACATCGCTCCACCCACCCCGAGCAGTACTGCGAGATGACCGGCAACCGCAGCTACTACCGGGACGGCCACAAGCTCGTCACCCTCCACCGGCCCGGCCTCGTCAAGGAGTTGTCGGCGGCCTGGGAGGAGGCGGCCTGGCGCAACGGCGTCTTCCCGCTGCCCGACGGCAGCGGAGCGCTCGCCCGCCGCAACCCGGCCGAACAGCGGTTGTCACGCCCGCTGACCCTGCTGCCCGGCACCCCGGAACTGGAGCGCTACCGTTCCTCCCGCCTGATCGCGCTGCGGTCCTTCGAGATCGTCGTCGTTGTCGACGAGGCGGGGGAGGGAGTGCTGGTCTCCCATGGCGACCAGGGCGGCGGCTACAGCCTGTACGTCGAGGACGGCCGGCTCCGCTTCGCCTACAACGAGTACGGCGTGCTCCACGAGACCGACGCCGGGCCACTGGCACCGGGAGAACATGTCATCGTGCTTGCCGCCACGGCCGAGCAGGGGCTGCGCTGGAGGTTCACGCTGACCGTCGACGGCGAGGTGCGGGCCACCCCGCCGAGCGTCCACCAGCTCATCGGAATGGCCCCGTTCCAGGGCATCAGCATCGGCATCGACCGCAAATCACCGGTCTCCTGGCCGCTGTACGAACGCCACCGCTCCTTCCGCCACCGCGGCCGGCTGCGCTCGGTGACCTACCGCCCGGGAGAACCGGGGCCCGACTCCCCGGAGGCGGTGGCCGCCGCGCTCAAGGAAGCGGCAGCCGCGTTCGAGTGAGACCGCGGCGGCCGCCCCGGGGCAGGGGCGGCCGCCACGGTGGGCGGTCCGTTGCTCAGGACCCCACGCTCACCGTGAACCGCCGCGGGTTGCCGTCGTTCGCGGCGCCCGAGACGTCCGGCTGGCCGTCGGGGCGTACGTCGTCGTACGGGAAGGCGTAGCCGATCGGGGTGTTGGCGTGGACCACGCGCGACCAGTGGTTGGTCGCCGCGCCCTGGTAGTAGTCCGTGGCCGACGTGCCGTTCGGCTGGTCGGGGTGGGTGAGCATCAGGGAGCGGTTGAAGCCGGCCGCGAGCCGGGCCAGCAGGGCCTTCTTGTCGTCGGGGTCCGCCGGGTTGTTGGCGAACGGGCCGTGGTTGCAGGTGAAGACGTCCCTGGAGACCGGCTTGGTGAAGGTGTGGCCGCCCTCGAAGGTCAGGATGTCGCCGCTGACCCGGCCGGTGCGGACGCCGCGGCCGCCCTGGAGATCGATCCGCAGATCGGTGGAGCGGTACTTCTCCCAGACCTGGTCGATGTAGGACGTGAACACGTCGCGCAGCGGCATCTGGTCCGGCCGGTCGAAGAACGGCGCCATCAGGTTCTGTGGCGAGATCACCCGCAGCACGCCGCCGTCCGCACCGCGGATCACCAGCTTGTCCCACGGCTGGCCGTCGGCGGCGGCCTGGGCGGTGAGACCGTCGGCGATCCGCTGCACCGCACCGTCCGGGAGCGGTGCCACGGTGTGCGTGGTGTCGCCCTCCAGGGTCAGGCCGATCGGCAGCGCGGTGACCAGGTCGACGTAGCTGATGTTCGCGTACAGCTGCTGCGGGTTGAAGGTGAACTCGCAGAACGACCAGGTCCGTCCGTAGTTGGCGTCCGTGGACGTGGCGAACGCCGGCTCGACCAGGGCGGGGCCGGGGTTGAGATAGAAGGTCAGGGTGTCGTCGCGTACGAAGTAGACGCGGGCACCGTACATCTGAGGAAGCGTCAGTACGACGGGTGCGCCGCCCGCCGCGTTCAGCGGTATGGCGCAGTCGACCGGCAGCGGTGTCTGCGGCGCGGCGGGGGAGTCGGGGTGGTAGACGCTGCCGTCGGCCCGCAGCAGCACCCAGCGGTCGGTGCCCTGTTCGTGGCCGGTGACGTAGGCGTTGACCCGGCCGGGCAACGAGCGGTTCGCCAGGGCGAGTTCACAGGTTGCGGGGGCGGCGGAGGCGCTCGGGCTCAGGGCGCTGCCCCAGGCGGGGTAGGTGAGTGCGGTCGCGGTGGCGGCGGCGCCGCCCGTCAGGAACAGTCTGCGCGAAATCACGAGAGGACTCCCGGGGTGTGTGGGGGGCCACGGACGGGGCGATCGTGCGGGAATGGGGCGGGGCGTCCGCGGTGCGCACCACTCTCGTGATGGCCGGGGTGGGCGTCAAGACTTGCGGTTGAGAGCGCTCTCAAAAATTGGAAGTCTTCACAACTCGACGCCATGAAGGGGTGGTTGCCGCAGAACCGGCCCCGGATTCCTGGCTCAGCCATCGGCCCGCCGCGCAACGGCGTGATCGACGTGCCAGGTGCCTCGGATACCTTGCTGGGCGACGTGCGGACGTGACCGGTACGCGCGTCACGTGCGCTCGACGTGCGTGACGCGCACGGACGCAATGTCTTTGACGGTGCCGTCTTCGATCTCCGCGTCCCTTGGCGCCGAGCTCCCCGTCCTCGCCTTCCCGGGGCCCAGCCTGTCGGCCGTCACCCCGGTGTTCCCGAGAACATCCCCGTCCTTGTCCAGGAACTCGAACTGCGCGAAGTAACTCGCCGCCCCGCTCCCGCCGTTCCTGATCGTGTAGTGCACGACGTACGTGCGATGACCCCCGGCCCGATGGCCCTCGAACCCTGACTTCACGATTTTGACGTCCCTCGACGGGTTCGCCGCCGAGGTCTCCTCGCTCCAGGCTCTCCCCGTCCCCGCTGTCGGGGCGCCCTCTTTCGCGGAGTCGGCGGAGTCCTTCGCACCCGAACACGCCGTGAGTAGCCCGGCAGCGGCAGCAACCGCAGCCACAGACAGCCAAAACTTGCGCATGACGCACTCCCTGTAGTCGAAGGGCAGACCATAGCCGCGGGCCTCGGCACACAAGCCGTGGGACACGAGGCGAACCCTCTGACGAGGCAACCGTCGACCGCATGACCGAAACCTGTCGGTTTGCGGCCTGCTCCGGGAAGTCTGCCGCCGAGTCTGCCGACGTCGTCCGGGAGCGTTCGTCCGGCCGGCGAGCACGGAGGAGGTGCGTCAACCTCAACGGATCAGCCGGACCTCGTAGGCTCGATCGGGCTTCGACGCGCGATCGTGGTGCCGATGCCAGTCGGTGCAGGCCGGCATGGACCTCGCCTTGCTGATACAGGCCGCCGCCGACCGGGATGGCCAGGATGGGCGCATTCAGGCGGGCGGGCGTGCGGAGCGCGCGGATGCGGTGCTGGACGCGGTGATCGGCGCGGTCGTACCGGAGATCAGTGGGTTCGCGATGACACGACAACCGGAAGCTGCGACTCGTCGAAGGTCGCCGAGCCGGCGATCAGGCCCAACGGTCCGGCGCACGTGGGGGCCGAAATCCCGGCGGTGTCGACCCTCAGGCCGTGAAGCCGAGGCCGAGGAAGGCGGCCCAGGCGGCGGGGGGAACGGTGAGGACGGGGCCGTCGGTGACCTTGGAGTCGCGGATGTGGACGGCGGTGGGGTGGGCGGAGACTTCTACGCAGTTGCCGCCCTGGTCAGTGCTGTAGCTGGACTTGTGCCAGTCGTGGGCGACTTCGAGGCAGGCGCCGCCTTGGTCGCTGCTGTAGCTGGACTTGAACCAGTCGAGGGCTGTCGAGCGGGGAGCCGGGTGTGCTGCGCGGGTCATGTCTCTCCAAGCAGTTCGTCCAGTAGGCAGGCGCTCTTCTCGACGGAAAGCGCCTGCGAACGCAGCATCCCATATTTCTGCTGGAGCACGCTGACGTCATCCGGGTCTTCGTGCAGGTAGCTGGTCAGCTGGCCCTCCACGTAGGCGAAGTGGTCGTGATCGGGGGTCTCCAGCAGCACCATCGGCCCCGCAAGACCTGCGTGTTTCGGAAGTTTCATCGGCATGATCTGCAGCCCCAAGAAGGGGAGTTCCATGCATTGGCGCAGGTGCTTGATTTGCTTCCGCAGCATGGCAGGGTTCCCGATCTCGCTGCGCAGAATGCTCTCCTCCAGCAGGAAGTGCAGCATGGGGCGGGGTTTGCGTTCGAGGAGCTTCTGCCGGTCGAGCCGGGCGGTCACCCACTCCTCCAGTTGGTCCTCCTCGATCGGCGGATAAAGGCAGGAGAACACGAACCGGGCGTATTCCTCGGTCTGGAGTAGCCCAGGCACTGCCTGGCTCTCGTACGACAGCAGCGTCAGCACCTCCTGCTCGTACTCCACGAAGTCCTGTACGAACGCCGGGAACCGCTCCTTCTGCGGCACCTTCGACACCGCGACCTGCAACACCCCTTTCGTGCCCAGCAGTTCGTCGAGCTGCGCTGCGAAATCGGCCTGCAACGGCCTGCGACCCTGCTCGATCGACGCGATCGTGTCCTCGCCCACGCAGAACTGGTCGGCCAGCGCCGCCTGTGTCATCCGGGCCGCCTTGCGGAACGTCGCCAGCTGGGCACCGATCAGGTGCCAGGACGTGATCCGCTTGTTCTTCTTCGCCGAGTGCATGAAGTGCCTCTCCCCGTCGCGAAACCCGGATGACCCGTCAGAAGCCGTACAACTGCGTTGTACGAGCCGACGCGCTGATCAACAGTAGTGACGTTGTGTGACCTTGGCGGTGTGAACGAACCAACTCAACTCCCCTACTTCCGCGAGGCGTTCCACCGCAGGGAGCGCCGGTCCGTGCCGCTCGTACGACAGTTCGTGCGCCAGGCCCTCGTCGACTGGGCGTGCGATGCCCGTGCCGACGACGTGTTGCTCTGCGTGAGCGAACTCGTCACCAATGCCCTCCTGCACGGCGTCCCGCCCGGTCGCGGTTTCCGTACCCACCTCTACCTGGAGCCGGCCGACGGTCTCCTGCGGGTCGAGGTCCACGACAGTGGTGACGGGGAGGTGCGCCTCGCCGATGAGGGCGCGGCGCCCGACGCGGAGGGCGGACGCGGGCTGCTGCTGGTGGCGGCGCTCGCCGACAAGTGGGGGGTGGGGGAGCGGAACCCCGGCAAGGTGGTGTGGTGCGAGTTCGAGGTGCGCGGCCGGACCCTGCGCCCGGCGTCGGGCGTGCCGCCCTGTTTCGCGTGAGGGGCCCGGGATCCGAAGCACTGGATCGGCGGGTGGCCTACCGGTTCCGGTCGCGCGTGGGCTATCCCTGGAACGGCGGCCCTCGACGGGGTCGTGTCCCGTGGAAGTGGAAGGAGCCTGCCATGGCCGACTGGTACGTGGACGACCGCTGCACCAATTGTGACGTAGCCCGACAGTTCGCGCCCGAGCTGATCGGAGAGGAGGAAGGGGCGTCGCGGATCCTGCGGCAGCCGAGCGACGAGGCGGAGAACCGGCGCTTACACGCCGCCGTCTTCGCCTGCCACACCCGCTCGATCCGGCCCGCGTCGGGGCAGCCGGACCCGGCGCTCGACCCGTTCCCGATGGCGCTGGACGACGGCGTACTGGTCTGCGGGCACAACTCCCAGCACACCGCCGGCGCCAACTCCTATCTCCTGCGGCGCCCGTCCGGCACGGTCATGATGATCGACACCCCGCGCTGGAGCCCCGGACTCGCCGAGCGGTACGTGGCGGCGACGGGTCCCGTCACCGATGTGCTGCTCACCCACCGCGATCACGTCGCGCACGGGCGCCGTTACGCCGACCACTTCGGCGCCCGGCTGTGGATCCATGAAGGGGACCTCGACGCGGCGCCGGACGCGGACCAGGTGATCCGGGGGCTCGACCCGGTGGAGATCGGCGAGGGCGTCACCGCCCATCCGCTGCCCGGCCACACCCGGGGCAGCGTGCTCTATCTCGCGGACGACCGGTACTGCTTCAGCGGCGACAGCTTCTACTGGTCGCGCACGACCGATGATCTCGAAGTCGCGGAGAGCGTGACCTGGTACTCCATCGAGGAGTTGGCCGCCTCGCTGGCGCGGACTGCGGGGCAGTTGCGGTTCGAGTGGGTACTGCCCGGCCACGGCGACCGGCAGCGCCGGGACGTCGACGAGATGTCCCGGCGGCTGCATGCGCTGGCGGAACGCACGGGACTGCTGCGGCCCCGGCCGATCGACTTTACCGCCCTCCGCTGGTGACGTTCCACGACCGCCGGTGACGCCTGCCGGACCGGCTCCACGCCGTCCGGCAGGCGCTCGGCCGGTGAGGTGAAACCGTGGTCAGCCCATCGCCATGACGACCGGCTTCTCCGCGGCCATCAGCATGTACGGGGCCTCCGGATCGGCGTTCACCGCTCCGACCCACCGGTTGTAGAACGCGGTACCGGAATTCGCGGTCGAGCTTGAGTTGACCTCGAACAAGGCGAATGCCCAGACGTTCGAGCAGATCAGGACGAACTCCTGAGCAGTGACACCACGAAGGGCGGCAGCGGCCGCTTTGGACCAGCGTCGATCGTTCTCGGCGAGGTTCTCGGCGATGAAAGCCCGGAGATCATCGCGTGACGTCTGGTTGCGCTTGAAGACTTGACGGGTGAACTGTCCTTGCACGCGCTGCGAGTTGAAGGGGTAAGGAACCCACATCCAGCTCCACCCCGGCCCGGTCCCGTTCCACTCGACTTCCGCATCCGGATAGTCGTGGTTGGAGATCACGGATTGGAAAGACTTACCCGGAGCGTCCAGCTTGAGCATGCTGCCCCCTGATGTCATCCGTCGGTGAGCCGCGGCAGCGGACGCGCACCACCCCCACCGCGTGCTCGTCATTCGGTAGCAGGCTACGTGGAGGGCTTCCGGGTGAGGGCCGGCTTTCGGGGAACTTTTCCACTGTTCCTGCATACGCCCGTGGTCGAAGGAGCAATTCCGGCCTGTTCAGCGCCTGTTCACCACTGTCCGCCCCGATGTGGCCCGCCTCGCGCGGGTCCGGTAGGCGCGTGGTGTGGTGCCCGTCAGCCGGGAGAAGTGGTGGCGCAGGCTGGCCGGCGAGGTGAAACCGCACCGGGCCGCCACCCGCTCCACCCCTTCGTCGGTGTCCTCCAGCAGTTCGCGGGCCCGCTCCAGCCTCCGGCGCAGCAGGTACTGGGGCGGGGTGGCGCCGGTCTGCGCGTGGAAGCGGCGGTTGAGGCTGCTGAGACTGATCCCCGCGTGCGCGGCGAGGTCCGCCGGGGTCAGCGGGAGGTGCAGGCGGGCCTCCAGCCAGCGCAGCGTCGGTTCGATGCCCGCGCTCTCGGTGAGTTCGCGGTCGATGGTCTCCTGGACGCGGTCGCCGTGGGGCAGGAGCGGGGTGAGGAGTTTCCGGGAGGTCTCACCGGCCACCCGCTCGCCGTGGTCCTGGGCCAGCAGGCGCAGGCAGACGTCCAGGCTGCCGAAGATCCCGGCCGAGGTGAGGAACCGGCCGTCCGTCACGACCGTGCCGATCGGATCGACCTCGATACGGGGGTGGAGGCGGGCCAGCTCCTCGGTGTGGCGCCAACCGGTCGTGGCGCGGCGGGCGTCCAGGAGGCCGGTGGCCGCGAGGGTGAAGACGCCCGTGCCGGTCGCGCCGATGCGGCAGCCGCGTGCGGCCGCGGCCCGGAGTGCCGCGAGCACCTCGGGCGTGGGCTCGTCGCGGGGGCCGTCGCCGTCCTGGCCGGGGACCAGGACGACGTCCGCGTCGGCGAGGCCGTCGAGCCCCCACGGGACGGAGATCCGGAGCGGTGCGGGTGCCCCCGTGGCGGTGAGGCCGAGGGCGGCGCAGAGCCGCACCTCGTAGTCGGCGTCGGGGCGGCCGGTCGTCGCTGTCCCGAAGACCAGCCCGGGGGTGGTCAGCTGGTGTCCGGGGAGCCTGTCAGGCACAAGAACGGCGATTACGGACATATTCAGAATCTATCCGAGGGTAGGGGGACGGGGGAGCTGCGGTGGTCAGGGCGTACTCGGACGTACCCGGGCGGGCCGACGGACGGTCCGCCCGCCCGGGTACGTGCCGCGTCAGCGGTGCGAGTGGATGGTCTTGTCGATCCACTTGGAGTACGCGGGAACGTTGGTGTACATGCCGGGGCCGGTGCCGCAGGTCGGGTCGGTGTCCCCGTCGCCCGACGTGGCGCCGACCAGCTCCCAGCGCCCGTCCCGGCCGTGCTGGATCTGCGGGCCGCCGGAGTCGCCGAAGCAGGCCATGGCGCCCGGAGTCTTGCTGATCGTGCAGATCCGGGTCTTGTCGGCGCGGCCGGGCGAGCACTCGTTCACGGCACCGATGCGGGTGTCCAGCTGCTTGAGCTTGTCCGGGAACACCGCATCGGGGAGGTAGTCGGTGTCGCGCACGGTACCGAAGCCGAGCAGTCGCGTCGGGGTGCCGGGCCGGCCCACCGACTTGGCGATGCGGATGGGCTTCTCCGAGACCGGGCGGTCCAGCTCGACGAGCGCGATGTCGTTCGTGCTGGGTTCGGATTCGACGTCGTAGGCGGGATGGGTGACGGTCCGCTTGATGTGGCGCACGGTGCCGCCGGACTCGCGGTCGTCGGACCCGATGCGGACGATGCCGTCCAGCGCCTCCGGGTTGACGCAGTGGGCCGCTGTCACCAGCCAGCGCGAGGTGATCAGCGATGCGCCGCACTGGGCGCGTACGTCGATCGTTTCGCCGTCACCTGTTGGGAACTTGGCCGTCTGCGGGAGCGTGGCCATGAACGGGTAACGCTGCGTGGCCTCCTGCCCGTTGACGATGGCGTTGGCGCTGCCGGACATGGCCGTGACGCAGGCCGTCGCGGCCAGGGCGACGACGGCGACCCGTCCCGCACGGCGGGAGAGGGACTTGCGGGACCGGGACGGGCCGGCGGACGGCGAGCTGCGTGTGAACACGGGTGATTCCTTCGTTCCGATGCGCGTCGTGCGCGTGGTGGATGTGCGAACCGGCTGCCGGGCGTTCTCTCGCTTCCGGTGCCGCGCAACACCCATCCTCCGTATCGGTCCCGTCCGGAAAAAGCGGTCCTGATGTCACCCTCGGCTAAATTCTGGACATGCCAGTGATCGCCGTCCTCGCGCTCGACGGGGTGCCGGGCCATGAACTCACCGGGCCCGGAATGTGCTTCGGCACAGCCGCCCGGCACCACCCGCATGTCGCGTACGAGCTGCGGTACTGCACCGCTCCCGGCTTCCGCGGGACCGGCTCCCCGGCGCCCTTCCGCATCGACACGCCCTGGGGCCTGGAAGGGCTGGCGGACGCCGACACCGTACTGCTGCCCGGACACGCCGGTTTCCGTGACGAGCCGGAACCCGAGGTCGCCGACGCCCTGCGGGCCGCCGCGGACCGGGGCAGCCGCATCGGCGCGTTTGGCACCGGGACGTTCACCCTCGCCGCCACCGGGCTCCTCGACGGATGCCGGGCGGCCACCGGGCGACAGTACGCGGCGGAGCTGGCGAGGCGCCATCCCCGCGTCGAGGTCGACCCGGAAGGGGCCGTCGTGGACGCGGACCCGTTCCACAGCGCGGCCGGAGTGCTCGGCGGCCTCGATCTCTGCCTGCACCTGATCACCCTGGACCACGGTGTGCCGGTCGCCATCGAGACCGAACGGCAGGTCTTCATGCAGCTCCACGCACCTGCCGATGCCGAGGACGCCACGGGGCCCGCAATCCGCCACGGGACCGGCCCGCACTCCCTCGGGCCCACGATCCGGTGGATGGAGGCCCACCTCGACCACCCGCTGACGCTGAAGGACATCGCCGGCCACGCGGGGCTCACCGTCCGCGGCCTGAACCGGCGCTTCCGGGCCGAGACCGGGCTCTCCCCGCTCCAGTACCTCCTGCGCGCCCGCGTCCAGGCGGCGCAGCGCCTGCTGGAGCGCGGGGACGAGCCGGTGGAGCGCATCGCCGCGCGCACCGGACTGGGCACACCCGCCAATCTGCGCCACCACTTCCAGCACCACACGGGCACCGGCCCGCGTATCTACCGCACCGCCTTCCGCTCCCTGGTGGCCGCCCTGACCTGGGTGGACGGCAAGCACGCCGAACCGGCGGAACCCAACGGGCCGGCCGGTGCCGACACCGATCCCGACCCGTCCGGCAGCGCCGACGATCGCCGTGCCGCGAGACGCCGTACCTGACACCGGCATCGCGTACCGAAACCGGCGCGATCGGCCCGGGGCGCGAGGCGGTCCGGCCGCCCCGCCCCCAAGACGTCGGCCGGTGGACGCGTACGGTCCACTTGGACTTACGCATCACGGTTGTTGGACTGGAACGCCCCGAAGAGCCGTACGTCGTTGACGGTGTCCGGACAGGGGGACTACTCAGGGCACATGTCGCGAAGATTCACTTCGGCGGGCGCTGTCGCCGCCGCCTCAGCCGCCGTCCTGGCGCTGGTGGGGACCGCGCTCCCCGCCACAGCCGCCGCCCCCTCACCCGCCGCAGTCGAGTCGGCCGTGCCCGCGGGCGCCACCGTCATCGGATCCGCGCAGCTCTCGGTCGCCGTCGCCGACGACTTCCCGCGCGTCCTGGCGTACACCGACAAGGCGAGCGGCGATCAGCTGCTCGGCAGTACGCAGCCGGTCACCGCCGTCACCCTCAACGGCACCGCGCACCCCGTGAAGCTCAAGGGAGCGCCCGAGGTCACCGCCTCGACCGCCCGCTACACGCTGACCTTCACCGACCTGCCCGGCATCGAGATCGACGCCTCGCTCTCCGTCTCCGGCCGCGCCACCACCTTCAAGGTGACGGCCGTCCGTGACACCGAGGCGTTCCGCGTCGGCACCATCGACATCCCCGGCCACGACCTGGTCTCCGTCGGCTCCACGGACACCGGCGCCGCCACCGCCTTCACCCGGCTGGACAACGACTCGACGAAGACCGCCGACGTCTTCGCGAAGGTCACCGCGGACACCGCCGCCGACAAGGCGCCGGTCGGGGCCTCGTACGCGATCGTCAACACCGGCTCGCTCGCCGCGGCCGTCGAGTCCAACTCCTCGTACGACAAGCCCTCCGGCGCCACCGGCGGCGACGACGCCCGGTTCTGGCACCAGGCCCGCAAGGCCGACGACGGCAGTGTCCGGGTCGGCGTCTGGTCCGGCCAGTGGACCTACCGCGGGGACGGGGCGCCGAAGCCGGAGAGCGGGAACAACCTGCCCTGGGCGAAGGTCGTCGTCACCCCCGACGCCAACGGCGACAAGTCGGTCGACTGGCAGGACGGCGCCGTCGCGTTCCGCTCCATCGGCGTCCAGGCGCCCGGCAGCAAGGACACCCCGGACCGGGTCGTCACCCACATCCCGTTCAACTTCGCCAGCCAGGCCACCCACCCCTTCCTGCGCACCCTCGACGACGTCAAGCGGGTCTCCCTCGCCACCGACGGCCTCGGGCAGCTCGCGATCCTCAAGGGCTTCGCCTCCGAGGGCCACGACTCCGCCCACCCCGACTACGGCGGCAACTACAACAAGCGCGCCGGCGGCCTGAAGGACCTCAACGAGCTCCTGAAGGACGGCAAGAAGTGGGGTGCCACCTTCGGCGTCCACATCAACGACACCGAGGCGTACGCGGAGGCCAACGCCTTCGACGAGAAGCTCGTCGACAAGACCAAGCCCGGCTGGAACTGGCTCGGCCAGAGCTACTACATCGACCAGCGCCGCGACGTGAACAGCGGCGACCTGGCCAAGCGGATACAGCAGCTGCGGGACGAGACGGACCGCAACCTCAGCCTGCTCTACTTCGACGTCTACTACACGCACGGCTGGATCCCCGACAAGACCCTCCAGGAAGTGCAGGAGCAGGGCTGGAACGTCGCCACCGAGTGGGCCGACAAGTTCGAGCGTGGCTCGCTCTGGTCGCACTGGGCCAATGACCTCGACTACGGCCCCGCCACCAACAAGGGCCTCAACTCGAAGATCATCCGGTTCATCCGCAACGGTGAGAAGGACGTCTGGAACAACGACCCGGTCCTCGGCCAGACCGCGATCCAGGAGTTCGAGGGCTGGACCGGCGAGACCGACTGGAACGCCTTCTACGACAACATCTGGCAGCGCAACCTGCCCGCCAAGTACCTCCAGCAGCAGAAGATCACCCGCTGGGACGGCAATGACGTCACCCTCACCGGTGGTGTCCGGGGCACGGTCGAGGACGGCAAGCGGACGTTCTACGACCACGGCCGCAAGGTCCTGAGCGGCACCGACTACCTGCTGCCGTGGGACGGCGGGAAGAAGCTCTACCACTACAGCAAGTCCGGCGGCACGAGCAGCTGGGCGGTGCCGTCGAACGGCACGTACACCGTCTACGAGCTCACCGACAACGGGCGGGTCAAGTCCGGCACGGTCAAGCCGTCCGGCGGGAAGATCACGCTGACCGCCAAGGCCGGTCAGCCGTACGTCCTCTACCCGCAGCAGGCGCCGAAGGCCGCCGACCCCAAGTGGGGCGAGGGCACCCCGGTCGACGACCCGGGCTTCAACGACAAGGGGCTCGACGCCTGGTCCAAGACCGGAACCGTCGCCCGGGAGACCGACGGTAACGGCCTCGACAGCGCCGAGCTCTCCGGCACGGGCACGGCCGCGCTCTCGCAGCGCATCGACGGCCTCACCCCCGGCAAGCGCTACACCGCGTCCGCGCTCATCGAGGTCCAGCCCGGAAAGACCCGGCACACCACGCTCTCGATCGGCGGCAGGTCCGTCGCCGTGGACCGCTCCACCGCCAAGGACCAGGTCGCCGCGTCCGAGCGGCACGGTACGTACTTCCAGCGGGCCAAGGTGAATTTCACCGCCCCCGCGAACGGCCGCACCACCCTGCGCATCGAGGCGGCCAAGGGCAGCGCCGCGAGCGTGCGGGCCGATGACGTACGCATCGTCGCCAACGCCCCGACGACCAAGGAGAACACCCTCTCCTACGAGGACTTCGAGGCCGTGGACCAGGGCTGGGGCCCCTTCCTCAAGGGCGACGCGGGCGGCTCCACCGACCCCCGCACCGTCATCTCCCAGCTGCACGCCCCGTACACCCAGGCCGGCTGGAACGGAAAGCTGATCGACGACGTCATCAGCGGCAAGGAGTCCCTCAAGTCCCACGAGGAGAACGCCGGACTCGTCTACCGCACCGCCCCGTGGACCGTGCCGATGGCCGACGGGCACCGCTACAAGGTCGAGTACGACTACCAGTCCAGCCACGCGGGCGCCTACGAGTGGGTCGACGGCTACGACCGGATCACCGCCGACGGAAAGCCCGACTCGGTCGAGACCCGGACCACCGCCATCGGACAGCAGCGCACCACCGGCCACTTCGCCGAGACCGTCACCGCGGGCTGCGGCGACAGCTGGACCGGACTGCGCAAGCGCGACGACGCCCCCGAGGGCGCCGACTTCGTCCTCGACTCCTTCACCGTGACCGACCTCGGCCCGGCCCCCGCCTCCGAACAGGCCGCCTGCGGCACCCTCGGCATCGACCCGGCCGCCGAGACCCTGGAACCGGGCACGGCCAACACCGTCAAGGCGAGCTTCACCAACTACGAGGCCACCGCGGCGACCGGTGTCGCGCTGAGCCTGACCGTCCCCGAGGGCTGGAAGGCGGAGCCCGCGGGCGCCGTCACCTTCGACTCGGTCGCGGCGGGCGCCAAGGTCACCGGCAGCTGGCAGGTCACCCCGCCGGTGGACGCCAAGTACCAGACGTACAGCCTGAGTTCCGAGGCGACGTACACCGTCGGCGGCGCACAGCGCACGCTCGGCGCGCAGACCTCCGTACGGACCCTGCCGCCGCCGCCCACCACCGACAGCTGGGCCAGCGACCTGGACTGGACGGCCTCCGAGAACGGCTGGGGCCCGGTGGAGAAGGACCTCTCCAACGGTGAGACCGGCACCGGTGACGGCTCCCCGCTGACCATCGGCGGCGCCGTCTACACCAAGGGCCTCGGCAGCCACGCACCGGCGAAGGTCCGCTACTACCTGGGCGGGAAGTGCACCTCGTTCACCGCCCAGGTCGGCGTGGACGATGTGCAGAAGAGCGCCGGCAGCGTGCAGTTCTCCGTCACGGCCGACGGCACCGAGAAGGTGAAGTCGCCCGTGCTGAAGGCGGCCGACAGCGCCTGGTCGCTGACGGCGGATGTCACCGGCGCCAAGTACGTCGAACTGGTCGTCGGCGACGGCGGCGACGGCAATGGCAACGACCACGCGGACTGGGGTGACGCACGCTTCCATTGCGGTAGTTGAGACCGCAGGATGCGGGACGGGTGCGCATGGCGGGCACCCGTCCCGCACCTGTATGCGATGGCCTTCCCCCCGACGAACCGGAGCCGCACATGCCGAACCCGCCCGTATGGCCGCGCCGCACTCTGCTCACCCTCTCGGCCGCCACCGCCCTGGCGATCTCCCTCCCCGGTTCCGCGACGGCCGCGGCCGCCGCCGAGGCCGACGAGTTCGACACCCTCCGCCTGCGCTGGGCCGGGATCGCGCTCGGCGCCGGCTTCGACGCGGCCGCCGAACCGTACGCCTCCCGCCTCGCCGAAATCGGCACACTCGCCAGGGGGTTCCGTTCCACGATGAGTCCGGCCGCCGACTCGCTGTGGCCCGGCATCACGTACAACCCGCCGTCCGGTATCACCCAGGGATACAGCCGCCTGTGGACGATGACCCAGGCGTATGCCCAGCCCGGCACCGGGTCGACCGGCGACGCCGCCCTCCTCGCCGACATCATCCGCGGCTACGACCACCTCGCGGCGACCGCCTACCACGCCTCCGTCACGCCCTACGGCAACTGGTGGGAGTGGCAGATCGGCAGCCCGCGCATCCTCATGGACATCACGTCCGTCCTGTACGAGCAGCTGGGCGCGGCCCGCGTCGAGGCCGCCTGCGCCGCCGTCGACCACTTCATCCCCGACGCCGTGCTCCGTGACTACAGCGGCACGTCCACCGGCGCCAACCGCGTCGACCTGTGCCGCTCCGTCGCCCTGCGCGGCGTCCTCGGCCGGGCGCCCGCGAAGGTCGCACTGGCCAGGGACGCACTGTCACCCGTCTTCCCGTACGTCACCGGGGGAGACGGTCTGTACGCGGACGGGTCGTTCATCCAGCACACCACCATCGCCTACTCCGGCACCTACGGCCAGGTGATGCTCGACGGCCTCGGCCGCCTCTTCGCACTGCTCGCCGGGTCGACCTGGGCCGTCACCGACCCGAACCGGCAGATCATCCTGGACAGCGTCGAGCGCGCGTATGCGCCGCTGATCTACAACGGCCTGGTCATGGACAGCGTCAACGGCCGTGCCATCAGCCGCGGTTACCTGAAGAACGACGATCTTCAGGTGATGCGCAGCGACCACTTCCACGGGCGGGGCGTCATCGCCGGGATCGCCCTCCTCGCCGCGGGTGCTTCGGCGGCCGAGCGCGACCGGTGGCACGGCATGATCAAGGGCTGGATCGCCCGCGACCGCACCGGCCCGATCCTCACCGCCCGCCAGTTCGGCATCGCGGACCTTGCCCGGCTGCACGCCGTCCAGGCCGCCGCCGTGCCGGCCGCACCCGAGCGGGTGGGCCACCACCTCTTCGCCGAGATGGCCCGCGCCGTGCACCGGCGTCCGGACTGGGCCGTGGGCATCTCCATGGCCTCGGAGCGGATCTCGCACTACGAGTGCGGCAACGGCGAGAATCCGCGCGGCTGGCACACCGGCGCCGGAATGCTCTACTGGTGGCCGGGCGAGAAGGAGAACGACCAGTACACCGACTGGTTCTGGCCGACCGTCGACTTCTACCGCCTGCCCGGCACAACCGTGTCCACCAAACGGCTCGCCGACAGGGCGGGTGGCGAATGGGGCGCACCCAAGCCCGCGGTGAAATGGGTCGGCGGCGCCACGGACGGCGAATTCGGCGCGGTGGGCCAGCACCTCAAGGGCCTCGGCTCGACCCTGGACGCCCGCAAGTCATGGTTCTGCGTCGCCGATACGGTCATCTGCCTCGGCGCCGGCATCACCAGCACCGACAAGGTTCCCGTCGAGACGATCGTCGACAACCGCATGCTCGGCGAGAACGGCACGGACCCCCTCACCGTCGACGACCGCACAAGCCCCCGCTGGGCCCACCTCACGGGTCACGGCGGCTGGGTCTTCCCCGGCGGCGCCGGCCTGCGCACCCTGCGCGAGGACCGCACCGGCGCCTGGTCCGACATCAACACCACCAGCTCCACCGAGCGCCGGACCCGCCGCTACCAGACCCTCTGGCTCGACCACGGCACCGACCCGGTCGACGCCGGGTACGTCTACCTGCTGATGCCCGGCGCCTCCCGCCGTACCGTCGCCGCGCGCGCGGCCGACCAGGGATGGCTGACCGTGCTCGCCAACACCGCCGCCGTGCAGGCGGTCGCCGTCCGCTCGCTGGGGCTGACCGCCGCCAACTTCTGGCAGCCCGGCGCGGCCGGTCCGCTCACCGTCACGGCCGCGGCGAGCGTGCTCGTACGGGAGGGTCGGCGTTCGACGACGGTGTGCGTCAGCGGGCCGGACCGGACCGGCGGGCGGGTGGACGTGGTCTGGGAGCGGCCGGTACGGGAGGTCGTCTCGGCGGACCCGGGGATCGAGGTGCGCGCCATCGGCCGGCGCCTCGTGCTGAGGGTCGAACCGGGAACGGCGGGAGGCACCCTGCGGTGTGACGTCCGGTAGACGCCGGGGCCCAGGAGGAGTGGGGACGCAGGGCCGGGATATTCTCGCGGAACTCCGCCGTGCGTCCCGCCCCGGTGACCGGTGCGGGACCGGTGCAGAACCGGCCGGGATGGTGTCCGGAAGCTCCAGGACCCCCGACCGGACCACACTCCGAGGCTGACATGGGTGTGCGGCAGACCACAGTGTCCCTTTGTCGGACCCGCACAAAGTCGGACCCGTACGGGCTGGTACTTCGCCTGCATGCCCCCAAGCTTCTGTAAGGCTCCGCCAGGAAACAGGTCAGGAGACTGTACGGAGTCGACGGCAGGATTTACTTGCCCGGCTTCGTAGGGTCGGTACATGACCGTTGTGGACGAAACCCCGGGCGAGCCGAGTGACACCCGTGGCCGTGTGGCCGAACTGCTGGCACTGCGCGAGCAGGCCCGGCGCGGACCGAGTGACCGGGCGACCGAGGCGCAGCACGCCAAGGGCAAGCTGACGGCGCGTGAGCGCATCGAGCTGCTGGTCGATCCGGGTTCGTTCAAGGAGGTCGAGCAGCTTCGCCGGCACCGGGCGACCGGTTTCGGCCTGGAGCAGAAGAAGCCGTACACCGACGGTGTCATCACCGGCTGGGGCACGGTCGACGGCCGCACGGTCTTCGTCTACGCACACGACTTCCGGATCTTCGGCGGCGCGCTGGGCGAGGCCCACGCCACCAAGATCCACAAGATCATGGACATGGCCATCTCGGCCGGTGCCCCGCTCGTCTCGCTGAACGACGGCGCGGGCGCCCGTATCCAGGAGGGCGTCAGCGCGCTCGCCGGATACGGCGGGATCTTCCAGCGCAACACCCGGGCCTCCGGTGTCATCCCGCAGATCAGCGTGATGCTCGGCCCGTGCGCGGGCGGCGCGGCCTACTCCCCGGCGCTCACCGACTTCGTTTTCATGGTCCGCGAGACCTCCCAGATGTTCATCACCGGACCGGACGTCGTGAAGGCGGTCACCGGTGAGGAGATCAGCCAGAACGGCCTCGGCGGCGCCGATGTGCACGCCGAGACCTCGGGCGTCGCGCACTTCGCGTACGACGACGAGGAGACCTGCATCGCCGAGGTCCGCTACCTCATCGGGATGCTGCCGTCCAACAACCGCGAGAACCCGCCCACCGTGGCGAGCGACGACCCGGCCGACCGGCGCGGCGACGTCCTGCTGGACCTGGTGCCGGCCGACGGCAACCGCCCGTACGACATGCACAAGGTCATCGAGGAGCTCGTCGACGACGGCGACTACCTGGAGATCCACGAGCGCTGGGCCCGCAACATCATCTGCGCCCTGGCCCGTCTGGATGGCCAGGTCGTCGGCATCGTCGCCAACCAGCCGCAGTCCCTCGCCGGTGTCCTGGACATCGAGGCGTCGGAGAAGGCGGCCCGATTCGTCCAGATGTGTGATGCATTCAACATTCCCATCATCACTCTTTTGGACGTACCCGGCTTTCTCCCCGGGGTGGATCAGGAGCACGGTGGAATCATTCGGCACGGTGCGAAGCTGCTCTACGCGTACTGCAACGCCACTGTGCCGAGGATCTCGCTGATCCTGCGCAAGGCCTACGGCGGTGCGTACATCGTGATGGACAGCCAGTCCATCGGTGCGGATCTGACGTACGCCTGGCCGACCAACGAGATCGCGGTGATGGGCGCCGAAGGTGCCGCCAACGTCATCTTCCGTCGGCAGATCGCCGACGCCGAGGACCCGGAAGCCATGCGGACCCGCATGGTCAAGGAGTACAAGGCCGAACTGATGCACCCGTACTACGCCGCCGAGCGCGGCCTGGTCGACGACGTCATCGACCCTGCCGAGACCCGCGAGGTGCTGATCGCCTCGCTCGCCATGCTCCGCTCCAAGCACGCCGACCTGCCGTCCCGCAAGCACGGCAACCCCCCGCAGTAGTCCGCGGTCCCCGCAGCGACCCTGCCGAGCCCGCGAAGACCTGCCGAGAAGACGGAGAAACCGCCCATGAGCACTGCCGCCGAGTCCGTGCTGCGTGTCGAGAAGGGTCTTGCCGACCCCGAAGAGCTGGCCGCCATAACCGCGGTCCTGCTCGCCCGCGCCGCCGCCCAGCCCGCAGCGACCCCCGCCCACCGCGGCCGCAGCACCGCAGGATGGCGCCGCCTGGAACGCACCCCGGGCTTCCGCGCCCCGCACTCCTGGCAGGGCTGACAGACGCTCTCACACGTGAGGCCCCGCACTCCTGGCAGGGCTGACAGACGCTCTCACACGTGAGGCCCCGCACTCCTCCGGGAGTGCGGGGCCTCACGCATTGCATGGTCTTCGGCCACGCTCTGTCCTCGATTGCCCGGACGGGCGTGAAATCAAGCCCGTCGAGGGGCTCCCCCATGCCCTTGAGGCTATGGGGGAGACTGAGGACAATACGGCTGCCGGACGACCGGCGAACCCCTACCGCAACCGCGCCATCAGCGCATGCTCCACAAGCGTGATCAGCGCACTCTTCGCGTCCGCACGGTGCCGCGCGTCCGTCGTGAGAATCGGCGTGTCCGGCCCGATCTGGAGCGCTTCGCGGACCTCGTCGGGGGTGTAGGGCTGGTGTCCGTCGAAGCCGTTGAGGGCGATGACGAAGGGGAGCCCGCTGTTCTCGAAGTAGTCGACGGCGGGGAAGCAGTCGGCGAGGCGGCGGGTGTCGACGAGGACGACGGCGCCGATGGCTCCGCGGACCAGGTCGTCCCACATGAACCAGAAGCGGTCCTGTCCGGGTGTACCGAAGAGGTACAGGATCAGGTCCTGGTCCAGGGTGATGCGGCCGAAGTCCATCGCCACCGTCGTGGTGGTCTTGTCCCCGGTGTGCGTCAGATCGTCGATGCCCGCGGACGCGGACGTCATCACGGCTTCGGTGCGCAGCGGATTGATCTCCGAAACGGCACCGACGAACGTGGTCTTACCCACGCCGAAGCCCCCTGCCACCACGATCTTCGCGGAGGTAGTGGAGCGGGCTGCTCCGCCGCTAGAGCTTGCGAAGTCCACTGAGCACCCTTTCGAGCAGTGTCACATCTGGCTGGCCGCCGGCGGACTCGTCGCCGCCGGGCTGATGGATAGCGACGAGTCCGGCCTCTGCCAGGTCGGCTACGAGGATCCGGGCAACGCCGAGCGGGATCGAGAGCAGTGCCGAAATCTCGGCGACCGACTTGATCTCGATGCACAGCCGGCAGATCCGCTGGTGCTCGGGCAACTGCCCTTGCAGCCGGGACGGATCGGCCGTGGTACTGACCAACGCCTCAATGGCGAGTTGGTAGCGCGGTCGGGTCCGGCCGCCGGTCATGGCGTACGGACGGACCAGCGGATTGTGCGCGGCCGGTACAGCCGGCTCGGGGGCCTTCCGTGGCTGTACGGGCTGAATACGGGGCGGCTGGGGCGCGTCGTAGCGGTGCGGCCGCTGCGGCGGCCACCCGGACCCCTGCTGGGCGCCCTGCGGCGGCTGCTGAGGCTGCGAAAAGGGCTGATACGGCTGCTGCGCGCCCTGTCTGCCGGGTGTGGAGGGGAAATTGAAACGATTGTCCCCGTGCTCACCCGGCACGTTCCGGCCACCGTCGTACCGGTGTCCGCCTGGGGGTGTTGCCACGATTCCTCCTCCGCCTGCCGGTCCCGATTCCAGTGGGTCCGCGCCACCGCACTTTATGGCTCGGTGGCGCGAAACGCACTGTCTGTCTACTAGTTAAGGAGACTTCCCTGAAGTTCGGCGCGGAGGTCCGGGGTGAGGACGGTGCCCGCGCGGTCGACAAGAAGGGCCATTTCGTACCCAACCAGACCGATATCAGCGTCTGGATGTGCGAGAACGGCCAGTGAAGATCCGTCGGAGATGGACATGATGAAGAGGAATCCGCGCTCCATCTCCACAACTGTCTGATTCACGGCGCCTCCCTCGAAGATCCGCGAGGCGCCCGCGGTCAGCGAGGTCAGACCGGAGGCGACAGCCGCCAGCTGGTCCGCGCGGTCGCGCGGAAATCCTTCGGACATGGCCAGCAGGAGTCCGTCGGCGGAGACCACCACCGTGTGCGACACCCCGGGGGTGTTGTCCACGAAGTTGGTGATCAACCAGTTCAGATTCTGCGCCGCCTGGCTCATCGGGCTCACACTAACGCTCCTGGTTGTAGGTATTACTTGTGTCCGAACCCGCGTTACGTCCCCGCAGCACGCCCCGCCGCAGGTTGCTCAACCTGCCGCGGACGTCCTCAGGGGCGCGGGAGACCTGGGGGCCGTCCTGCAGGGTCTGCTCCGCCGTGCCCTCGACCAGATTGGCCTTGGGCACCCGCCGGGGAAGTCCGGACGGGGTGACCCCGCCCGCCTTCGGATCCCGGAGCTTCTCGGCCCGCTCCCAGCGCTCGTCGTTCGTCGAGCGCCAGTCGTCGGGGCCGTTCCCGTCCTGCTGCGCGGGCGACTGCCGCTGCGGCTGTTCCTGCTGCTGTTGCTGCGCGGCGGCGGGCCGGTTGTTCCCGCGGCCGGTGGGCTGCCAGTGCTGCTGACCGCCCCGGCGCGGCAGACCGGCTTCGGTCAGCTCGGGGCCGGAGTTCGGGGTGGGCTCCGGACGGTCGAAGCCTACGTGTTCCTGCGGCTCGGCGGGGGCGCTCGGGGCAGATTCCGCTTCGACCTCTGCCGGAGGCCCGTACGCGCCCTGGTAGGCGCTCTGATCCGCCCACTCGCCCTGGTGGGACTGGGGAGCGAACTGCTCCTCGTACGACGGCTGCGGGACCGCACCGGCCGCATATGCAGCCTCCGTATAGCCGCCCTGATGAGCGTGGTCGGGCTGCTCGGCAAAGCCTGCGTCACCGCGGTAGGGGTCGTAGCCGCCCTCGTACGAAGCCTGCCCGTACTGCTCCTGCTGCAGGCCCTGCTGCGGCTCCTGGGCGTACCCGTTGTCGGCGTACTCGCTCTCGGGGTACCCGTTGTCGGCGGGCTGGTTCCCGGCGTACTCGTTCTCGGCGTAATGCTCCTGCGGGAACTGCGCGCGCTCGCCGGCCGTCGTCTGCGCCTCCAGCGCGGCCCGGCGCTCCTCACGCATCAGCGAGCGGCCCACCGGGTCCAGCTGCGCGGCGTCCGCCGACGGCTGCTCGTAGCGCGAGTCGTCGAAGCCGAGCTCCGCCGCCGTGCGCATCTGGGGCTGCTGCGGCAGCTGCTCGAAGGACTGCTGCTGCGGAATGATCGAGGAGACGGTGAAGTCGTCCTGCGCGGCGGCCGGTTCGCCACCGCCACCGTGGGTGATGGCATCCGGCAGCATGACCAGCGAAGTCGTTCCGGCCTGCTCGCCCGAGGGGCGCAGCTGGACCCGGATGCTGTGCCGGTCGGCGAGCCGGCCGACCACGAACAGACCCATCCGCTGGGACACCGCGGCGTCCACGGTCGGCGGGTTGGCCAGCTTGTGGTTGATGTCGGCGAAGTCCTCGGCCGTGAGACCGATGCCCTTGTCGTGGATCTCGATCATCACGCGGCTGTCGGGCAGCCGGGTCGCCGTGACCCGCACCTTGGTCTGCGGCGAGGAGAACGTGGTGGCGTTCTCCAGCAGCTCGGCCAGCAGGTGCACGAGGTCGGTGACGGACTGGCCGTGGATCTCGGTCTCCGGAACCCCGGAGAGCTCGATGCGCTCGTACGACTCCACCTCGGAGGAGGCGGCCCGCAACACGTCGACCAGCGGGACCGGCTGGTTCCAGCGGCGGCCCGGTTCCTCGCCGGCGAGGACGAGGAGGTTCTCGCCGTTGCGGCGCATACGGGTGGCCAGGTGGTCCAGCCGGAAGAGGCTCTCCAGCTGGTCCGGGTCGGCCTCGTTGTTCTCCAGGTCGGTGATGAGGGTCAGCTGGCCCTCGATCAGCGACTGGTTGCGACGCGACAGGTTGGTGAAGATCGCGTTGACGTTGCCCCGCAGCATGGCCTGCTCGGCCGCCAGCCGGACCGCCTCGCGGTGCACCTGGTCGAAGGCGCGGGCGACCTCACCGATCTCGTCACGGCTGTCGATCGGGATCGGCTGGACGCGGGTGTCGACCCGGCCCGGATCGGTCCTGGAGAGCTGGTCGACCAGCATCGGCAGCCGCTGCTCGGCGATCCCGAAGGCGGCCGTACGCAGCTGGCGCATCGAGCGGCTCATCTGCCGGGCCATCAGCCCGGCCAGCAGGAAGGCGGCCAGCAGGGCGACGATCACGACGGCGGCGTTGATGATCGCGTCGTTCTTGGCGCTGGAGGAGATGTCCGCGGCCTCGGTCACGGCCTTGTCGACGAGCTCGTCTTCGACCGTGGTGTAGCCGTCGAACTTGGCGGTGGCGGCCGCCATCCAGGTCTCGGGCGTGATGCCCTTCGCTGCCAGCTTCTCCGGCGACTTGCCCTGCCCGATCTGCTGCGCCATGCCGTCGAAGACGGAGCCGTCGACACTGGGCGGTGCGACGAACGGGACACCCGCGGCGTCGGCCTGCTCCTTCGCCTGCTTCAGCTTCTTCGCACCGTCGGCCGCCTTGGCGGCCATGACCTGCTTCAGCCGGGCCGCGTCGTCCTCCGTACCACCGGAGACGAACTCGCCGAGCGCGATCTGCTCCAGGTAGTTGTACGAGCCGAAGGCCTTGACCTGGGCGTCGAACTTGGGCCCCTCCTGGCTCGGACGCACCAGCAGATGCATACCGATGGAGCGCTGAAGCGATTCTGCAGCCTTGGCGAGCTCGATCGCGTAGACCGTACGGCCATAGCTGGTGATGTTGCCGGTGCCCAGACCCAGCTCGTTGCAGAACTCCATCAGGGAGTGCTGCACCTGGATGTAGCCCTCTTCCGTCTTCACCGGGTCCATGGCCTCGGCGTAGGCGGCCTTGCGCAGCTCAGGAAGCTTGGGCTCCTCCAGCCGGAACAGCTGAAGACGCCGCTCCAGGCCCTGCTTCTTGGGCAGGCCCTTCACGGCCGTGTCGAATTTGGCCGCGGCCGCGTCGGTGGTGGCCCGGACCTGGCTGATGACGGCGGCGTCACGCTTGTTCGACAGCAGGGGCTGAGCGGAGAGGTCACGTTCATTGAGGAGCGCCTGACCGTATTCGGAGGCCGCGCGCACGATCAGCGCGGTCTTCTCGGCGTCCTGCGCCTCTCGCCAGGTGTCGATCGACCCCTTCACCTGGAAGCCGCCCATGACCAGGCCGACCAGCACCGGGATCAGGAGGATCGCGTTCAGCCGGGTGGGCACCCGCCAGTTGCGCGGGGACATCCGGCTGCTGCTGCCGCCCGACGTCACCGCCTCGGACACATCAGCAGGCGACGCCGCGGCGCGCGGCGGCGGGGTGAAGTTACCCCGCTCATGCTGCTCCGCGGAGCCCTCGTTGCTTCGCCTCACTCGACCAACAACCTCTCGGCGTCGGCACCTACGTTGTGCCGTTTTTCGTTCAGGGCCCTACTACTGGGGAGTTCGTCGAATTCCAGCACGGGGACCGGCCGCGTTCCAAACAGTCGGAATGAGCCATTCCGAGTGGTCCAGGCCTCAGATAAAACGGGCATAAAGAGCGAGCCCCGTCAAAAGGCGGGGCTCATGTGAGCACAGCGGTACCGATTGAATGCATCGGGTGTTGGCCGCGGGACAATTCTCTGTCGAAACGTTATGAACACGGGGGCGGATCGTGTCAAAGGACACAGTCCACCCCCGTTTGATTACGGTAACTACCGTATATCAATACAGACTTGTGACTACTTCAGCCGCGCCATCAGAGCGTGCTCCACGAGCGTGATGAGGCCGCTCTTCGCATCCCCACGGTGCCGCGCGTCCGTCGTGATGATCGGGGTGTCGGGTCCGATCTGGAGCGCTTCGCGGACCTCGTCGGGGGTGTAGGGCTGGTGTCCGTCGAAGCCGTTGAGGGCGATGACGAAGGGCAGTCCGCTGTTCTCGAAGTAGTCGACGGCGGGGAAGCAGTCGGAAAGGCGGCGGGTGTCGACGAGGACGACGGCGCCGATGGCTCCGCGGACCAGGTCGTCCCACATGAACCAGAAGCGGTCCTGTCCGGGTGTACCGAAGAGGTACAGGATCAGGTCCTGGTCCAGGGTGATGCGGCCGAAGTCCATGGCGACGGTCGTCGTCGTCTTGCCGCCGGTGTGCGTCAAGTCGTCGATGCCCGCGGACGCGGACGTCATCACGGCTTCCGTACGCAACGGGTTGATCTCCGAAACGGCACCGACAAACGTGGTCTTACCCACGCCAAAGCCCCCTGCCACCACGATCTTCGCCGAGGTGGTGGCCCGGGCCGCACCGCCGCTAGAGCTTGCGAAGTCCACTGAGCACCCTTTCGAGCAGCGTCACATCCGGCGCGCCGCCGGCCTCTCCATTGCCCGGCTGGTGGATGGCCACCATGCCGGCTTCCGCCAGGTCCGCGACAAGAATCCGGGCCACACCGAGCGGCATCGACAGCAGCGCCGATACCTCGGCCACCGACTTGACCTCACGGCAGAGGTGGCAGATCCGCTGGTGCTCGGGGAGCAGCGTCCCCAGATGCGCGGGGTCGGCCGTGGTGGAGACCAGGGCCTCGATCGCGAGCTGGTAGCGAGGCCGGGTCCGGCCGCCGGTCATGGCATACGGACGGACCAGCGGCTGGTCGCCTTCACCGTCGTACGACGCATGGTGCAGTGCGCCGTACGGATCGGGTGAGGCGGGTGGCGGGGTCATGAATCCTCCGGGCGTGACAGCAGGGTGTCGGCTTGCCGTCTGAAGGGGCCGGTGGGGGGCTCTAAGCGGCCGGACGGGCGAGGGATGAGGGCGTTACCTGGGGCAATCGAGTCTGTCATCGATCCACGGCCGCCTAGTGGAGCAGGCTGCCCTGGAGCTCGGCGCGGAGGTCCGGGGTGAGGACGGTGCCCGCACGGTCGACCAGGAGGGCCATTTCGTACCCGACCAGACCGATGTCGGCGTCCGGGTGGGCGAGAACGGCCAGTGAGGAGCCGTCCGAAATGGACATCAGGAAGAGGAACCCGCGTTCCATCTCCACCACGGTCTGGCTGACGGCACCGCCTTCGAAGATCCGGGAGGCGCCCGCGGTCAGCGAGGTCAGACCGGAGGCGACAGCCGCCAGCTGGTCCGCGCGGTCGCGCGGGAAACCTTCGGACATGGCCAGCAGGAGTCCGTCGGCGGAGACCACCACCGTGTGCGACACCCCGGGGGTGTTGTCCACGAAGTTGGTGATCAACCAGTTCAGATTCTGGGCGGCCTGACTCATCGGGCTCAACTAACGCTCCTGCTGGTGAGTGGGGCCGAGGGGAAAACTGCCGGTCGACTGGCCGTTGTTGGCCTGCCGTCCCTGCTGGATGCCCCGGCGGAGATTGGTCAACCGCCCGCGCACATCATCGGGCGCACGCGACACCTGAGGACCGGACTGATGGTTCTGCTGCTGGGCGGTGCCCGGCACCAGATTGGCGCGAGGTACCCGGCGAGGCAGTCCGGAAGTGGTGACTCCGCCTGCCGCGGGCTTCTTGGCCCGCTCCGCCTGCCGTACGAGTTCGTCGTTCGGCGAGGGGCGCCAGGAGCTTGTGGTGGCGCCCGTGTCGCCTCCGCCGCGGCGCGGCGCGGCGGGAGCGGGACGCTCCTGGGCCGGCTGCTGCGGGAAGGCGGGCGCCTGGGGCTCGGCGGGCGGCTGCTGGCCGCCCTGCTGCGGGCCGTGGAACCAGTTCGTCTCCAGGGTGTCGTACAGCGGCGTACGACCGTCCCCGGGCCCGGCCGGAGGCAGCGCCTCGGGCTGCGGCTGCGGCGGCAGGACCGGGTGGTACTGCGCGTCCCCGTTGGGCGCGGCGGGGGGACGCGGGGCACCGAAGTCCCCGTTGTCCCGGCCGCGCTGACGCGGTGCCGGCAGGCCCTGGTCCTGAGCCCGGGCGGGCTGCGGCTGTCCGAAGTCGGGGCGGGCGAACTGCGCGGTGTTCGCCGGGTCCTGCGGAGAGTGGGCCTGCGGGGCCGGACCCGAGAAGTCCGGGCGGGCGAACTCGGCGGTGGAGCCGGGGCCCTGCCGGTCGTCCATGGGCGGCCGCGGGGTGAGCGGCGGGCTCATCGGCCGCTGGAACTGGCCGGTGGACTCGGGCTCCTCGTGACCGCGCGGGGCGTCCAGCGGAGTACGCCGCGGCGCGGACGGCTCCTCGGTGCCCCAGCTGGTGGTCTGCGGGCGCTGCGGCTGAGGGTTGCCACCGGGCAGCTCGGCACGCGGGCCGCCGACCGGGGGCAGCTGACGACTGGGGTCGACCGGGCCGCCGGGCCGCTGGAAGCCGCCCTGGCCGACCGGGTTCTGCCGGGCCTGCTGTGGCTGCGGAGACTGCCACGGGGCCGGGCCGTTCGACCGGCCCAGCTGGTCGCCGCGGTCCTGGCGGTTCGGGTCCTGGCGGTTCTGGCCGAACAGGTCGGGCTGACCCGAGTCCGTACGGCCCGTTCCGTCGCCCTGGCCGCGGGCACCGAGCCGGGCACCGTTGCCGAAGGCACCGGAGAGGCCGCCGCCCTGGCGCTGCGGCTCCTGGCGGGAGTTGTCCTGCGGACCGGTGCTGGACAGCCCGGCGGACTGGAAGCCGGCGTTCTGCTGACCGGGCTGACCGGGCTGACCTTGCTGGTTCTGCGGCTGGCGGGTGCCGCCGTCGCGCGAGGGCAGCGCGGCACGCGGACCGGAGCCCGCACCGACCTGACCGCGCGCTCCACCCGGGCCCGCGGCGAGCCGGCCGGCCGGGGCCGACGGAGCGCCGCCGAGGCCGGGACGGGAGCCGTTGCCCGCGCCCGTACCGCCGAGCAGACCGCCGGGGGCGGAAGGCTGCTGCCCCGGTCCCTGCTTGGAGGGCGGCTGCTTGCCGCCGTGCGCGACATCGACGGGCAGCATGACCAGCGCGGTCGTACCACCGGAGTCGGAGGGCCGCAGCTGGATCCGGATGCCGTGACGCAGGGACAGCCGGCCGACCACGAACAGACCCATGCGGCGGGAGACCGAGACGTCCACGGTGGGCGGCGATGCGAGCCGCTCGTTGATCGCCGCCAGGTCCTCGGGGGAGAGGCCGATGCCGGTGTCGTGGATCTCGACCAGCACCCGCCCGTCGGGCAGCGCGTGGCCGGTGACCCGGACCTTCGTCTGCGGCGAGGAGAACGACGTGGCGTTCTCCAGCAGCTCGGCGAGCAGGTGCACGAGGTCGTTGACGACGCGGCCCGCGACCTCGGTGGCGGGCACCGCGGCCAGTTCGATGCGCTCGTACTGCTCCACCTCGGAGGCGGCGGCACGGAGCACGTCGACCAGCGGGACGGGGCGGGTCCACCGGCGGCCCGGCTCCTCGCCCGCGAGGACGAGGAGGTTCTCGCCGTTACGGCGCATACGGGTCGCGAGGTGGTCGAGCTTGAAGAGCGAGGACAGCTGGTCCGGGTCGGCCTCGCGCGACTCCAGTTCGGAGATGAGCGAGAGCTGACGCTGGATGAGGCCCTGGCTGCGGCGCGAGAGGTTGGTGAACATCGCGTTGACGTTGCCCCGCAGGAGGGCCTGCTCGGCGGCGAGACGGACGGCCTCGCGGTGCACGTCGTCGAAGGCCGCGGCCACCTTGCCGATCTCGTCCCGGGAGTGCACACCGACCGACTCGACCGAGGTGTCGACGTCCTGCGGGTCGGTCTCGGACAGCTGCTTGACGAGCTCGGGCAGCCGGTCCTGGGCGACGCGCGTAGCTGTGTCCTGCAGCCGCCGCAGCGAGCGGATCATCGACCGGGCGACGACGAAGGCGCCGACCAGCGAGACGCCGAGCACCAGCAGGATGAGCGCACCGCTGATGATCGCTTCGCGCTTCGACTCGTCGCGCAGCTCGCGGGCCTTGCCCTCCATGTCGCTGAGGAGGGTCTCCTCGATGGTCTTCATCGCCTGGATCTTGGTGGAGCTCTGGTCGTACCAGTCCAGGTAGGAACGCCGCGGCATGCCGTCCATGCCCGAGGGGCTGTCCAGCACCTTCGTCGCGTAGGTATCGGCAGCCTTGATCTCCGGGTTGCCCTCGTCCAGCGTGGCGATCAGCTCTTCGGCGTTGTTGCCGGTCGCCGCGTAGACCGCCTTGAAGGAACGGAGCGCAGAATCTTCCTTGCGCAGCGCGGCGCGGCCGAACTGCTGGTCGTTCGGGTCGAGGTGCGGCTGCTTGTCGTTGCCGCCGGGCAGCGCCGCGGCGATGACCGCCCGCTGGACCGAGGCGTACTCCTTGGCGGAGGAGAAGGCCGCCAGCGCCCGGGTCCGCTTGATCATCTCGGAGTTGCTGGTCGCCTGCGCCATGTCCTGCGAGAGGCTCAGCAGCGAGGTGATCAGCTGGCTGTACTGGTCGACGGTCTGGAGACTCGGGCTGCCCTTGGCGTACGCCGTCTTACGGATCTCGCGGATCGTGACCAGCTGGCTGGCGATCTGCTGGACGCTCGAATAGATGCCCTCAAGGGCCTCATCGCCCGACGGGTCGCCGATCGCGTCCGTCGCCTCGAAGAACGCCGTCTTCGCCCGGTCGGTCTTCTTGCGGGGCTCGGTGACCTTGAAGTCGTCGGCCTTCACCCCGTTGGACAGCGGACCGGCCGAGCGGTCGCGCTCCTCCTGGAGCGCCTGGGCGAGCGTGGTCGCCTGCTTGGTCATCTTGGTCAGCAGCTGCATGTGATCCAGCTGCTGGATGTCGTTCATGGAGTCGTTGATCCGCAGTCCGCCCAGCGTGGTCGCGGCGACCACGGGAAGGGCGAGCAGGGAGACCAGACGCGTGCTGATCCGCCAGTTGCGAAGAGCTACTCGCGAGCCCGTGCTGACGGGCCCCTGGGGCTTGAGTGAGGTGATCGGATCGGTGCCGCTGCTCGCCGTGGCACCGGGGCGCCGGCCACGGTCGCTGCTGTCGCCGGCCGCGGCCGGTCCGGGGTTCTGGGCGTGCTGGGGCGAGGAACCGCGGTCGGTCCCGCCGTGCGGCTCCGGTTCCGCCGCAGCGCTGCCATCCCTCTTGAAACGTCCCTGCACTAGCGTCGCAACCTCTGGACCAGGCGTCCCTCCGCGCGAACGCGGGTGGGACGGTGTCGGCGTCGTGGGGCGATGTGTCCGCCCCCTGGTGGTCGTGAGTGACCGGCGTTCTTCCCCTTCCCGCCGCCACTCGGCGCTCCATTGCGCCCCTGCGCGCCGGCCTGAAGCCCGCGGCGGTGCGTGGAATTCCAGCACAGTGCCGGATCTCCAACAAGGGCCCAGTACCGGGCTGTGACCTGAGTGACGCGTTGTGATGACTGAGTAACAAGCCGTGGAGCGTGTTCGCGGGCAAAGTGGATGATTAGGGGTGAATCGGCGAAGGGTGAGGGGTGTCCCAGTCGACATGATCAGGAGCGGAATGGCTCATTCAGTGCCGCAATGTCCGTTTCTGTCGGGGTGATCGACCGCCCGGAATGGGGTAATTGTCGACGCCGTCGTGAGGAAACTCACATGATGATCGCCGTCTCATCCGGGCTTCCCAAGGGAATTGGATGTTTAGCCTGACGCTTTACAGGGATGGCAAATCCGACAACCGGCGCCCCTCCGGGCGGCGCCCATACGGACAGGGTCCGAACGGCAGATGAAGACGACGATGATGTTCCGCAACATTGCCAACCCCCGGCGCACCACGCTGGCGCACCTCAAGGACGCCGAAGAGCTGCAGACGCCGGAACTGCAGGAGCACGCCGTCGACCTGCCCACCCAGACAGCCAACCCCCGCCGCACCATCCTCATGGAAGCCCCGGTCACGGCCCCGGTCGCAGCAGCCGGGTAATGCGCGGTTGTCCCCCCTCACCCGCGTTAGCCTGGAGCGTCAGTCTTCAGCCAGCCAGCAAGTGAGGGGCGACAGCATCCCGTGCGCATCGCCAGGTTCTCCATCGACGGCAATGTCGCCTTCGGCGCCGTCGAGGGCGAGGGGCCCGATGGTCTCGTCCTCGACATCATCAAGGGCATTCCGTACGCCGAGTTCGAGCTCTCCGGTACCAAGGTCCCGCTGAGCAAGGTCCGCCTCCTGCCGCCCGTGCTCCCCAACAAGGTCGTGGCCATCGGCCGCAACTACGCGGAGCACGCCGCAGAACTCGGCAACGAGGTTCCGGACGTCCCCGTCGCCTTCTTCAAGCCCACCACCTCGGTGATCGGCTCCGGCGACGCCATCGAGTACCCCTCCTTCTCCAACGAGCTCCACCACGAGGCCGAACTGGCCGTGGTCATCGGCCGCATGTGCCGCGAAGTGCCGCGTGAGCGCGTGAAGGACGTCATCTTCGGCTACACCTGCGCCAATGACGTCACCGCCCGCGATGCCCAGAAGCGCGAGAAGCAGTGGGCCCGGGCCAAGGGCTTCGACACGTCCTGCCCGCTCGGCCCCTGGGTGGAGACCGACCTCGACCCCAGCGACCTGACCATTCAGGCCACGGTCAACGGCGAGCAACGCCAACTGGGCCGTACGAGCGACATGATCCGCTCGATCGAGGATCTGGTCGTCCACATCACGGAAGCCATGACGCTGCTCCCGGGCGATGTGATCCTCACCGGCACTCCCGCAGGGGTCGGACCCCTCCATGTCGGCGACGAGGTCGCCGTCACCATCGAAGGCATCGGCACTCTCACCAACAAGGTGATCAAGCGTGGCTAACGCACCTGTACGTGTACGTTTCTGCCCCTCCCCGACCGGCAACCCCCACGTGGGCCTGGTCCGCACCGCCCTCTTCAACTGGGCCTTCGCCCGGCACCACGGCGGCACCCTGGTCTTCCGCATCGAGGACACCGACGCGGCCCGCGACTCCGAGGAGTCCTACAACCAGCTCCTGGAGTCGATGCGCTGGCTCGGCTTCGACTGGGACGAGGGCCCCGAGGTCGGCGGCCCGCACGCCCCGTACCGCCAGTCGCAGCGCATGGACATCTACAAGGATGTCGCCGAGAAGCTTCTCGCAGGCGGGTACGCGTACCACTGCTACTGCACCACCGAGGAGCTCGACACCCGCCGCGACGCCGCCCGCGCCGCCGGCAAGCCGTCCGGCTACGACGGCCACTGCCGCGACCTCACGGCCGAGCAGACCGCCGCGTACGAGGCCGAGGGCCGCACCTCCATCGTCCGCTTCCGGATGCCCGACGAGGCGCTCACTTTCACCGACCTGGTCCGCGGCGAGCTGACCTTCCAGCCGGAGAACGTGCCGGACTACGGCATCGTCCGCGCCAACGGCGCCCCGCTCTACACGCTGGTCAACCCGGTCGACGACGCGCTGATGGAGATCACCCACGTCCTGCGCGGCGAGGACCTGCTCTCCTCCACCCCGCGCCAGATCGCCCTCTACAAGGCACTCATCGAGCTGGGCATCGCCAAGGACACCCCCGCGTTCGGTCACCTTCCGTACGTCATGGGCGAGGGCAACAAGAAGCTCTCCAAGCGCGACCCGCAGGCCTCGCTCAACCTCTACCGCGAGCGCGGCTTCCTGCCCGAGGGACTGCTCAACTACCTCTCCCTGCTCGGCTGGTCCATCGCCGAGGACCGCGACATCTTCTCCATCGAGGAGATGGTGGCCGCGTTCGACATCAAGGACGTCAACGCCAACCCGGCGCGCTTCGACCTGAAGAAGTGCGAGCACATCAACGCCGAACACATCCGCAAGATGGATGTGAAGGCGTTCACCGAGGCCTGTGGCCCCTGGCTGAAGGCCCCGTTCGCCGCGTGGGCCCCGGAGGCCTTCGACGCGGAGCAGTTCGCGGCGATCGCCCCGCACGCCCAGACCCGTGTCACGGTCCTCTCGGACATCACGGCCAACGTCGACTTCCTCTTCCTCGACGAGCCGGCGACGGACGAGGCGTCCTGGGCCAAGGCGATGAAGGAGGGCTCCGACGCCCTGCTGGTGACGGCCCGCGCCAAGCTGGCCGACGCCGAGTGGAACGCGGACGCCCTGAAGAACGCCATCCTCGCCGCCGGCGAGGAGCACGGCCTGAAGCTCGGCAAGGCCCAGGCCCCGGTCCGCGTCGCGGTCACCGGCCGCACGATCGGCCTGCCGCTCTTCGAGTCCCTGGAGATCCTGGGCCGCGAGAAGACCCTGGCCCGCATCGACGCGGCGCTGGCGAAGCTGGCCGCGTAACCGTCCGGGTCACGCACTGAAGGGGCGGCCACCGGTTCACTCCGGGGCCGCCCCCGAACGCGCCACGCTCGTCGCACAGCCGCATACGCTGGGCCGTATGACGATCCGCGCGGTCCTCTGGGACATCGACGACACGATCTTCGACTACACGGGCGCCGACCGTGTCGGCATGAGCAAGCATCTCGAACACGAGGGCCTGCCCGACGGATACGACTCCGTCGAGCAGGCCCTCGCTGCGTGGCGGGCGATCACCGATGTGCACTGGGCACGGTTCGCCGGCGGGGAGACGGACTTCCAGGGGCAGCGCCGGGACCGGGTCCGGGAGTTCCTCTCGCGGGCGCTGGACGACACCGAGGCCGACGACTGGTTCGGCAGGCACGCCGCCCATTACGAGGCCGCCTGGTCGCTCTTTCCCGATGTGCTGCCCGTTCTGGACGTGCTGGCGGACGGGTTCCGGCACGGGGTGCTGTCGAACTCCAGCATCCACAATCAGGACCGCAAGCTGCGCACGCTCGGTGTGCGGGACCGGTTCGAGGCCGTGGTGTGCGCTGTGGAGCTGGGCGTCTCCAAGCCCGAAGCCGGCGCCTTCCACGCCGCCTGCGAGGCGCTGGCGCTGGAGCCGCAGGAGGTCGCGTACGTAGGGGACGAGCCGGACATCGACGCGAGTGGCGCGGTCGCCGCGGGGCTGATGGGGATCTGGCTGGACCGGGGCGGACGGGGCGGGCGGCCCGAGCTCGTCCGTATCAGCGGGCTCGATCAGCTGCCCGGCCTGCTGGCGGGCAATACCCGTTTTGGAGCGCCGGACACCTTCAGGTAATGTTCTTCCTGCGCCGCCCGAGCGGAACGAAAGATCCGAACGGGAAGCGCAAGCCGAACAAAACCCCCTCTGGGGGTTGAGTTTTGGTGGGCTATGGTGTAATTGGCAACACTACGGTTTCTGGTACCGTCATTCTAGGTTCGAGTCCTGGTAGCCCAGCGCAGAA
>NZ_JBICXE010000011.1:93287-222026 GCF_043200155.1 Streptomyces sp. NPDC048473
GAAATGCAAGAGTAGTAACAAGCCCCCGTTGTGTAGCGGCCTAGCACGCTGCCCTCTCACGGCAGTAGCGCCGGTTCGAATCCGGTCGGGGGTACAGATCCTTCCCGCGAGATCATCTGGGTCGCACCCACGCTCTCGATGCAGGATCGCTAGGGCCCCCGTTGTGTAGCGGCCTAGCACGCTGCCCTCTCACGGCAGTAGCGCCGGTTCGAATCCGGTCGGGGGTACTTGTAACACCATGGGCTATGGTGTAATTGGCAACACTACGGTTTCTGGTACCGTCATTCTAGGTTCGAGTCCTGGTAGCCCAGCGCAGAAATGCAAGAGTAGTAACAAGCCCCCGTTGTGTAGCGGCCTAGCACGCTGCCCTCTCACGGCAGTAGCGCCGGTTCGAATCCGGTCGGGGGTACAACAGAGCGACAGACAAGGGCCCTTCACCTCGGTGAGGGGCCCTTTCTCTTGTCCCTCAGAGCCCGTACCGCCGGGCCGACTCCTCCTCCTGAGCCATCCTGCGCAGCGACATCAGCAGCGGCTCGTAGAGCACGGCCGACGCGACCGCCGTCTCCACCTGTTCCGCCTCCGTGGGGTACGTCTCCATCATGTCCAGGTCCTGGACGGCGACTTGGTGCATGAGGCGGGCCTGCTCGGCCAGATACTCGACATCACAGGGATAGCCGAGCCGGATGAGGGTGGCCACCGACGACACCAGCGCGCGATGGGCGGGGGACAGGGAGCCGAGTTCCTGCGAGGTCGCCCAGCCGAGCCGGTCCAGGAGCCGTTCGACCTCCTCGCGGGCAGCCGCCGTCTCCGGGGCGTCCTCGTCCGGGTCCGGACCGTGCGGGAGCGACCACAGCGCGGCGCCCAGACGAATCGTCCGGCCCAGGGACTCGTCGTCGACATGGGACAGGACCTCGCGGGCCGTGGCCACGGGGAGGCGGCCGACCTGGATCAGGGCCCGCACCAGACGCAGCCGGCGCAGATGGCTCTCGTCGTACTCGGCCTGCGTCGCGCTGACCCGGTGGCCCGGCCGCAGCAGCCCCTCGCGCAGGTAGTACTTGATCGTCGCGGTCTTGACGCCGCTCTGCTCGCTCAGTTCCGAGAGTCGCATGTTCCGTGCCTTCCCTTGCACCACCTCTTGGGCAGTGCCACTATCCAATCATTGGATAGTGGCACTCTCCAAGAGGAGAAGGGGGTACGGCCATGTTCGCGAAGCCGATTCCGGGGCGGACGACCGCCGCAGCCGAGGGGGAGGTGGTCGTCCTGCTCATCGGGATGCGCATCAACCACTTCCGGGGCGTGCACCATTGGCTGCCCGTGCTGGCGGCAATGCCGCGCATGCTGCGGGAGTTGAGCAAGGACAGGAGCCGCGGTCTGCTCGGCTACACGCTGCTGTCCGGCTCGCCGCGGACGTACTACGTCGTCCAGTACTGGGAGTCGAAGGAGAAGCTGTACGCGTACGCGAGCGCTCCCGACATGTTCCACCGCAAGGCCTGGGCGATGATGAACCGTAAGGAGAAGAAGTCCCGGCAGCATGTGGGGCTGTGGCACGAGACGTACATAGTGCCCGAGGGTGGCTACGAATCGATCTACGCCGATATGCCGGCCTACGGACTGGCCGCGGTGACCGGCGTACTGCCGATCGAGGGGCGGGGCCGCCGGGCAGCGGACCGTCTCGCGCACCGCTCGTCCGCGAAGTGAGGTTCTGAGAGGGGCCGCCACGACGCTGGGGCGGCCGGAGTATTTCTTACGTACGTCAGCCCGTGCGGCGCAGGGCCTCGCTGAGCCTGGCCGCCGAGTCGATGACCGCCTGGGCGTGCATCCGGCCCGGGTGCCGGGTCAGCCGCTCGATCGGTCCGGAGACCGAGACGGCGGCGACCACCCGGTTCGAGGGGCCTCGCACCGGCGCCGAGACCGAGGCCACGCCCGGCTCGCGCTCGCCGATCGACTGGGCCCAGCCCCTGCGCCGTACGCCGGAGAGCGCCGTCGCCGTGAAACGGGCGCCCTGGAGGCCGCGGTGCAGACGCTCCGGCTCCTCCCAGGCCATCAGGATCTGGGCCGACGAGCCGGCCTTCATGGTGAGCGTGGAGCCGACCGGCACGGTGTCCCGCAGACCGGACAGCCGCTCCGCCGCCGCCACGCAGATCCGCATGTCGCCCTGTCGCCGGTAGAGCTGCGCGCTCTCGCCGGTGATGTCGCGGAGGTGGGTGAGCACCGGTCCCGCCGTGGCCAGCAGGCGGTCCTCGCCCGCCGCCGCCGCGAGCTCCGCCAGCCGGGGGCCGAGAATGAAACGGCCCTGCATGTCCCTCGCCACCATCCGGTGGTGTTCCAGTGCCACGGCCAGTCGATGAGCCGTGGGTCGTGCGAGCCCGGTCGCCGCGACCAGCCCGGCGAGGGTGGCCGGACCGGACTCCAGGGCGCTCAATACCAGAGCTGCCTTGTCGAGAACGCCGACGCCGCTAGAGTTGTCCATACGACGATACTCCCGTCTCACTCTGTGAAACGCAAGTTCAATTTTCGGCGGAAGTTGCGAACCTGTAGGGGCGGCCACACAACGGCCCGCAGCCACCGCCCCGCACGGGGGTCCGGACGGCGGCGCACCGAATCTCTAGTTGGGCCGGCGAAGACGCCGGCCGGAGGGAAAGCGATGGGTAGGACACTCGCGGAGAAGGTCTGGGACGACCATGTCGTCCGGCGCGCCGAAGGTGAGCCCGACCTCCTCTTCATCGATCTGCACCTGCTGCACGAGGTGACCAGCCCCCAGGCCTTCGACGGCCTCCGGCAGGCCGGACGCCGGGTGCGGCGCCTCGATCTCACCATCGCCACCGAGGATCACAACACCCCGACCCTCGACATCGACAAGCCGATCGCCGACCCGGTCTCCCGCGCCCAGTTGGAGACCCTGCGCAAGAACTGCGCGGAGTTCGGTGTACGGCTGCACCCGCTGGGCGACGTCGAGCAGGGCGTCGTGCATGTGGTCGGCCCGCAACTGGGCCTGACCCAGCCCGGCACCACGGTCGTCTGCGGCGACTCCCACACCTCCACGCACGGCGCTTTCGGCGCGCTGGCGTTCGGCATCGGCACCAGCCAGGTCGAGCACGTCCTGGCCACCCAGACGCTGCCGCTGGCCCGCCCGAAGACCATGGCGATCACCGTCGAGGGCGAACTGCCCGACAGCGTCACCGCCAAGGACCTGATCCTCGCGATCATCGCCAGGATCGGTACCGGCGGCGGCCAGGGCTACATCCTCGAATACCGCGGTTCCGCCATCGAGAAGCTCTCGATGGAAGCCCGGATGACCATCTGCAACATGTCGATCGAGGCCGGCGCCCGGGCGGGCATGATCGCCCCGGACGAGACCACCTTCGACTACCTGAAGGGCCGCGACCACGCCCCGCAGGGCGAGGACTGGGACGCCGCCGTCGCGTACTGGAAGACGCTGCGCACCGACGACGACGCGGTCTTCGACGCCGAGGTCGTCATCGACGCCGCCGTACTGGCGCCGTTCGTCACCTGGGGCACCAACCCCGGCCAGGGCGCGCCCCTGTCGGCCAACGTCCCCGACCCGGCTTCGTACGAGGACGCCTCGGAGCGCAACGCCGCCGAAAAGGCCCTGGAATACATGGGGTTGACCGCCGGCCAGCCGCTGCGCGAGATCAACGTGGACACCGTCTTCGTAGGCTCCTGCACCAACGGCCGGATCGAGGACCTGCGTAACGCGGCCGCGATCCTGGACGGCCGCAAAGTCGCCGAGGGCGTACGGATGCTGGTCGTCCCGGGCTCCGTCCGGGTCGCTCTGCAGGCCGTCGAGGAGGGCCTGGACAAGGTCTTCACCGCCGCAGGCGCCGAATGGCGGCACGCGGGCTGCTCGATGTGCCTCGGCATGAACCCCGACCAGCTGGCCCCCGGCGAGCGCTCCGCCTCCACCTCGAACCGCAACTTCGAGGGCCGGCAGGGCAAGGGCGGCCGTACGCACCTGGTCTCCCCGCAGGTCGCCGCCGCCACCGCCGTGCTGGGCCACCTGGCCTCGCCGGCCGACCTGTCCGACGCCCGTACGCCCGCCGGAGTCTGAGAATCATGGAAGCTTTCACCACACACACCGGCCGGGCCGTCCCGCTGCGCCGCAGCAACGTCGACACCGACCAGATCATCCCCGCCCACTGGCTGAAGAAGGTCACCCGCGACGGCTTCGAGGACGGACTCTTCGAGGCCTGGCGCAAGGACGAGAACTTCGTCCTCAACCGCCCGGAGCGCAGCGGCGCCACGGTGCTGGTGGCCGGTCCCGACTTCGGCACCGGATCGTCCCGCGAGCACGCCGTGTGGGCGCTGCAGAACTACGGTTTCAAGGCCGTCATCTCCTCCCGGTTCGCCGACATCTTCCGCGGCAACTCGCTGAAGAACGGGCTGTTGACCGTCGTCCTCGACCAGAAGGTCGTCGACGCGCTCTGGGAGCTGACCGAGACCGACCCGACGGCCGAGATCACCGTCGACCTGGAGTCCCGCCAGGTCCGTGCCGAGGGCATCACGGCCGATTTCGAGCTTGACGAGAACGCCCGCTGGCGGCTGCTGAACGGGCTGGACGACATCAGCCTCACCCTTCAGAACGAAGCGGACATCGCGACTTATGAGGCGGCAAGGCCGACCTTCAAACCGCGTACAATTAACGCCTGAGCAGCGCGTTTCCGGGACTGCGCCCCCTGCCATCTGGTAGGGGGCGCAGTCGCTTGTTGAGACCCCGTCGGGCGACAACTCGCCCCAGATGGCACAATCGGTGCATGGAACGCGACAGCCAACTCAAGCTTTACGGCCAAGTCGCCGACCGATTGAAGGAAGCGCACACAAGAGTGCGCGCACTGCAAGTCCCGGAGGGCGTAAGGATGGCGCTGTCCCGGAAGCTGTTGGTCATCACGGCCGCGGCTAAGCACGATCTCCCGGATGCGGCAAGGCGTCTGGACCGGTTGATGAAGGACCTCGATGAGGGCCGATTCCCCGAAGGTGACTGACTCTGCGGAACTGCGCAGCGGTCGACTTCGTTGCGGCACTAGGGTGATTAGCCCGTTTCGTGTTTGATTTGCGGTATATATCTGCCTAACGTGCGAAAACGCTTGAACACTTTCGTTCTGGCAATGTCTCCGAAGGGGAAGACGTGAACAAGGCGCAGCTCGTAGAAGCGATTGCCGACAAGGTCGGCGGCCGTCAGCAGGCCGCGGACGCCGTCGACGCGGTGCTCGACGCGATCGTCCGTGCGGTTGTCGCGGGGGACCGTGTCTCGGTCACCGGCTTCGGCTCGTTCGAAAAGGTCGACCGCCCCGCCCGCTACGCCCGCAACCCGCAGACGGGTGAGCGGGTGCGGGTCAAGAAGACCTCGGTGCCCCGTTTCCGTGCGGGACAAGGCTTCAAGGACCTGGTGAGCGGCTCGAAGAAGCTCCCCAAGGGTGAGGTGGCCGTGAAGAAGGCGCCCAAGGGCAGCCTCTCGGGCGGTGCTTCCACCCGTACGACGACCAAGGCAGCCGCCAAGAAGGCCACCGCGAAGAAGGCCGTGGCGAAGAAGGCCACCGCCAAGAAGGCCGTGACCGCTGCGAAGACCACTGCCGCGAAGAAGACCACCGCGAAGAAGACCACCACCGCGGCGGCCAAGAAGACCACGGCAGCGGCCAAGAAGACCACCGCAGCGGCGGCGAAGAAGACGACGGCCGCCAAGAAGGCCGTCGCCAGCAAGACCGCGCCCGCCAAGAAGGCCACGGCGAAGAAGGCGCCCGCGAAGAAGACCACGGCGCGCAAGACCACGGCGAAGAAGGCCACTGCACGGAAGAAGTGAGACCGAGCAGCGCAGGGCTACTCACACGCGCCGGGCCGGGCTCCCCTCGGGGAGCCCGGCCCGCGGGCTGTCGTGGGAAGGGTGCGCGCAGCCGTTCAGAACGTCTGCAGCGTCACCAGCGTGATCCGCAGATCCGCGCCCTCGCCGGTGCCCTCGATCCGCACCCGCTGCCCCGGACGCAGCAGCCGCAGACCGCCGGCGTCGAAGGCCCTGGCATCGAATTCCACCGGGGTGCCGTCGTCGAGCAGCACACTGCCGGTGCGGGTCTCGGGGTCGTACGTGTACGAGGTCGCCTGCATGAACGGCAGCCTATCGGTCCGCCGACGGGGCTCCCGCGGCCCAGCGCCCCGCCGTGTGCGGGCCGACCCCCAGGGCCAGCGCCGCCCGCAGATCGTCGCCGGTGTCCACGTCCTGGCGGACCGAATCGATGCCGGTCAGGCCGATTTCCACCGCTCCGGAGTCCAGATGCCGGGCCCGGGAAGAACCGCCGAAATCCGGTCGCAATTCCACTCCCGGCGCAGCCGACAGAAATGTTGTACCGATTCCTGCCGCATCAGTGACAAATGCCCGGGGAAATGCGGCGGAAAAATCGAGTACCCGGGCCAATTCTGCGGGGCGCAGCGCGGGCAGATCCGCATTGAGAGCGGCGAGGGCCGCCCCGGGCCGCCGGTCCCGCACGGTCCGCTCACCGTGTGCCAGGGCGGCGTTGAGTCCGCGGTCCGGTTCGTCGGGAACGACGTGTGCTCCGAGGGCCGCGAGAGCCGCCCCGGCCTCCGTATCGTCCGTGACGACCACCACATCCCGTACCGCCCGGCAGGACAGGGCGGCGGCCACGGTGTCCCGGGCGAAGGCGAGGGCGAGCCGTGGGCGCAGCGCGGCGCCCGTCGCGGGCGCGAGCCTGCTCTTGGCCCGCGCCAAGGGCTTCAACGGGACGACCAGGGACCAAGGACCGGCCGGGTCGGTGTTCGTGGCGATCTCCCTCTCGATACGCATCGCCGCTTATTCTCGCCTGCCGGTGCGAGAACCCGGAGGGTCGGTCCCGAAAGCGGGGCGTACGGTGTTCTCGACAGAGCAGGGGCCTGGGGCGAGACTTGACCGTCGGTAGCCAGGCAGCAGTCAGGTCCTTAGAGGAAGGTGTCCGAGTGTCCCGCCGCAGAATCGGCTTCTGGTACCGCCTGGCGGCGGCCATCGCAAAACCGCCGTTGGTGGTTCTGTTCAAGCGTGACTGGCGGGGAATGGAACACATTCCGGCCGACGGCGGATTCATCACTGCGGTCAATCACAACTCGTATCTGGACCCGCTTTCCTACGGTCACTTCCAGTACAACACCGGACGGGTGCCGCGGCTTCTCGCGAAGGCGGGCCTCTTCAAGACCCCCTTTGTCGGAATGATGCTGCGCGGCACCGGACAGATCCCCGTGTACCGCGAAACGACCAATGCGCTGGACGCCTTCAGGGCCGCTGTCGGCGCCATCGAGCGCGGTGAATGCGTCGCCTTCTACCCGGAGGGCACCCTCACCCGCGACCCCGACATGTGGCCGATGGCCGGCAAGACCGGTGCGGCCCGCGTCGCGTTGATGACGAAGGCCCCGGTCATCCCGGTCGCCCAGTGGGGCGCCAACCTGGCCATGCCGCCGTACGCCAAGGAGAACAAGTTCCGGCTGTTCCCCCGCAAGACCCTCCAGGTGCAGGCCGGACCGCCCGTCGACCTCTCCCGGTTCTACGACAAGGATCCGACGCCGGACGTCCTGCGCGAGGCGACCGAGGTCATCATGGCCGCGGTGACCGCGCAGCTGGAGATCGTACGGGGCGAGAAGGCGCCCGCCGAACCGTACGACCACCGCAAGGCGCGTGCAGAACAGCGGCGCAAGGCCGAAGGAAAGGGACCCAAGTGACGCACCCCGCAAAGGCAGCCGTCTTCGGAACCGGCTCATGGGGTACAGCCTTCGGCATGGTTCTCGCCGACGCCGGCTGCGAGGTCACCCTCTGGGGCCGTCGCGCCGAAGTCGCCGAGGCGGTCAACACGACCCGTACCAACCCGGACTATCTGCCGGGAATTGAACTCCCCGCGTCGATCCGGGCCACCACCGACGCCGCCGAGGCGCTGCACGGTGCCGACTTCGCCGTGCTCGTGGTGCCCTCGCAGACGCTGCGCGCCAATCTCGCCGACTGGGCCCCGCACCTCGGCTCCGACACCGTTCTCGTCTCGCTGATGAAGGGCGTCGAACTCGGCACCGCGAAGCGGATGAGTGAGGTCATCGAGGACGTCACCAAGGTCTCCGCGGACCGCGTCGCCGTCATCACCGGCCCCAACCTGGCCAAGGAGATCGCCGAACGCCGCCCCGCCGCAGCCGTTGTCGCCTGCCAGGACGAGTCCGTGGCCCGGCGCCTCCAGACCGCCTGCCACACCTCGTACTTCCGCCCGTACACCAACACCGATGTGGTCGGCTGCGAACTCGGCGGCGCGGTCAAGAACGTCATCGGTCTCGCCGTGGGCATCGCCGACGGCATGGGCCTCGGGGACAACGCCAAGGGCTCGCTCATCACCCGCGGCCTCGCCGAGACGACCCGTCTCGGCCTCGCCATGGGCGCCGACCCGCTGACCTTCTCCGGACTCGCGGGCCTCGGCGACCTGGTGGCGACCTGCTCCTCGCCGCTCTCGCGCAATCACACCTTCGGCACCAACCTCGGCCGCGGAATGACGCTCCAGGAGACGATCGCGGTCACCAAGCAGACCGCCGAGGGCGTCAAGTCCTGTGAATCGGTGCTCGATCTGGCGCGCAGGCACGGCGTCGACATGCCCATCACCGAGACGGTCGTCGGCATCGTCCACGAGGGCAAGCCGCCGATGGTCGCGCTGGGCGAGCTGATGTCGCGCAGCGCGAAGCCCGAGCGACGCTGACGACAGGCCCCTGGGGGCGCGCAGGGTGGTGAACGTTCGCGGTCACCGCTCCAGCGGCCCCGGCCACGCTGACGCGAGTGGTACCAGCAGGTACGCTCAACGCGATATGAGCAGCGAGAACCTCCCCCAGAGCCCGGAGCAGCAGCTCCGCAAGCCGCGCGTGGCCGTCGTGTTCGGCGGCCGCAGCTCCGAACACGGCATCTCGGTCGTCACGGCCGGCGCCGTCCTGAACGCCATCGACCGGACGAAGTACGACGTCCTGCCGATCGGCATCACGACGGACGGCCGCTGGGCGCTCACCGCCGACGAGCCCGCACGCATGGCCATCACGGACCGGAAGATGCCGGACGTGGCCCAGCTGGCCGAGTCCACCGAGGGCGCCGTGGTGCTCTCCGTCGACCCCGGCAGCCGCGAAGTGGTGTACAGCGAGCCCGGCTCGGTCCCCAAGGCACTCGGCGAGGTCGATGTCGTCTTCCCCGTGCTGCACGGCCCGTACGGCGAGGACGGCACCCTTCAGGGGCTCCTGGAGCTCTCCGGTGTGCCGTACGTCGGCGCCGGGGTGCTCGCCTCGGCGGTCGGCCAGGACAAGGAGTACATGAAGCGGGTCTTCACCTCGTTCGGGCTGCCGGTCGGCCCCTACGTCGTGGTACGCCCCCGCGAATGGGACACGGACCCCTCCGCTGCCCGCAAGCGCATCGTGGACTTCGCCGGTGACCACGGCTGGCCGCTCTTCATCAAGCCCGCCCGGGCCGGCTCGTCGATCGGCATCACCAAGGTCGACGACCTCTCCGGTCTCGACGAGGCGATCGAGGAAGCCCGCCGCCACGACCCCAAGTTCCTGGTCGAGTCGCTGCTGCGCGGCCGCGAGATCGAGTGCGGGGTGCTGGAGTTCGAGGACGGACCGCGCGCCAGCGTGCCCGCCGAGATCCCCCCTGTGACCTCGCACGATTTCTACGACTTCGAGGCCAAGTACATCGACTCGGCCTCCGGGATCGTGCCCGCCCCGCTCACCGAGGAGCAGACGGCCGAGGTCCAGCGACTGGCGGTCGACGCCTTCGAAGCCACGTCCTGCGAGGGCCTGGTACGCGCCGACTTCTTCCTCACCGAGGACGGCGGCTTCGTGATCAACGAGATCAATACGCTGCCGGGCTTCACCCCGATCTCCATGTACCCGCGGATGTGGCAGGAGAGCGGCGTGAGCTACCAGGAGCTGGTGGACCGGCTGATCCAGGCCGCGTTGAACCGGCCGACCGGCCTGCGCTGAGAAGAGTCCCGCACCGTAGGGCGTGCGCTCCCGTCGCGGAGCACACGCCCTACGGGCTGCTGGGAACCGTCTTCCTGACGGCCGGGCCGAACGCGGCCAACGGGGTCGCGTCATGCGCGTACGCCGTCGACAGACTCACCTCGACGTACGCCTTGCGGTAGGTCGTCGTAAAGCGCGGACCGGCGTCTTCCGGCTGCTCCAGCAGCCAGTTGACGCCGTCCGCCTCGGTCCCCTTCGCCATGGGATCGTCCATCTTCGCGGGCCGGGGGACACCGCAGCGCAGTACGATCGCTCCGTCCCCCCACTCGGCGGTCAGCTCGGACTTCGTCCCGGTGTCACCGCGGTCGAGTCCGGCAACGGTCTTCGGCAGCTCCTTGTGCAGTGCACGGCAGTAGGCTGCGGCTTCCGGTGACGGTGTGGGAACCGTGATCGACGCCGCGGCGTCCGTTGAGGAGCAGCCCGTCGCGGCCAGCAGCAGTGCGGCAACGGACGGACCGAGAAATACGGGGTGGCAGAGCCGGCGGCGCGATGATGTCACCGGCCCAGCGTAGACGGGGACTACAGATGAACGACCGGGCAGGTCAGGGTTCTGGTGATGCCTTCCACTTGCTGGACCTTGGCGACCACCATGTGGCCGAGTTCATCGACCGTGTCGGCCTGGGCGCGCACGATCACGTCATAGGGGCCGGTTACGTCCTCTGCCTGGATCACTCCCGGAACTTTGGCGATGGTCTCGGCGACGGTCGACGCCTTGCCCACCTCGGTCTGAATAAGGATGTACGCCTGTACCACGGAACCTCCAGGGCGGCCACGAGGATCATGTGGGGGAAAGGGACGCCACGGTATCGCGTTGCCGCGGGCCGCGGGGAGACCTACGGGGTGGTTGACGTCCACAGCGTGGCGTACACAAGACACAAGTTGACGTATCTCTTGACAGTACCGACAGCAGTGACGGCCCGCGACCGCAAGTGCAGCGGTGCGAAAGGGGGACAGACATGCCGATGAGAACCGGTGCAGACTGCTCCCTGCGGCGGCGGCCGGTCCACGATCCGGACCCCCGGCCGCTGAAGCAGCCCGGACGATCGTCCGGCGCGATAGATGAGAGGTGAGACTCGGTGAAGGGAACCGTGGGCGAGTTGGGGGAGTTCGGGCTCATCAGGGAGCTCACTTCCCGGCTCACCACCACTCCGGCGGTACGGCTCGGCCCCGGCGACGACGCCGCGGTCGTGTCCGCTCCCGACCGCAGGGTCGTGGCCAGTACGGACATCCTGTTGGAGGGACGGCACTTCCGTCGCGACTGGTCGACGGCGTACGACGTCGGCCGCAAGGCCGCCGCCCAGAACCTCGCCGACATCGCCGCCATGGGCGCCGTGCCCACCGCGCTGCTGCTCGGCCTGGTCGTCCCCGCCGAACTCCCGGTCACCTGGGCCGGTGAGCTGATGGACGGCATCCGTGACGAGTGCCAGGTCGCCGGTGCGGCTGTGGTCGGCGGCGATGTGGTGCGCGGTGAGACGATCACCGTCTCGATCACCGCACTCGGCGATCTGCGCAACCACGAACCGGTCCTGCGGTCCGGCGCCCAGCCCGGCGATGTCGTCGCCGTCACCGGCTGGCTCGGCTGGTCCGCCGCCGGATACGCCGTGCTCTCCCGCGGCTTCCGCTCGCCCCGCGCCTTCGTCGAGGCTCACCGGCGCCCCGAACCGCCGTACCACGCAGGCCCCGCGGCCGCAGGGCTCGGCGCCACCGCGATGACGGACGTGAGCGACGGACTCGTCGCCGACCTCGGGCACATCGCCGAGGCCAGCAAGGTCCGGATCGATCTGCGCTCCGGACTCATCGACATCCCCTCGCAGATGTCCGACATCGGTCAGGCCGTCGGCGTGGACCCGCTGCAGTGGGTGCTGACCGGGGGAGAGGACCACGCGATCGTCGCCACCTTCCCGCCGGACGTGAAGCTGCCCGCCCGCTGGAAAGTGATCGGCGAGGTCCTCAACCCCTCGGCGCTGCCGCAGGTGACGGTCGACGGGGCGCCCTGGACCAGCAAGGGCGGCTGGGACCATTTCGGGGACATCGAGGATGCCCAGTAGATTTCGGCCCATGCCCATATCTGCTGCTGTACCCGCCCGTGTGCTCACCGTCGCCGGATCCGATTCCGGCGGCGGTGCGGGCATTCAGGCCGATCTGAAGACGATGCTGGCGCTCGGTGTGCACGGAATGAGCGTGCTGACCGCCGTCACGGCCCAGAACTCGCTGGGGGTGCAGGGCGCCTGGGAGCTGCCCGTCGAGGCCGTACGCGCCCAGTACCGCAGTGTGGTGGACGACATCGGTGTGCAGGCGGTGAAGACCGGCATGCTCTCGTCGGCCGCCCTCGTGGAGACCGTGGCCGAACTCCTCGCGGGCACCGACGCCCCGGTCGTCGTGGATCCGGTCGGGGTCTCCAAGCACGGAGATCCGCTGCTGGCCGCCGAGGCGCTCGATTCCGTACGGACGAAACTGCTGCCGGTCGCCACGGTCGCCACCCCGAACCTGGACGAGGTGGCGCAGCTCACCGGCGTGAGCGTCACGGACGAGGCCGGAATGCGGCAGGCCGCCACCGAGGTACTGGCTTTCGGGCCGCGCTGGGTCGTCATCAAGGGTGGCCATCTGCCCGGCGAGCCCGTCGATCTGCTGACGGACGGCACCGAGGAGCACTGGCTGCGCGCACCGAGGCACGACAACCGCCACACCCACGGCACCGGCTGCACGCTCGCCTCGGCGATCGCCTGCTCACTGGCCCGGGGCCAGGACGTACCCACGGCGGTACGGGGCGCGAAGGCGTACGTCACCGGGGCGATCGCGGCGGGCTTCCCGCTGGGCGCCGGAATCGGCCCCGTCGACCACGGCTGGCGCACGCGCGCCGTGTGAGGGCCCCAGGAGCACAGCAAAAAGCCGGTCCACCGAGGTGGACCGGCTTTTTGGGCAACCGGAAGGCTGCGCTACGACGGGAACGTCAGCGCGCGACCTTGCCGGCCTTGATGCACGAGGTGCAGACGTTGAGCCGCTTCGGCGTCCGACCGACCACGGCACGCACGCGCTGGATGTTGGGATTCCAGCGACGGGACGTACGGCGGTGCGAGTGCGAAATGTTGTTGCCGAAGCCCGGCCCCTTGCCGCAGACGTCGCAGTTGGCAGCCACGGGTCACTCCAAAGACTTCAGGTGCACTTACAGTGAATTCCGGCGCGCCGGAATCATTTGACTGAAGTGGCGGCACCGGAGGGATGGCCCGACTTTCATCGGGCAACCGAAGCAGCATACAACGGCTGCGTCGGTGGAACGAAACTACCATGGGTTCAGCTGCCTCCCGTCCCGCCCCTGTCCCCGCCGGATCCGGCGCACGGGACTACTCTGCGGTGCAGCCGGCCACCCATGGCCGATTTCGAGGAGGACCGACAGGTGCCGCAGACCGCCGACGACATGGACGCCGTCGCGGTGCGTACCTGGTGCTCACTGGCCCTTGAGGCGCTGGGCCGGGAGCGCGAGGCGATCGACGCGATCAACGTGTACCCCGTCGCCGACGGGGACACCGGTACGAACCTCTATCTGACCGTCGAATCCGCCACCCAGGCCGTCGAAGCGGTCTTCGCCGCCCACGAGACCGGTACGACCGTGCCCGCCGCCGCCGACGCGGTACGGGCCATGGCGCACGGAGCACTGATTGGTGCCCGCGGAAACTCCGGCACGATCCTGGCCCAGCTGCTGCGCGGGATGGCGGGGGTGCTGGCCGACGGGCACGACACGGACCATCTGCGCCGGGCGCTCACCGAGGCCGCCGCCGCCGCCCGGCAGGCCGTCGCCCACCCCGTCGAGGGCACCGTGCTCACCGTGGCCACCGCAGCCGCCGAGGCCGCCGGGCGCACGGCGGGCGACGCCGGAACCACGGCGGTCGCACGGGCGGCGTACGAGGGAGCGCGGACGGCCCTGGAGGCGACCCCCGGACAGCTTGCCGTCCTCGGGCGGGCAGGCGTGGTGGACGCCGGGGGACGGGGCCTGGTGACGGTGCTCGGGGCACTCGTCGAAGCGGTCTCCGGGCGGGCGCCCGAGCGCACATACGTGGCCGTGCCCGCGCACCTCGTAGCTGTGCCGGAGGACTGCGCGGAGGGCGGACCGGCCTTTGAGGTCATCTACCTGCTGGAGGCCACGGACGACGCCGTGGACCGGCTGCGGACCCGGCTCGACGGGCTCGGTGACTCGCTCGTGGTGGTGGGCGGCGACGGGCTGTGGAACGTCCATGTGCATGTCGACGACGCGGGTGCGGCGGTGGAGGCCGGTGTCGAGGCGGGGCGGCCGTACCGCATCCGGATCACCCACTTCGGAGCCGACCGGGTGCACCCCCACACCGAACCCGTGCAGCGTGCGGTCGTCGTGGTGGTCCCCGGCGACGGGCTCCGCGGCCTGTGCAAGGAGGCCGGGGCCACGACGGTCCTGGCGCGCCCCGGGGAACCGCCTGCCAGCGGCGAACTGGTCGACGCGATCCGCCGGGCGCACGCCCGCGAGGTGGTTCTGCTGCCCAACGACGCGGAGCTGCGCCACACCGCCGCTGCCGCGGCCGAACAGGCCCGCACGGAGGGCGTCCGGGTCGCCCTGATCCCGACCCGGGCCGCCGTCCAGGGCATCGCGGCCCTCGCCGTCCACGAACCCGGCCGCAGCTTCGACGAGGACGTGGTGGCGATGACCGCCGCGGCCGGCGCCACCCGCTACGCCGAACTGGCCGTCGCCGAGCGGCAGTCCTGGACCATGGCGGGCATCTGCCAGGCCGGCGACATCCTGGGCCTGATCGACGGTGATGTCGCGGTCATCGGCGAGGACGTACCGGAAACGGCCCGGAACGTGCTGGACCGCATGCTGGCGGCGGGCGGCGAACTGGTCACCCTGGTCCTGGGCGAGGACGTCCCCGACAGCCTGGCCGACGCGCTGGAGGAGCACGTACGCGAGGGCTATCTGGCGGTCGACACGGTGGTGTACCGGGGCGGCCACCAGTGCGCTCCGCTGCTGATCGGGGTGGAGTAGGGCGGCGCGCGGCCGGCGCGGGTGTCCTCAAGCGTCGGACGGGCGGGTCAGGGACTTCCTCAAGCGTCGGACGGGCGGGTCAGGGACTGTCCTCAAGTGCCGGACGGGATTGATTTCTGTACCTGTGCGTCGGACGCGCGGGTCGGAGACTGTTCTCAAGTGCCGGACGGGCTCGAATTCTTGGTCACGTACTTCAGCAGCGCCTCCGCCTCCGCCCGCCGTGCCCGGCCCGTCTCGTCCGGTTCCCCGTCCCCGTACACATCGAGGACGCTGCGGGCCCGTGCCCGGGCCGCGTCCGGGCGGTTCAGGTCGGCCTCCAGCCAGGCGGCCATCAGATCGGCGGCCGTGCGCAGGCCGAGGAAGCCGGGCCCGGCCTCCGCGAAGCCGGCGACCGCCCGGTGCACGTACGCGAGCGCCTCCTCGAACTCCGGCGCCTCACCCGGCTCGCCCTGGCAGACATGGGCGATCAGCTCGCCGGTCTGGCGGTGGGTGTCCGCGAGCTCCGCCAGCAGCGTGGGCGCCCCTTCTGCCGGGCCACCCGCCAGCGCCGCCTCGCACTCCCGCTCGGCCGCCGCCATGAACGCCCGTGCCGCGTCCGGGCCCGGCTGCCCGTCCCGGATCGCGATCCATGCCCGCACCCGCAGCGTCCGTACCAGCGCAGGGACGTCGCCCAGCTCGCGCCACAGCTCCCCGGCCCGGGTGTACGCCTGCTCGGCCTGGGAGTCGAGATCGGCCCGGTAGAGCGCCTGCGCGGCAAGATTGGCGAGCATCGCGTGGTCGTGCTGCTCGGGCCAGTGGCGGGCGATGTCCGCCGCCTCCAGCCAGTGCTGCGCCGCCTCCCGCGGCTCGCCGAGCGCGGTGAGGGAGTCCCCGAGCCACCACAACGTCTGGGACCGCGCTGTCACCGTGGTCCTCGGCCGTGATGTCGGGCAGTACGGCCTCCAGCACGGCAGCAGCCTCCGCGGCCCGGCCCAGCTGAAGCAGCCAGCCGCCGAGCTGATGGCGGGCGTGGACCCCGAGCGTCGCGCTCTCGCCCGACTCGTCCGCCCAGTGCGAGGCATCCAGCGCATGCTCGGTCGCCTCGTCGAACTGCCCGGTGCCACCGAGGATTTCGGCGAGCCGGAGATGCAGCCGGGCCCGTCCGGGCGCCGTGACGAACTCCGCCCCCTGCTCCAGGGCGGCCCGGGCGGCGCGCTCCGCCCGCTCGTACTCGCCGAGTTGGGCGGCGACCCCGGCCGTCTTGGCCTCGTACTCGACTGCGTACCACGGCAGTCCGGCGTCATTGGTCCCGGCGGCGGCCCGCTCGTACAGCTCCAGTGCGCCCCGCACATCGCCCCGGTACGCCGCGACGTCACCGTGGTGCCGGGCTCCGGGCGTGCGCTGTCGGGCAGGGTACGGACGGTGTACGAACCGTCGTCGCGGGCGCACCACTCCACGGGCGGCGAACCGGGCGTACGCGCCGAGCGGCTGACCACCCGGATCTCGGCCGCGACGACGAAGCACGCCAGCAGCCCGATACCGAACTGGCCGAGGAACTCGGCACGCGCCGAGGCCGGCCCCTCGGCCCCGTCGCGTTTGGAACTGCGGCCGATCGTCGCGAGCAGGCTGTGCACATCGGTCTCGGTCAGGCCGATCCCGCTGTCCTCGACCCGCAGCCGCCCGCCGTCCGCGTACAGCCGCACCAGGGCGGGCGCGTCCGGCTGCTCGACGCGGCGGGCCGTGATGGCGTCCACGGCGTTCTGCAGCAGCTCACGGAGGTAGACACGAGGGGAGGAGTAGAGAGGGTGGGAGAGGGGATCGACCAGTCCGCGCAGATCCACCTGGAAGCAGTCCGCGCAGATCCACCTGGAAGGTGTGCGGCGACCGATCGGAGAAGGACTCGGAGTATTCGAAGGACTCGGAGTATTCGGGGACGCGGAATTCGCTGGGGTCTCAGATGTCATCGTCGCAGCGCCGGTGGGGGACTGGCGACGGCGCGGGTCGGGCGATCCTGTGAAAGGTGATCGCGAGCCGGAAGCGTGGGAGCCGATCCTGGGGGCGTGGCGACAAATCTGACCAGGGGATTCCGGTGTCCGCGTGGTGCCCGCCGGACATCTGTCAGTGGTGTGGTGTGCAATGGATCGCGTGTCTGCGTTCGATGAACCCCTCAAGAAGCTGCTCGGCGGAGCCACCGCGAAGGTGATGGCCGACCACCTCGACCTGCACACGGTCGGTGATCTGCTGCACCACTACCCGCGGCGGTACGAGGAGCGCGGCCGGCTCACGGCGCTGACCGACCTCCCGCTGGACGAGCATGTGACGGTCGTCGCCCAGGTCGCCGACGCCCGCATCATGATGTTCAACCAAGGCCGCGGCAAGCGCCTCGAAGTGACCCTCACCGATGGCAACGGCCGCCTCCAGCTGGTCTTCTTCGGCCATGGCGTCCACAAGCCGCACAAGGAGCTGCTGCCCGGCCGGCGCGCGATGTTCGCGGGCAAGGTCTCCGTCTTCGCCCGGAAGATGCAGCTGGCCCACCCCACGTACCAGCTGCTGGACGCCGAGTCCATCGACGGGGCCGAGGCCACGGAAGCGGTGGACGCCTTCGCCGGGCGGCTGCTGCCGATCTACCCGGCCTGCAAACAGCTGGACTCGTGGCGGATCGCCAAGGCCGTCGACACCGTGCTGCCCAGCGCGCGGGAGGCCGTCGACCCGCTGCCGGCCGGTCTGCGCGAGGGCCGCGGGTTCACCTCGCTCCCGGAAGCGCTGCTGAAGGTCCACCGACCGCAGACCAAGGCGGACATCGCACAGGCCAGGGACCGGCTGAAGTGGGACGAGGCCTTCGTCCTCCAGGTCGCGCTGGCCCGCCGCAGATACGCCGACACCCAGCTCCCGGCAGTGGCCCGCAGGCCCAGGCCCGGCGGACTGCTCGACGCCTTCGACGCCAAGCTGCCCTTCACCCTCACCGAAGGACAGCAGAAGGTCTCCAAGGAGATCTTCGACGACCTGGCGACCGAGCACCCGATGCACCGGCTCCTCCAGGGCGAAGTCGGGTCCGGAAAGACCATGGTCGCGCTGCGCGCCATGCTCGGCGTCGTCGACGCGGGCGGGCAGGCCGCCATGCTCGCGCCCACCGAAGTGCTCGCCCAGCAGCACCACCGCTCCATCACCGAGATGATGGGCGAGCTGGCCGAGGGCGGCATGCTCGGCGGCTCCGAGCAGGGCACGAAGGTGGTGCTGCTCACCGGCTCCATGGGCGTCGCGGCCCGCCGCCAGGCGCTGCTCGACCTCGTCACCGGCGAGGCCGGGATCGTGATCGGCACACACGCGCTGATCGAGGACAAGGTGCAGTTCCACGACCTGGGCCTGGTCGTCGTCGACGAACAGCACCGCTTCGGGGTGGAACAGCGCGACGCGCTGCGCTCGAAGGGGAAGCAGCCGCCGCACCTGCTGGTCATGACGGCGACCCCCATTCCCCGTACGGTCGCCATGACCGTCTTCGGCGATCTGGAGACGTCCGTACTGGACCAGCTCCCGGCCGGCCGCTCGCCGATCGCCAGCCATGTCGTACCCGCCAAGGACAAGCCGCACTTCCTCAGCCGCGCCTGGGAACGGGTCCGCGAAGAAGTGGAGAACGGGCACCAGGCCTATGTGGTCTGCCCCCGCATCGGCGACGACGCCGAGGACGAGGCGGCGGGCAAGAAGGGGAAGAAGAAGGCGGCCGAGGACGACGGCGAGAAGCGCCCGCCGCTCGCCGTCCTGGAGATCGCCGATCAGCTCGCCAAGGGCCCGCTCGCCGGTCTGCGCATCGAGGTGCTGCACGGCAGGATGAACCCCGACGACAAGGACGACGTGATGCGCCGCTTCGCCGCGGGCCAGGTCGACGTCCTCGTCGCTACCACCGTCATCGAGGTCGGGGTCAACGTCCCCAACGCCACCGCCATGGTGATCATGGACGCCGACCGGTTCGGGGTCTCCCAGCTCCACCAGTTGCGCGGCCGGGTCGGCCGCGGCTCCGCCGCCGGACTCTGTCTGCTGGTCAGCGAGGCCCATGAGGCGAGCCCCGCCCGCGCCCGGCTCTCCGCCGTCGCCGCCACCCTCGACGGCTTCGAGCTGTCCCGGATCGACCTCGAACAGCGCCGCGAGGGCGATGTCCTCGGCCAGGCCCAGTCCGGGGTCCGCTCCTCGCTGCGGATGCTCACGGTCATCGACGACGAGGAGGTCATCGCCGCCGCCCGCGAGGAGGCAGTCGCGGTCGTCGCCGCCGACCCGGAGCTGGAACACCTGCCCGAGTTGCGGATCGCGCTGGACGCACTGCTCGACAAGGAGCGCGAGGAGTACCTCGACAAGGGGTGACAAGGGTTAGTAAGGGGTGACAGAGGAGTACCTGGACAAGGGGCGACAAGGGGGAATGGGTGCGCAAGCCCGATCCGCCACGACGCCATATCGTGGTGGCACGGCGCCGCAGCACCCTGTGGGCCACCCACGAACCGAGGACCAGACACCCATGACCCGCGTGATCGCCGGCTCGGCCGGCGGACGCCGCCTGGCCGTCCCGCCCGGCACCGGCACCCGCCCCACCTCCGACCGTGCACGCGAGGGGCTCTTCTCCACCTGGGAAGCGCTCCTGGGCAGCCTCCACGGCACCCGTATCGCGGATCTGTACGCGGGCTCCGGCGCCGTCGGCCTGGAGGCGCTCTCCCGAGGCGCGGTCCACGCCCTGCTCGTCGAGGCCGACCCCAAGGCCGTCCGTATCGTCCGGGACAACGTCCGCACACTCGGCCTGCCCGGCGCCGAAGTCCGTACCGGCAAAGCCGAACAGATCGTGACGGGACCGGCGCCCGCGGAGCCGTACGACGTGGTGTTCCTGGATCCGCCGTACGCCGTGACCGACGGCGATCTTGGCGAGATACTCCTCACACTCCGTGCCCAGGGGTGGCTCACAGCCGACGCCCTCGTCACCGTGGAACGCAGCACCAGAGGCGGAGAATTCAGCTGGCCCAAGGGATTCGAGCCACTGCGGGCCCGTCGCTACGGCGAGGGAACGCTTTGGTACGGTCGCGCCGCCTCTACGTGCGAAGACGCACGATGACCGGACCGGAGAGCGAGGGAATCAAGTTGCGCCGCGCCGTCTGTCCGGGGTCATTCGACCCCATCACCAATGGACACCTCGACATCATTGGCCGCGCCTCGAAGCTGTACGACGTCGTACATGTCGCGGTGATGATCAACCAGTCCAAGAAGGGCCTGTTCACGGTCGAGGAGCGGATCGACCTGATCCGTCAGGTCACCGCGGACTTCGGCAACGTCGAGGTCGAGTCCTTCCACGGCCTCCTGGTCGACTTCTGCAAGCAGCGCGACATCCCGGCGATCGTGAAGGGCCTGCGGGCCGTCAGCGACTTCGACTACGAGCTGCAGATGGCCCAGATGAACAACGGCCTCTCCGGCGTCGAAACGCTCTTCGTGCCGACCAATCCCACCTACAGCTTCCTGTCGTCCTCCCTGGTCAAGGAGGTCGCGACCTGGGGCGGCGACGTCTCCCACCTGCTGCCCCCGATCGTGCACGAGGCCCTCACCGAGCGCCTCGCCCAGCGCTGAACAACTGACGAACCGTCACCAGGTGTCGGGCGGGCGCCGGCTGGCCGTACAGTCGTCCCGTCCGTCTCCAATCGGCTGTAGAGAGTGGCGAGCACACGGTGGACGTGCAGAAGAAGCTCGACGAGATCGTCGAGGCGGTCGGGAACGCCCGGTCCATGCCCATGTCGGCTTCGTGCGTGGTCAACCGCGCCGAGCTGCTCGCGATGCTCGAAGAGGTGCGCGAGGCACTGCCCGGCTCGCTCGCCCATGCCCAGGAGCTCATCGGCGGCCGGGAGCAGATGGTCGAGCAGGCCCGTCAGGAGGCCGAGCGGATCATCGGGACCGCACACGCCGAACGCACCTCGCTGATCTCCGGGACCGAGGTCGCCATGCAGTCCCGCAGCGAGGCCGACCGCATCCTCGGCGAGGCCCGCCGGGAGGCCGAGGAGGTCCGCGCCGAGGCCGATGAGTACGTCGACAGCAAGCTCGCCAACTTCGAGGTCGTCCTCACCAAGACCATCGGCTCCGTCGACCGGGGCCGCGAGAAGCTCCTCGGCCGCGGCCAGGCCTTCGACGAGCAGGGATACGAGGACCCGGACTTCGCCGAGGCCCCCGAGCGCAGCACCGACCCGGCCACGCTCCAGCGCCGCGCGGACGAGTACGTCGACACCAAGCTCGGCGCCTTCGAGGCCGTGCTCGCCAAGACCCTGGAGGCGGTCGGCCGCGGCCGGCAGAAGCTGCACGGCCGGGTCGCCACCGACGAACTCGGCGCGCATGTGGCCGCCCAGGACGCGGCGGGCAACCAGGGACACATGAGCGACGAGGACCACTGGGCCGGCCTCGCCGAGCTCTCCACCCCGGAGCCGCAGCCGGTGCACCAGCAGGCCCAGCCGCACTTCCCCGCCCAGGCCCAGCCGAGCTACGCGGAGACGTACGCGTACCAGGAGCAGCCGCAGCAGGACGTCTACGGGTACCAGCAGCAGCCGGACCCGTACGCCGCCTATCAGCAGCAGGGCTACGACCAGAGCCAGGCCCAGGTCCCGGTCCAGGGGTACGACGGCTGGCAACAGCAGCCCATGCAGCCCCAGCAGGCGCTCCAGCCGCAGGGTGAGAGCGCCCTCGACGAGACCAGCCTGTTCGACACCGGCATGATCGACCTGGACCAGCTCCGCCGGTACGAACAGGAGCGCTGACCGGGCGCGAAAGGGGCCCGGCGGACCGGATTGGGAGCTGGGCGGCGCGTCCAGTATCCTGGCTCTTCGGTCGCGCGTATGTCCGCGATCCCGGCTGCCCGTTTCGAATTCGAATCCGGTCGGCCCTCCCCACGATGCGCGATGCACATGATTTCGAAAGCAGGAAAAGCCCTGAACGGCCACCTCGACCACCGAAACCCCCTCGTGTTCGATACGCACGAGCTGGGTCGGCGTCCCGGTGCCCTCCAGCGGCTGACCCGCTCGGTGGACGCCCCCGCCGACCTCGGCATCGACGGGGTCATCGGTGTGCCGGAAGGCGCACCCGTGGAGCTGGACCTCCGTCTCGAATCGGTCATGGAAGGGGTGCTTGTCACAGGCACCGCCCGTGCGTCGGTCGAGGGGGAGTGCGTAAGGTGTCTGGAGCCGCTGCGCCAAGAGGTTGCGGCGGACTTCCAGGAGATGTTCTCGTACCCTGACGCCGATGACCGGGGCCGCAGCAGCAAGGCGGAACCGGCCGACGACGCCGAGGACGACGAGGACAGGCTCTTCATCGAGGACGGCCTGTTCGACCTCGAATCAGTGCTGCGCGATGCGGTGGTGCTCGCACTGCCGATGCAGCCGGTGTGCCGGGAGTCCTGTGCCGGTCTGTGTTCCGAATGCGGAATCAGGCTGGACGAGAACCCCGGTCACCACCACGATGCCGTCGACATCCGTTGGGCGGCATTGCAAGGACTCGCCGACACCGTTCAGGACGGCGAGAAGGACAACATGGGCGGCGCCGAAGCGGGCGTCGACGAGAAGCAGGAGAAGTAGCCGTGGCTGTTCCGAAGCGGAAGATGTCGCGCAGCAACACGCGCCACCGCCGGTCGCAGTGGAAGGCTGCGGTCCCCACCCTGGTTTCGTGTGAGCGTTGCCAGGAGCCGAAGCTGCAGCACATCGCGTGCCCCAGCTGCGGCACGTACAACAAGCGCCAGGTCCTCGAGGTCTGAGCGGCTGGTGAGAGGCCCGATGTCTGAGTTGTCCAACGCCAAGAAGCAGGCAGACAACGTCAACACAGCCTCGTCCCACACGCTTCTGGAAGGGCGGCTCGGGTATCACCTCGAGTCCGCCCTTCTGGTGCGTGCGCTGACCCATCGTTCGTACGCATACGAGAACGGCGGTCTGCCCACCAACGAGCGGCTCGAATTCCTCGGGGATTCGGTGCTCGGCCTGGTGGTCACGGACACGCTGTACCGCACCCACCCCGACCTGCCTGAAGGCCAGCTGGCCAAATTGCGGGCCGCGGTGGTCAACTCGCGTGCACTTGCGGAAGTGGGCCGCGGCCTCGAACTCGGCTCCTTCATCCGGCTCGGCCGCGGTGAAGAGGGCACGGGTGGCAGGGACAAGGCGTCCATCCTCGCCGACACCCTTGAAGCGGTGATCGGCGCGGTCTACCTCGACCAGGGTCTCAGCGCGGCCTCGGAGCTGGTTCACCGGCTCTTCGACCCGCTGATCGACAGGTCCTCGAACCTCGGCGCCGGCCTGGACTGGAAGACCAGCCTCCAGGAACTCACCGCGAGCGAGAGCCTCGGAGTCCCCGAGTACCTCGTCACGGAGACCGGCCCGGACCACGAGAAGACCTTTACTGCTGCTGCTCGCGTCGGTGGTGTCTCGTACGGCACCGGCACCGGCCGTAGCAAGAAGGAAGCGGAGCAACAGGCGGCGGAGTCCGCCTGGCGCGAGATCAGCGCCGCCGCGGAAGCGCGGGAGGCTGCGGCGAAGGCCGCTGCCGACGGAGGGGCCGCCGACACCCCTACCGACCCGTCGCCGTCCACGGACGTCGCTCCGGCCTGACCCGAGAACCCCTCGGTGCCCTGCGCACCGAGGGGTTTTTCCTGCCCGGATACCCTGGAAAGATCCCTGAGGAGACACACCGTGCCCGAGCTGCCCGAGGTCGAAGTCGTACGACGCGGTCTTGAGCGCTGGGTCACCGGCCGCACGGTCGGCGACGTCGAGGTGCTGCACCCGCGCGCGGTCCGCCGGCATTTCGCGGGCGGCGTGGACTTCGCGGCCAGGCTCGGCGGCGCCCGCTTCGGAACGGCCATGCGACGCGGCAAGTACCTCTGGGTACCGCTGAACGACGCGTCCAGCTCACTGCTGGGCCACCTCGGCATGAGCGGCCAGCTGCTCGTACAGCCGCAGGACACCCCCGACGAGAAGCATCTGCGCATCCGGATCCGCTTCGACGACTCCCTCGGCACCGAGCTGCGCTTCGTCGACCAGCGGACTTTCGGCGGGCTCTCGCTCCACGAGAACACTCCCGACGGGCTGCCCGACACCATCGCGCACATCGCCCGCGACCCCTTGGACCCGGCCTTCGACGACGCGGCGTTCCACACGGCCCTGCGGCTGCGCCGTACGACGGTCAAGCGTGCCCTGCTCGACCAGTCGCTGATCAGCGGAGTCGGCAACATCTACGCGGACGAGGCGCTCTGGCGCACCAAGCTGCACTACGACCGGCCGACCGCGACCCTGACCCGCCCCAAGTCGGCCGAGCTGCTGGGCCATGTCCGCGACGTGATGAACGCGGCGCTCGACCAGGGCGGCACCAGCTTCGACAGCCTCTACGTCAATGTGAACGGCGAGTCCGGCTATTTCGACCGCTCGCTCGACGCGTACGGACGGGAGGGCGAGCCCTGCAACCGCTGCGGTACGCCGATGCGCCGCCGCCCGTGGATGAACCGCTCCAGCTACTTCTGCCCGCGCTGTCAGCGACCGCCGCGCGCGGCGGTCCAGCTCTTGCGGGCCTCGTCGTAACGGCTGCGGGCCCGGAGCACCTCGGGCATCCGGCCCTCGACGAGCTCGATCAGTCCGAGCAGCCGCTCGGCGACCTGCCGGCCCAGGGGCGTCAGCTCGTAGTCGACGCGCGGTGGATTGGTCGGCTGGGCCTCGCGGTGGACCAGACCGTCCCGCTCCAGGGCGTGGAGTGTCTGCGAGAGCATCTTCTCGCTCACCCCGTCGACCCGGCGACGGAGCTCGTTGAAGCGGAAGCCGCCCTCGTACAGCGCTCCCAGCGTCAGACTGCCCCAGCGCCCGGTGACATGCTCCAGGGTGCCGCGTGAGGGGCACTGCCTGGAGAACACATCAAAAGCGAGCGCGTCCAGACGGGTGTTCTCGTCCATGCGGACCAGCGTACGCCCGCACAGCGCTCACCGCTGGGGTGCGCTTTCTCCAGGTGAGTGGTGAGCCGGTGGTACTCAGAAGCCGAAGTCCTGGGTCCACCAGGGGCCGCCCGTACCGAAGTGCACGCCGACGCCGAGCGTCTTGTAGTCGCAGTTGAGAATGTTTGCCCGGTGGCCGTCGCTGCTCATCCAGGCGTCCATCACGGCCTGTGCGTCGGCCTGGCCGCGGGCGATGTTCTCGCCGCCGAGCCCCTGCACACCGGCCTTCGACGCGCGGTCCCAGGGGGACTGGCCATTGGGGTCGGTGTGGTCGAAGAAGCCGCGGGCAGCCATGTCGTCGCTGAAGTTCTGGGCGAGCGAGGCCAGTGGGGCGCTGGCCGTCACCGGGCTGCAGCCGACCTTCGCGCGCTCCTGGTTGACCAGGGCGAGCACAGCGGCCTGCGCGGAGGTGGCGGCGGGCGTCGGCGCCGCGGACTTGCGGGCGGCCGGAGTGGAGGCCGCGGACGTCGGTGCGGCCGACGACTTCTCGGCCGTAGCCGGGGCGGTGCTCTTCCCGGCTTCCGTCGCAGCGGACTCGGACGACGTCGGAGACTGGGACGGCTTCGCCTGCCCGGTCGGCTCGGACGTCCTCGACGGGGAGGCGGACGACGGCGCTCCGGTGGGGGACTCCGCCTTCGTCGGGCCGTCGGCGCGACCGACGCCGCGGCTGGCCGAGGCGGACGCCGTGGCGCGGTCGGCAGGCGCGGTGGTGGAGCCGCCCTGGGTCAGCAGATCCGGGGCCCCCTTGGTACGCACCTGGTCGGCAGCCGTGCCACCGCCGACCGTGTAGGTGCCGCCGCCGGGCAGCAGACCGGAGGCGACCGCCACGGCTCCCACGGCAAGGGCCGCGGACACGCCGATCAGTCCCGTACGAACAGGTATCCCGGACCGCTTCCTGCGGCGCGCACCCCGGTGCCGGCCCGCGTCCCCCGCCGCATGGTTCTCAGCGGGAGGAACTGCGGCGGAGCGTCGATGGCGTCCCATCTGCTGAGCCCTTCTGACGGTCTGGACGCCGCTCTCGGCGTCAACATGACTCACCCGATGGGGTGAGGCTATTGCGACGGGACTGTAGCCGATGCCCTATCGGCAGGAAGTGTTCCGAGAGCAATTGGCCGGTTAGCGTTCGGGCATGAACGAAGAGGTACGGCTCACCGCCTGGGTACGCGGCCGAGTACAGCAAGTAGGGTTCCGCTGGTTCACCAGGGCAAACGCCTTGGAGATCGGTGGCCTCACCGGATTCGCCCTCAATCTCGACGACGGCAGGGTGCAGATCGTCGCCGAGGGACGACGTGAGAATTGCCACCGTCTGCTGGAGTGGCTGCGCTCGGACGACACACCCGGCCGCGTTGACGGAGTCACTGAGATCTGGGACACCCCGCGCGGTGGCTATGAGGGCTTCGCGATCCGCTGATCCGGGCTCGGTCAGGGGGCGTCGCGGGAGCCTGTGTTCGGACTGTGTTCGACGCGCGGCGTGGGGTGACGGGGCGGGCGCTCATCTGCGTACACATGAAATGACCTGCGCAATGACCGGGTGGTTGCCAAGATTCGGCCGACATGCCAGGCTGCGGCAGTAAGGATGATCTCCACGCCCCTCAGGGCCCCGCAGGAGAGTCGCGCCGCATGATCGCCAAGCCGCGCACCCCCGGGCCGCCCGTCTCTACAGGGTGTGATCGTGTTGACCGTCAAACTTTTTGGTGAGACGCTGAAATCCCCGCGCACCTTAGCTGTTTGGCAGAGCTGTTTGGCAGCAGAACAGCAGTGAATACAGAGCACTGCCGAGCACCGCGGGTGCGATTCCCTCACGACCCACACCGCATCGGTCGGTCACTCAGTGTGGAGGACCATCCATCATGGCAAAGGCGCTTCTCGGTTACGTCGGCGGTTCCGACCCGCGACTCCTCGCCGAGATGCGACGGCTCCAGCAGCGCGTCCAGGATCTCGAATCCGAGCTCGTACGGATTCAGGACGAGAACGACGCACTCAACGCCGCCGCCCAGCACCAAGAGTCGCTGCTCGACAGCATCGACATCGACGTACCTCAGGCGGAGCCGGCGCTGACCTGACCGATGGCCCCCAGGGGCCGGTCAGCTGTCCGCGTCAGCCGTCCGAGATCATCACCCGGATCGTCGCCGGATCATTGAAGATCACTGCTCTTGATCTGTCACCTTCGTGACATGCCCTTGATCCGTCATGGGCTGCACCAGCAACACCGCACACGCAACACCGCACAAGAATTACAAGGGGCGCCTCGGCGTCCCTTCTTTCTTTTCCGCTCGGAATGCTCGGACCTGTGCGGGACCCGCCCCGGACGTACACCCCTTCCCTTACCGTCTGATGTGCCCTGCACCTTCATCAGCGAAACCGAGAGCGAAAGGTAGAGTCCGGCGGCGTGCACCTCAAGGCCCTGACCCTGCGTGGTTTCAAATCGTTCGCCTCCGCCACGACGCTGCGGTTCGAACCCGGCATCACGTGCGTCGTCGGTCCCAATGGGTCCGGCAAGTCCAATGTGGTGGACGCGCTCTCCTGGGTCATGGGGGAGCAGGGTGCCAAATCCCTGCGCGGCGGCAAGATGGAAGACGTGATCTTCGCCGGCACCACCGGGCGGCCGCCGCTCGGTCGGGCGGAAGTATCGCTGACCATCGACAATTCCGATGGCGCACTGCCCATCGAGTACGCCGAAGTGACGATCACTCGGATCATGTTCCGCAACGGCGGCAGTGAATACCAGATCAATGGCGACACCTGCCGGCTCCTGGACATCCAGGAACTCCTCTCGGACTCCGGTATCGGCCGCGAGATGCATGTCATCGTCGGCCAGGGGCAGCTGGACTCCGTACTCCACGCCGATCCGATGGGGCGTCGCGCATTCATCGAGGAAGCCGCGGGCGTGCTCAAGCACCGCAAGCGGAAAGAGAAGGCGCTGCGGAAACTGGATGCGATGGGGGCCAATCTGGCCCGCGTCCAGGACCTGACCGACGAGCTGCGACGCCAGCTGAAACCTCTGGGCCGGCAGGCGGCCGTGGCGCGCCGGGCCGCCGTCATCCAGGCCGATCTGCGCGACGCCAGGCTGCGGCTGCTCGCCGACGACCTGGTGCGGCTGCACACCGCGCTGAGCAGTGAGATCGCCGACGAAGCGGCGCTCAAGCAGCGCAGGGAGGCCGCGGAGGCGGAGCTCAAGGCCGCCCTGGCGCGCGAGGCGGAGCTGGAGGACGAGGTACGGCGGCTGGCGCCGCGGCTCCAGCGGGCCCAGCAGACCTGGTACGAGCTGTCGCAGCTGGCCGAGCGGGTGCGCGGCACGATCTCGCTGGCCGACGCCCGGGTGAAGAGTGCCACCGCCGCACCCGAAGAGGAGCGGCGCGGCACGGGATTCAGGGACCCTGAAAGCATGGAGCGCGAGGCCGCCCGGATCCGTGAGCAGGAGGCGGAGCTGGAGGCCGCGCTGGAGGCGGCGGAACACGCACTGGAGGACACCGCCGCCCACCGGGCCGAACTGGAAAGGGAGTTGGCGGCCGAGGAGCGCAGGCTCAAGGATGCCGCCCGTGCCATCGCGGACCGCCGTGAAGGACTCGCCCGGTTGAACGGACAGGTCAACGCGGCCCGCAGCCGGGCCGGTTCGGCACAGGCCGAGATCGACCGGCTGGCCGCTTCCCGCGACGAGGCGCAGGAGCGGGCGGTCGCCGCCCAGGAGGAGTACGAACAGCTCAAGGCCGAGGTCGAGGGCCTGGACGCGGGCGACGCGGAGCTGGGTGAGCGGCACGATGCCGCCAAGCGGGAACTCGCGGAGGCGGAGGCGGCGCTCTCCGCGGCCCGGGAGGCCGCCACCGCCGCCGAACGGAAGCGGGCGGCGGTCGCGGCCCGTCATGAGGCACTGGCCCTCGGCCTGCGCCGCAAGGACGGCACGGGTGTGCTGCTCGGCGCGCGGGACCGCCTGTCGGGCCTGCTCGGCCCGGCCGCGGAACTTCTGACGGTGGCGCCGGGGCACGAGGTGGCGGTGGCGGCGGCACTGGGCGCGGCGGCGGACGCGGTCGCGGTGACGGATCCGGCCACGGCAGCGGAAGCGATCCGGCTGCTGCGCAAGCAGGACGCGGGGCGGGCGGCGCTGCTGTTGGGCGGGGTGCGGGGCGGGGTGCCTGATCAGGGTGGTGTTGGTAGTGCTGGTGGGGCCGGTGGTGTCTCTGGTGCTGAGGGGGTCGATGTGGCCGGAGTGTCCGCCGGAGGTCCGCCCGCAGTGGCCGACCTCGTCCGCGGGCCCGCCGAACTGGTGGGCGCCGTAGGGAGGCTGGTGCGGGACATGGTGGTCGTCGGCACCCTGGAGGATGCCGAGGACCTCGTCGCCGTACACCCGGAGCTGACGGCCGTGACCGCCGAGGGAGACATCCTCTCGGCCCACTTCGCGCATGGCGGTTCCGCCGGGGCGCCGAGCCTCCTCGAAGTGCAGGCGTCGGTCGACGAGGCCGCCGCTCAGCTGGAGGAACTGGCCGTGCGGTGCGCGGAGTTGACCGAGGCCCAGCGGCTCGCGGGGGAGCGGCGCAGCGCGAGCGCCGGGCTGGTCGAGGAGTTGGGGGAGCGGCGCCGGGCCGCCGAGCGGGAGAAGTCCGGGGTGGCCCAGCAGCTCGGGCGGCTCGCCGGGCAGGCCCGTGGCGCCGCGGGCGAGGCCGAGCGGATGACCGCGTCCGCCGCCCGTGCCCAGGAGGCGCTGGAGCGGGCTACCGAGGAGGCCGAGGAGCTGGCCGAGCGACTGCTCGTCGCCGAGGAGATGCCGGTCGAGGAGGAGCCGGACACCGCCGTACGCGACCGGCTCGCCGCCGACGGTGCCAACGCCCGCCAGACCGAGATGGAGGCCCGCCTCCAAGTACGTACCCATGAGGAGCGGGTCAAGGGACTCGCGGGCCGCGCGGACTCCCTCGACCGGGGCGCCCGCGCCGAACGCGAGGCCCGCGCCCGCGCCGAGCAGCGCCGCGCCAGGCTGCGGCACGAGGCGGCGGTGGCCTCCGCCGTCGCGCCCGGCGCCCGTCAGCTGCTGGCCCATGTCGAGGTGTCCGTCGTACGGGCCGAGCAGGAGCGGGTCGCGGCCGAGGCGGCGAAGGCGGAGCGGGAGCAGGAACTGGCGGCCGAGCGCAACCAGGGCCGCGAGCTGAAGAACGAGCTGGACAAGCTCACCGACTCCGTCCATCGCGGCGAGGTGCTCGGTGCCGAGAAGCGGCTGCGGATAGAGCAGCTGGAGGCGAAGGCGCTGGAGGAGCTGGGCGTCGAGCCGGCCGGGCTGGCCGCCGAGTACGGCCCCGACCAGCTCGTACCGCCGTCACCGGCCGCCGAGGGCGAGGAGCTGCCGGAGGATCCGGAGCACCCGCGCAACCAGCCGAAGCCGTTCGTCAGGGCCGAGCAGGAGAAGCGGCTGAAGTCGGCCGAACGGGCGTATCAGCAACTCGGGAAGGTGAATCCGCTCGCCCTTGAGGAGTTCTCGGCGCTGGAGGAGCGGCACAAGTTCCTCTCCGAGCAGCTCGAAGACCTGAAGAAGACCCGGGCCGACCTGATACAGGTCATCAAGGAGGTCGACGAGCGGGTCGAGCAGGTGTTCACCGAGGCGTACCGGGACACGGCCCGTGAGTTCGAGGGCGTCTTCTCACGGCTCTTCCCGGGCGGCGAAGGGCGGCTCATCCTGACCGACCCGGGCAACATGCTCGCCACCGGTGTGGATGTCGAGGCCCGGCCGCCCGGCAAGAAGGTCAAGCGGCTCTCGCTGCTGTCCGGCGGGGAACGCTCGCTCACGGCGGTGGCATTGCTGGTCTCGATCTTCAAGGCCCGGCCGAGCCCGTTCTATGTGATGGACGAGGTCGAGGCGGCGCTCGACGACACCAATCTGCAGCGGCTGATCCGGATCATGGAGGAGCTCCAGGAGAGCTCCCAGCTGATCGTGATCACGCACCAGAAGCGGACGATGGAGGTCGCCGACGCGCTGTACGGCGTCTCGATGCAGGGCGACGGAGTCTCCAAGGTCATCAGCCAGCGGCTGCGCTGAGCCTTTACTCAATCTTCAAGACTTCAACGTACCTTTTGGGCGTTCTTGGGTAGATGTGCGTCAATACGCCAATCTTGACTTCGAAACTTGAACGAATAGTCTCTGCAACGTCGTCTTTACGTTCAAGTGGTGGCAGTCGTGAAGTTATGTGCCACTTGGAAGAGCTCGCTCCCCCACCAGAGCTCGCCCCCCCCCACACCTGACGACGCGGCCAGGCATCAGGAGTACATGTGACCAGCACATCGCAGGGACCGGCGTCCGGAGCCCGAGAGGCCCATCCGGACCACCTCGGCCATGTCATCTTCATCACGGCAGCCGCTGCGATGGGTGGCTTCCTGTTCGGCTACGACAGCTCCGTCATCAACGGCGCCGTCGAGGCGATCCGCAGCCGGTACGACATCGGCTCGGGGACGCTCGCCCAGGTCATCGCCATCGCCCTGATCGGCTGTGCGATCGGCGCGGCCACGGCGGGGCGCATCGCCGACCGCATCGGCCGTATCCGCTGCATGCAGATCGCCTCCGTACTCTTCGCCATCAGCGCCGTCGGCTCCGCGCTCCCGTTCGCGCTCTGGGACCTGGCGATGTGGCGCGTCATCGGCGGCTTCGCCATCGGTATGGCATCGGTGATCGGCCCGGCGTACATCGCCGAGGTCTCGCCGCCCGCCTACCGCGGCAGGCTCGGCTCCTTCCAGCAGGCGGCGATCGTCATCGGCATCGCCATCTCCCAGCTGGTCAACTACGGCATCCTGCAGCTCGCCGACGGTGATCAGCGCGGCAAGATCGGCGGCATCGAGGCCTGGCAGTGGATGCTCGGCGTGATGGTCGTCCCCGCCGTCCTGTACGGGCTCCTGTCGTTCGCGATCCCCGAGTCGCCGCGGTTCCTGATCTCGGTCGGCAAGAAGGACCGGGCCCGGCGGATCCTTGAGGAGGTCGAAGGCGAGAACATCGACCTCGATGCCCGGGTGGCCGAGATCGAGACCGCCATGCACCGCGAGCACAAGTCCACGTTCAAGGACCTGCTCGGCGGGCGCTTCGGCTTCCTGCCGATCGTCTGGGTCGGTATCGGCCTGTCGGTCTTCCAGCAACTCGTCGGCATCAACGTGGCGTTCTACTACTCGGCGACGCTGTGGCAGTCCGTCGGCATCGACCCGTCGACCTCGTTCCTCTACTCGTTCACCACGTCGATCATCAACATCGTCGGTACCGTGATCGCGATGGTGCTGGTGGACCGGGTGGGCCGCAAGCCGCTCGCGCTGGTCGGCTCCACCGGTATGGCCGTCGCCCTCGCCTTCGAGGCCTGGGCCTTCTCCGCCCACCTGGTCGACGGCAAACTGCCCCACGCCCAGGGCATCGTGGCGCTCGTCGCGGCCCATGTGTTCGTGCTCTTCTTCGCCCTGTCGTGGGGTGTCGTGGTCTGGGTCTTCCTCGGCGAGATGTTCCCGAACAAGATCCGCGCCGCCGCGCTCGGTGTCGCCGCGTCCGCGCAGTGGATCGCCAACTGGGCGATCACCGCGAGCTTCCCGAGCCTGTCCGACTGGAACCTGTCGGGCACGTACATCATCTACGCATGCTTCGCCACGCTCTCGATCCCCTTCGTGCTCAAGTTCGTGAAGGAGACCAAGGGCAAGGCGTTGGAGGAGATGGGCTAATCCCCGCTGCCCCTCTCCTCGAATACGGAATGCCCTGGCCCGCACCCGCGGGCCGGGGCAGTTCCGGTGGGGCTGGTCAGCGCGCGACCGTCTCGCAGAACAGCCGCAGACTGCGCCACCCCTCCTCGACCGGCATCCCGCCGCACAGCGGATGCAGCACCAGACTGTCCAGTTCCCCGGCCACTCCGGCGCACTGGTCCGGGGTGATGACCCGGTAGACCCCTTCGTCCCGCAGCTCCGCCACCGTTGTCGCCGCGGAACGCACGGCCGAGCGGATGTCCTTGGACTGCCAGGAGGCGTACGTACGCGCCTCGTGCAGGAAGTGCTCGCCGTACTCCGCCCAGGTCCGGTCCGGGTCCTCGGACACATGCAGCAGCGGCGTCCGGGCGGACGGCATCATGCAGAAGCCGTCCGTCCCGAATTCCGCACGCTGCTGGTGGTAGTACGCCTCCAGCTCCGGCAGATGCGCGCTCGGGAAGAACGGCAGCCCGAACCGGGCCGCCCGCCGCGCCGCTGCCCGCGAGCTGCCGCCCACCAGCAGCAACGGATGCGGCTGGGTGTACGGACGTGGCGTGATCCGGACCGTACGGCCCCGGTACGGGAACGGCTCCCCGGTCCACGCCTGCAACAAGGTCTCCAGGAGCTCGTCCTGGAGCCGGCCGCGCCTGCCCCATTCGACGCCCGCCTGTTCGTACTCCTCGGGCCGGTAGCCGATTCCCGCCACCGTGACCAGCCGGCCCGCGCTCAGCAGGTCCAGGACCGCGATGTCCTCGGCCAGCCGCAGCGGGTCGTGCAGCGGACCGATGATCGCCGAGACGGTGACCGCGATGCGACGGGTGGCGCCGAAGACCGAACCCGCGAAGACGAAGGGTGAGGGCAGCCAGGAGTTGACGGCGCCGTGGTGCTCCTCGGTCTGTACGGTGTCGACGCCGTGCTCGTCGGCGTACGCGGCCATCTCCAGCGCGGCGCGGTACCGGGCCGAGAGCGACTCGGGGGTGGCATCGGGATCGACGAGATTGAACCGGACCACTGTGAAGGCCATGACACTTGTCCCGTTCGTCGGGCGGACTCGGCGAGCCGGGACAGTAGCTGATGAAGCGTCAGAAGTGTAGAGGTGCGTCGCCTCCGGGCCGTCCCCGTCCGGCGGGACGCGGCAGGATCGCGTACAGCGCGGCGGAGACGGCGATCGTGGCCGCCCAGCCCAGCCCGTGGCGCCCGATCCAGGTGGCGGCGAGCGGGCCGGAGAACCACTCCACGCCGGTGAAGAGCAGGCCCACCACCAGGCCCGCGGCCCACGCGGTCACGGCGGTCACGGCGAAACCGCCGGTGTACCAGTAGGCGCTGGCCGGTGTGGTGTCCAGGAGCGCCTCCGGATCGTATGTACGCCCCCGCAGCTGATCCACACAGAAGACTCCGATCCACGCCGAGAACGTCACCGCGAGCAGCGTCAGAAAGGAGACGAAGGAATCCAGGAAGCCCGCCGCCGTCATCATCAGCAATGAGCCCAGAAACAGACTGATGGCGGCATTCACCCCGACCGCCCAGGCGCGGGGGATCATGAATCCCAGTGTCTGCGCGGTGAATCCGGCCGAATACATTGACATCGCATTGATCAGCACCATGCCGACCACGGCGATCAGCAGATACGGCACCGAGAGCCGGTCCGGCAGCAGGGGGCCGATGAACGAGACCGGATCCTGGGTGACGGCCAGGCCGGGCGTGGCGACCGCCATCACGGAGCCCATCAGCACCATCGGCAGAAACACGATCCCGGCGCCGCCCACGGTCGCCACGACCATGGCCCGGCCGGACGCGGTGCGGGGCAGATAGCGGGCGAAGTCGGGGCCGGTCGGAACCCAGCTGATCCCGCCGGCCGCCAGTGTGCCGACCCCGGCGATCATCATCGCCGTGGGCCCGGCGGGCCTGTCCAGGACGTCCCGCCATTCGGTCCGGCCGAAGAGATGGATCAGTACGAGGACGCTGAAGCCGCCGAACAGATACGCCGACCAGGTGCAGCACACCCGCAGGGCGCGCACCCCCAGCCCCGACACCAGGAAGCTGCTCCCCACGAAGGCGAGCAGGGTCACCATGATCAGGGTGTTGCTGCTCTCGACGGAGAAGAGCAGATGCAGTACGGCGAGCAGGGCGTAGGCGCCGGTGACCGCGTTCACCGTCTCCCAGCCCCAGCGGGCGATCCAGATCAGCGAGCCGGGCAGCAGATTGCCGCGCTGGCCGAAGACGGCCCGGGAGAGCGCCATGCCGGGAGCCCCGCCCTGCTTGCCCGCGATCGAGACCAGGCCGACCAGCCCGAAGCTGACGACCGGTGCCACGATCGCCACGGCCAGCACCTGCCAGAAGTTCAGCCCGTTGAAGACGACGAGCCCCGCGCCCATGGTGAGGAGCAACACGGTCAGATTCGCGCCGGCCCAGGTGGGGAAGAGGGTCCGGACCCGGCCGGTGCGCTCTCTGTCGGGGACGGGTTCCAGGCCACGGGTCTCCACGGGCAAGATCGTACCTTTACCGCCAAAAGGTGCATAACACCCAAGGGGATACAGGGGTGATCCTTCGGGGAGGCCCCCGTGGGCGGACGTGACTGATACTGGGTGGGTTATGGAATTCGTCATCCTTGCTGTAGTCATCGCCCTGGTCGCGGTCGGCGTGATCAGCGGGCTCGTGGTCAGCAGCCGCAAGAAGAAGCAGCTGCCCCCGGCACCGTCGAGCACGCCGACCATCACTCCTCCCGCCGAGCCCCATGTCGGCGAGGAAGCCGAGACGCCGCGCGAGGAACCGCGCCGCACCATCGAGGAGGTCGGTCCCCCCTCGGCCGAGGCTCCCGCCGAGGAAGTCCCCGAGGCCGTCGAGCCGGAGGCGCCCGCCGCCCCCGCCCTCGAAGTGCCCGAGCCCACCGCGGGCCGTCTGGTACGGCTGCGTGCACGGCTCGCCCGCTCGCAGAACACCCTCGGCAAGGGGCTGCTCACGCTCCTGTCCCGCGACAATCTCGACGAGGACACCTGGGAGGAGATCGAGGACACCCTCCTCACCGCCGACGTCGGCGTCGCCCCCACCCAGGAATTGGTGGAGCGGCTCCGTGAACGCGTCCGCGTTCTCGGCACCCGTACCCCCGAAGGGCTGCGCGCGCTGCTGCGCGAGGAGCTCCTCACCCTGCTCGGCACCGACTTCGACCGCGTGGTCAAGACGGAGAGCGGCGTCGACACCCCCGGCGTCGTGATGGTCGTCGGCGTCAACGGAACCGGCAAGACCACCACCACCGGCAAGCTGGCCCGGGTGCTCGTCGCCGACGGCCGCAGCGTCGTGCTCGGCGCGGCCGACACCTTCCGGGCCGCCGCCGCCGACCAGCTGCAGACCTGGGGCGAGCGCGTCGGCGCCCGCACCGTGCGCGGACCCGAGGGTGGCGACCCGGCGTCGATCGCCTTCGACGCGGTGAAGGAAGGGATCGCCGAGGGCGCCGATGTCGTCCTCATCGACACCGCGGGACGGCTGCACACCAAGACCGGGCTCATGGACGAGCTCGGCAAGGTCAAGCGCGTCGTCGAGAAGCACGGACCGCTCGACGAGATCCTGCTCGTCCTCGACGCCACGACCGGGCAGAACGGCCTGGTGCAGGCCCGGGTGTTCGCCGAGGTCGTCGACATCACCGGCATCGTGCTCACCAAGCTGGACGGCACCGCCAAGGGCGGCATCGTCATCGCCGTCCAGCGTGAACTGGGCGTACCGGTGAAGCTGATCGGTCTCGGCGAGGGACCGGACGATCTGGCTCCGTTCGAGCCGGAGGCGTTCGTGGACGCCCTGATCGGAGACTGACGCCCCGCGCGCACGCAACAGAGCCCGACCGCATGATGCACCTGCGGTCGGGCTCTTCGGTGCTCCGGGCCCTGCGTCGTTGGCGGGCTCTGCGCCTGCGGCAGCAACCATCGATTGAGCAACCCCGACGGCGGGATCCCACCTCCGCGAAAGCGGCGGCGGCTCAGCCGCAAAGGGGCGCTCAGCCGCAAAGAGGCGCGCGATGGCAGCTGTACGCCAGCGTGCCCAGCAGCAGTCGCGCCTGCGGCGGCGCGGCCGCCGTGCCCAGCACCGGCGGGCGCAGCCACCGGACCGGGCCGAGGCCGCCCTCGTCGGACGGCGGGGCGGTGATGTGGCAGCCGGGCCCCAGCGCCCGCAGATCCAGACCCGCGTCGTCCCAGCCCATCCGGTACAGCAGTTGCGGGAGCTCGGCGGCGGCCCCAGGGGCCACGAAGAACTCCGCCCGCCCGGCCGGTGTCACCGCGACCGGGCCGAGCGGCAGCCCCATCCGCTCCATGCGTACCAGGGCCCGGCGCCCGGCCGCTTCGGCGACGTCGAGGACGTCGAAGGTGCGGCCCACCGGAAGCAGCATCGAGGCGCCCGGCGCCTGGGCCCACGCGTCCGCCGCCGCGTCGAGCGTGGCGCCCGCGGGGACCTCGGGGGCGAAGTCCAGCGGATGGGCGCCGGGGGAGGGGCACTTCGCCTCCCCGCACGAGCAGCGGCCGGCCGCTGCCCGCGCTCCCGGCGTGACGGCCCAGCCCCACAGCCCTGTGTACTCGGCCACTGCCGTGCACTCGGCCGCACGGCCGCGGCGCCGTGAGCCTGTGCGCATCTCGCGGATGCCGCCGATCGTGAAGCCCATGCCCCCTCCAACGGGTCCGACGCGTCGGTGGTTACGACGCGGAGCGTGGTCGTGACGCTCCGTCGTCACCGTCGATCCGTGGTGCGCCGGTGCACTCGGGGTCGTGTGACATGGTTCGCGCGCCCCGACGTGCCTCACTGCGCCCACTGCTGATCGCCGTGTGTCAAGTGAATCGCGCTCGACGGCGATGGCGTTCATTCGAAGGGGTGGCGAATGGTGGCGTTTCTGTAAGCGCCCTCGCGGAGCGGGTGATCGTAGGATTACCGTCGGTACACGAACCATGGAAGTATGTGCGCCCATGGGTATGCCGGAGGCAACTCGATTTCCTGTTCGATGGTGCGCAACCTCCGTATGGGCAGCATCGGATCAGGGCATTCTGATAGTGGTTCGCGCAACAGTATTCAGCGGGATGGGGGCGTTCCAGTGAGTGGCAGCGGCGCAGGCGATACGAATGCCGGTAAGCGCCCCAACGGGCAATTGAGCTCATGGTTCGTGCGCAGCGGCTGGTCGAAGGGCGAGCTGGCGCGGCAGGTGAACCGGCGGGCGCGCCAGATGGGCGCCCACCACATCAGCACCGACACCTCCCGGGTGCGGCGCTGGCTCGACGGTGAACAGCCGCGAGAGCCGATCCCGCGCATCCTCGCTGAGCTCTTCTCGGAGCGCTTCGGCTCCGTCGTCGCCATCGAGGACCTCGGACTGCGCTCCGCGCACCAGTCACCATCCGTGTCCGGTGTCGACCTGCCCTGGGCGGGCCCGCAGACCGTCGCCCTGCTCAGTGAGTTCTCCCGCAGCGATCTCATGCTCGCCCGCCGCGGATTCCTCGGCTCCTCGCTCGCGCTCGCCGCAGGACCCGCCCTGATCGAGCCCATGCAGCGCTGGCTGGTGCCCGTCGCCGCCACCGGACCCGCACACCCGGAGTCGGCCGCCACGGCCCGCCGCCCCTCCCGGCTCTCCAACCCCGAGCTCGACCTGCTGGAGTCCACCACCGCGATGTTCCGCCAGTGGGACGCGCAGTGCGGTGGCGGACTGCGCCGCAAGGCCGTCGTCGGACAACTCCACGAGGTCACCGACCTGCTGCAGGAACCGCAGCCGGCGGCCACCGCCAAGCGGCTCTTCCGCTGCGCGGCCGAACTGGCGGAGCTGGCGGGCTGGATGAGCTACGACGTCGGCCTCCAGCCCACCGCCCAGAAGTACTTCGTGCTCGCGCTCCACGCCTCGAAAGAGGCCGGAGACAAACCGCTCGGTTCGTATGTTCTGTCCAGCATGAGCCGCCAGATGATCCACCTCGGACGGCCCGACGACGCCCTCGAACTGATCCACCTCGCGCAGTACGGCAGCCGGGACTGCGCCACCCCGCGCACCCAGGCCATGCTGTATGCGATGGAGGCCCGCGCGTACGCCAACATGGGCCAGCCCAGCAAGTGCAAGCGAGCCGTCCGGATGGCCGAGGACACCTTCCTCGACGTCGGGATCGACGGCGAGCCCGAGCCCGACTGGATCCGCTTCTTCTCGGAGGCCGAGCTCAACGGCGAGAACTCCCACTCGTACCGTGACCTCGCCTATGTGGCGGGCCGCAGCCCCACGTACGCCACGCTCGCCGAACCCCTCATGAAGAAGGCCGTCCATCTCTTCGGCGAGGACGACGAGCACCAGCGGTCGTACGCACTCAACCTGATCGGCCTCGCCACCGTCCACCTCCTCCAGCGCGAGCCCGAGCAGTCCACGGTGCTGGCCGAGAAGGCGCTGCGCGTCGCCAAGAAGATCCGCTCGGAGCGCGTCAACACCCGGCTCCGCAAGACAGTCGACACCGCTGCCAGGGACTTCGGGGACATTCCCGAGGTTGCCGGGCTCACCGATCTCCTCACCGAGCAGCTGACCGAGACCGCAGAAGCGGTCTGAGCCGCACCCCAGGCCCCGGCCACGGCGACCACCCCCCACAGACCGACTTCGGCTCCCCCGATTGCCAGGTCAGCGGGTGGTCGGCGTGGCCGGTTCGCGTTGCCGTTCCCGTACGGGAGAGTCGTAACCGCACCGTATGCGGCTCCGGCCGCAGAGTAGGCGCGGCCCCGGATACGCCATGGCCGGTTCATGGGGACGTAACACACCGGATCTCTTCGTCACTCCTGCGAAACACCGTGCGGCATCGGCGGAAACCGCGCTGGGCGAATCTCATGGCGCATAACCGGCCCGCACCTTTTCCCCAGTGGTCCCGCACGTGGTCCCGCTCTTATCGCCCGCACGCGGCCGCACCGACGACGAGGAGACGCCGATGCCCCCAGGCATCACGACGCTAGCCGCAGACGCCCCGACGCTGTCTGCCGCCAACACCGGGTTCATGCTCATCTGCTCGGCACTGGTGATGCTCATGACCCCGGGCCTGGCCTTCTTCTACGGAGGCATGGTCCGCGTCAAGAGCACCCTCAACATGCTGATGATGAGCTTCATCAGCCTCGGGATCGTCACGATCCTGTGGGTGCTCTACGGATTCAGCCTCGCCTTCGGCACCGACGTCGGCTCCGTCATCGGCTGGAGCTCGGACTATGTCGGCCTCAGCGGGATCGGAATCACCCAGCTCTGGGACGGCTACACGATCCCCGTCTACGTCTTCGCCGTCTTCCAGCTGATGTTCGCCATCATCACCCCCGCACTGATAAGTGGCGCTCTTGCCGACCGGGTCAAGTTCACCTCCTGGGCCCTGTTCATCACGCTCTGGGTCACCGTCGTCTACTTCCCCGTCGCCCACTGGGTCTGGGGCGCGGGCGGCTGGCTCTTCGAGCTCGGCGTCATCGACTTCGCCGGTGGTACGGCCGTCCACATCAACGCAGGTGCCGCGGCGCTCGGCGTGATCCTCGTCATCGGCAAGCGCGTCGGCTTCAAGAAGGACCCGATGCGGCCGCACAGCCTGCCGCTCGTCATGCTCGGTGCCGGACTGCTCTGGTTCGGCTGGTTCGGCTTCAACGCCGGCTCGTGGCTCGGCAACGACGACGGCGTCGGCGCGGTCATGTTCGTCAACACCCAGGTCGCCACCGCTGCCGCGATGCTCGCCTGGCTCGGTTACGAGAAGCTCCGCCACGGCTCCTTCACCACCCTCGGTGCGGCCTCCGGCGCGGTGGCGGGCCTCGTCGCCATCACCCCGTCCGGCGGCGCGGTCAGTCCGCTCGGCGCCATCGCGGTCGGCGCCATCGCCGGTGTCCTGTGCGCCATGGCCGTCGGCCTGAAGTACAGGTTCGGCTACGACGACTCCCTGGACGTCGTCGGCGTCCACCTCGTCGGCGGTGTCGCGGGCTCCCTCCTGATCGGCTTCTTCGCCACCGGCGGTGTCCAGTCCGACGCCAAGGGCCTCTTCTACGGCGGTGGCCTCGACCAGCTCGGCAAGCAGGCCGTCGGTGTCTTCGCCGTCCTCGCGTACTCTCTGGTCGCCTCCGCGATCCTCGCCTTCCTCCTGGACAAGACGATCGGGATGCGGGTCGACGAGGACGACGAGGTCTCCGGCATCGACCAGGTCGAGCACGCCGAGACCGCGTACGACTTCAGCGGAGCGGGCGGCGGCGCGGCCCCGCGCACCCAGGCCTCCGCAACGGCACCGGGCACGACGGCAGCACCGAAGACGAAGAAGGTGGACGCATGAAGCTCATCACCGCAGTCGTGAAGCCACACCGGCTCGACGAGATCAAGGAGGCCCTCCAGGCCTTCGGCATCCAGGGCCTCACGGTCACGGAAGCCAGCGGATACGGGCGTCAGCGCGGCCACACCGAGGTCTACCGGGGCGCCGAGTACACCGTCGACCTCGTCCCCAAGATCCGCATCGAGGTCCTCGTCGAGGACGAGGACTCCGAACAGCTCATCGACGTTGTCGTGAAGGCCGCCCGAACCGGCAAGATCGGTGATGGCAAGGTCTGGAGCGTGCCGGTCGAAACCGCGATTCGCGTACGGACGGGCGAACGCGGCCCGGACGCACTCTGACCGACGGTCCCGAAACGAAAGGCAGCCGGGTGACGAGCACCGAAGTGTCCACCGAATCCGAAGACTCGGAACCCAGCGGCTACGCGGCGGCCCGGCTGCGCCTCCTCCAGGAGAAGGCGCAGTCCGGGCCGCCGCGCCGTGCGGCCCTCGCCTCGCTCACCGACGACTGGCTCACCGCGCTGTTCACCGCCGCGGCCGAACAGACCGGCGTCCGCGGCGCCGCCCTCGTCGCCGTCGGCGGCTACGGCCGCGGCGAACTCTCCCCGCGCAGCGACCTCGACCTCCTGCTCCTGCACGACGGCAACGCCGACACCGGAGCCATCGCCTCCCTTGCCGACCGCATCTGGTACCCCGTCTGGGACCTCGGCCTCGCCCTCGACCACTCCGTACGCACCCCCGCCGAAGCCCGTAAAACCGCGGGCGAGGACCTCAAGGTGCAGCTCGGACTGCTCGATGCCCGGCCCGTCGCCGGAGACCTCGGCCTCGTCGCCGCGATGCGCACCGCGATCCTCGCCGACTGGCGCAACCAGGCCCCCAAACGCCTCCCCGCCCTCGATGAACTCTGCCGCGAACGCGCCGAACGCCAGGGCGAGCTCCAGTTCCTCCTCGAACCCGACCTCAAGGAGGCCCGCGGCGGACTGCGCGACGCCACCGCCCTGCGCGCCGTCGCCGCCTCCTGGGTCGCCGACGCCCCCCGCGAAGGCCTCGCCGAAGCCCGCCGCATCCTCCTCGACACCCGCGACGCCCTCCACCTCACCACCGGCCGCGCCACCGACCGCCTCACCCTCCAGGAACAGGACCAGGTCGCCACCGAACTCGGCCTCCTCGACGCGGACGCCCTGCTCCGCCAGGTGTACGAGGCCGCCCGCACCGTCTCGTACGCCACCGACGTCACCTGGCGCGAGGTGAACCGCGTCCTGCGCGCCCGCTCGGCGCGCCCCCGGCTCCGCGCGATCCTCGGTGGCGGCAAGACCGCCGCCACCGAACGCACCCCGCTCGCCGAGGGCGTCGTCGAGGCCGACGGCGAAGTCGTCCTCGCCCGCTCCGCCCGCCCCGAACGTGACCCCGTGCTCGTACTGCGCGCCGCCGCGGCGGCCGCCCAGTCCGAGCTCCCGCTCTCCCGCCACGTCGTGCGCCACCTCGCCACCGCCGCACGCCCGCTGCCGGTGCCCTGGCCCGCCGAGGCCCGTGAGGAACTCGTCACCCTCCTCGGCGCGGGCGAGGCCACCGTCCCCGTCTGGGAAGCACTCGAAGCCGAAGGACTGATCACCCGGCTGCTCCCCGACTGGGAACGCGTCCACTGCCGCCCCCAGCGCAACCCCGTCCACACCTGGACCGTCGACCGCCACCTCGTCGAAGCGGCCGTCCGCGCCTCCTCCCTCACCCGCCGCGTCGGCCGCCCCGACCTCCTCCTCGTCGCCGCACTCCTGCACGACATCGGCAAGGGCTGGCCCGGCGACCACTCCGTCGCAGGGGAGGTCATCGCCCGCGACATGGCCGCCCGGATCGGCTTCGACCAGCACGACGTGGGCGTCATCGCCACCCTCGTACGCCACCATCTGCTGCTCATCGAGACCGCCACCCGCCGCGACCTCGACGACCCGGCGACGGTCCGCTCCGTCGCCACCGCCGTCTCCACCACCTCCACCCTGGAACTCCTGCACGCCCTGACCGAGGCCGACGCACTCGCCACCGGGCCCGCCGCCTGGTCCGCCTGGCGCGCCTCCCTCGTCACCGACCTCGTCAAACGCGTCGCCGCCGTGCTCGCCGGCCAGGCCCCGGAGGAACCGGAACCCGCCGCACCCAGCGCCGAACAGGAACGCCTCGCCATCGAGGCCCTGCGCACCGGCGAACCCGTCCTCGCCCTGCACGCCCAGGCCGAGACCCCGAACGAGGACGGCGAACCGGAACCCGTCGGCGTCGAACTCCTCATCGCTCTGCCCGACCGCCCCGGCGTGCTGCCGGCGGCGGCGGGCGTCCTCGCCCTGCACCGCCTCACCGTGCGAGCGGCCGATCTGCGAGCCGTGGAACTCCCCACCGAGCTCGGCGAGGGCGAATCCGCCGACCTGCTGCTGCTCAGCTGGCGGGTCGCGGCCGAGTACGGCTCCCTGCCGCAGGCCACCCGCCTCCGCGCCGATCTCGTACGCGCCCTGGACGGCTCCCTGGACATCCGGGCCCGCCTCGCCGAACGCGAGGCCGCCTACCCGAGGCGGCGCGGGGTGAAGGCCCCACCGCCGAGGGTGACGGTCGCGGCGGCCGGCTCACAACTGGCGACGGTGATCGAGGTACGGGCCCAGGACGCCCCGGGACTGCTGCACCGGATCGGCCGGGCACTGGAGCAGTGCGAGGTACGGGTGCGCAGCGCGCATGTGTCGACGCTGGGGGCGAACGCGGTGGACGCTTTCTACGTCACGGATACGGATGGTGAGCCGCTGCCCGAAGTACGGGCCGCGGAGGTGGCCCGCGAGGTCGAGAAGGCGCTCGGCTGAGCACCGCTGTGCCGTCCACAGGCCCTCGTCCGCCCATGAGAACCGGGCAAGGGCTTTGCGTTTCCCGGGGTCCGGATACCCTTGGGGACGACTGACCTGCCCCGCCCCCGACCCTGAGGACCGACGAGCGCCGTGTTCGATACTCTCTCCGACCGCCTTAGCGCGACTTTCAAGAACCTCCGGGGCAAGGGCCGCTTGTCCGAGGCGGACATCGACGCCACGGCCCGCGAGATCCGTATCGCCCTGCTCGAAGCGGATGTCGCGCTGCCCGTCGTCCGCGCCTTCATCGCCAACGTCAAGGAGCGGGCGCGCGGCGTCGAGGTCTCCCAGGCGCTGAATCCCGCCCAGCAGGTCGTCAAGATCGTCAACGAGGAGCTCGTAGGCATCCTCGGTGGCGAGACCCGGCGACTGCGGTTCGCCAAGAACCCGCCCACCGTGATCATGCTCGCGGGTCTCCAGGGTGCCGGTAAGACCACCCTCGCCGGAAAGCTCGGCCTCTGGCTCAAGGGCCAGGGCCACTCCCCGCTGCTCGTCGCCTGTGACCTCCAGCGCCCCAACGCCGTCAACCAGCTCAGCGTCGTCGCCGACCGCGCCGGTGTCGCGGTGTACGCGCCGCAGCCGGGCAACGGCGTCGGTGACCCGGTCCAGGTCGCCAAGGACTCGATCGAGCACGCCCGGTCCAAGCAGTACGACGTCGTCGTCGTCGACACCGCCGGCCGCCTCGGCATCGACCAGGAGCTGATGCAGCAGGCCGCGGACATCCGCGACGCCGTCAGCCCCGACGAGATCCTCTTCGTCGTCGACGCGATGATCGGCCAGGACGCGGTCAACACCGCCGAGGCCTTCCGTGACGGCGTCGGCTTCGACGGCGTGGTGCTCTCCAAGCTCGACGGTGACGCCCGCGGCGGTGCGGCCCTGTCGATCGCCCACGTCACGGGCAAGCAGGTCATGTTCGCGTCGAACGGTGAGAAGCTCGAGGACTTCGACGCCTTCCACCCCGACCGCATGGCGTCCCGCATTCTCGACATGGGTGACCTGCTCACCCTGATCGAGCAGGCGGAGAAGACCTTCAGCCAGGAAGAGGCCGCCAAAATGGCCTCCAAGCTGGCGTCCAGCAAGGGCAAGGACTTCACGCTCGACGACTTCCTGGCCCAGATGGAGCAGGTCCGGAAGATGGGCTCCATCTCCAAGCTGCTCGGGATGCTGCCCGGCATGGGGCAGATCAAGGACCAGATCAACAACATCGACGAGCGGGACGTGGACCGTACCGCCGCGATCATCAAGTCGATGACGCCGCACGAGCGTCAGGAGCCGACGATCATCAACGGCTCGCGCCGCGCCCGTATCGCCAAGGGCTCCGGTGTCGACGTGTCCGCCGTGAAGAACCTCGTGGAGCGGTTCTTCGAGGCGCGCAAGATGATGTCGAAGATGGCGCAGGGCGGTGGCATGCCGGGGATGCCCGGGATGCCGGGCATGGGCGGTGGCCCCGGCCGGCAGAAGAAGCAGATCAAGCAGGCCAAGGGCAAGCGCAAGAGCGGCAACCCGATGAAGCGCAAGGCCGAGGAGCAGGCCGCGGCGGCCCGTCGCGAGCAGGCGGCGGCGCAGGGCGGTGCGTTCGGTCTGCCGGCGCAGGAGGACAAGAACTTCGAGCTGCCGGACGAGTTCAAGAAGTTCATGGGCTGATCGCCCGACGACATGCCAAGGGGCGCCCGCCGGTGGTGGGCGCCCCTTGGCATGTTCCGCATGTTCCTAAGCGGCGTGCCGTCCCGGCCGCAGCGTTGTGCCGTTGGCCAGCTCCGCCGGGTCCAGGGACAGCGATGCGGCCGCGGTGGCGCCCACATCCGCGAGGCTGCCCGCGTCCGGCAGCAGTTCCACGCCGTCCGTTCCTGGCCGGTGGATCAGCACCGGCACGTACTCGCGGGTGTGGTGAGCGTGCCCGATCGTGGGGTCGTTGCCGTGGTCGCCGGTGACGATCAGCCGGTCGCCGGGGCTGTCGAGCAGCGCCACGAGCCCGGCGAGCCCGGCGTCCACCTGTTCCAGGAGGTGTCCGTAGCGCCCGGTGTCCTGCTGGTGCCCCGCCAGGTCGGTCTCCTGGACGTTGGCGACGACGAGCGCGTCGCCGGGGGCGCGTACCGCTTCGAGGGTGTACGAGAGCACGTCGGCGGTCTTCACGGCCGGGTGCCGCCGCGCCGCATCGCACGCCAGGATGTCGGCGGCCTTCCCCACCAGGGTGACCGGGATGCTGGCGCGGGCGGCCAGATCGGGGAGCTGGCGGGTGTGGTCGAGCCCGGCGCCCAGGTGCTGAACTTCCAGGCCGCCGTTGCGGTAGAAGCCGGTGGCGGGGGTGTCGAGGCCGACGGTTCCCGCATCGCCGGGGCGCACGAACTGCCTCAGTGGACCGTCCGCGTGGCCGCCGACCGCGATGACCCGGGCGACGGGCGCGACCGCGCGGACGGTACGGGCGATGGAGAGGATCCCGCCCGGCCCGTCGAAGGACAGGTCCTCCAGGCGGCCGGAGGCGTTCCAGTTGATCCCGGGGTCGGCCTCCAGGTTGTCGTGGACGAGGACCGTGCCGTCGACGACGAGGAGGGGTTTGCCGTCCAGCGGTTCGACGCGGTGGCCGGCCGCTTCGAGGGCTGCGGCCACCTCGGCCAGATGGCCGGCGAGCCGGGCCACGGTGACCCGGCTGAAGTCGGCGCCCATCATCGTCTGGTGGCCCGCGAAGGTGTCGGCGCCGGGGTAGCCGAGCGCGGCGCGGCCGGCGGAGACGGGCAGATGGGTACGACGGGCGAGGTCCGGGTGCGGGTGGACCAGGCCGAGACCCAGCGCGCCGAGCACCGGCAGGCGCAGCGGCCGGCCGAGGGCCGCGCGGCAGTGGTCGAGGACGTGTCCGCAGGTGTCGGCGGTGAGATCGCCGGGGCGCAGGGTGCCCGCGTCGGGCATGGCGCCGATGCCGAATCCGTCGATGACGACGATGACGGTCTTGGCCATGGGTGCCTCCTATTCAGGGGTCGGCCTTACAGGGCCCGGCCCTGGGCGTCGTACAGCCCGTTCAGCCGGGGAGAGCCGGAGGCGAGTCCGGAGACGACGGCGACGGTCGAGCGGGTGACGAAGATCTGGGTACGGAAGGCGAGCAGCGCGGTGTCGCCGAGCCGGACGTCCCGGCTGTCGGCGGGAGCGTCGAGCAGCCGGTAGTAGTCGATGTTCTCGGCGGGCGCGTCCTGCACGCCGAGGCGTGCGCCGGTGCGCGGCAGCAGGGCGCTGCGGATGTGGGACCGGGCGTAGAAGCCGCCGCCGCGGATCGCCGGGCGGCCGTCGTCGAGGGTGTGGGCGATCTCGCTGACGTACACGTACGCGGGCTTCTCGGGCTGCTGCGGGTCGAGGGCGTGCAGCGGGGTGGTGCCGGTGAGGGCGTGGCCGGGTTCGCCGTGGGTGGCGCCGAGTTCGGCGAGCAGGGGGAGGGAGGCCATCGAGGTGGCGCTGGGGGCGCTCAGTTTGAGGTGCTCGTGGCCCCGGGCGGCCAGGACTTCGCAGGCCTTGAGGGCGAGCGCGAAGCTGGGGGTGGCGCGGGGGATGCCGGTCGCCGGGTCGCACAGGACGCAGGGGAAGGCGGTGACGCCCGCGATCCGGATGCCGGGCAGCTGTTCGGCGGCCTCGGCGAAGGCGTCGAGACTGCTCAGCGGGACGCCGCCCTCCTGGCCGGGGTAGACGGTGCCCTCGGCGCCTTCGAGACGTACGAGAACGTCCTGGACGAAGCCGAGCCGCCGGGCGGTCTCGGACACGGCCCGGGCGTTGGCGAGATCGAACACGGTGACGGTCTCGGGGCGCCAGGCCAGCATTTCGGGCAGTGCGCGGCGGGGGATCTGTACCAGGTGGCCGAGGTTGCCGGCCTGTGCGCCCGTGGCGTGCAGCGTGCGGGCCTCGGGCGGGTCGATCGCGGCGAACCTGGGGATGTGCCGGGCGATGGCCCTGATCAGCTCGGGGTTGCGGCCCAGCTGTTTGACGACGAACCAGAGGCCGATGCCGACCCGTTCGGCCTCGGCCGCCAGCAGCGCGGCGTTGGCCTCCACGGCATCGAGGTCCATCACATAGGTGTCGGGCGGGATCTCGCCGCGCCGGTGAAGGGTGGCCGCGGCGTCGACGAGCTCGGGGTTGCGGGTGAGCACGGTGTCGAGAAACACGGTCAGTCGTCCTTCGGGTCGTTCAGCGCGTCGAGCGAGCGGCGCAGGATGTCGATGACGAGATCCGCGCCCGCCCGCATCGGGTTGATGCGTACGGTCCAGTCGGCCAGCTCGGGGGAGTCGTCCAGGGCGGAGCTGGACATCCGGTAGAAGAGCGGCGCGATCTCGTAGCGTGAGTTGGAGCCGACGGGGTAGGGAGCGGCTCCGAAGCGGGCGGCGACGGCGGGCAGTTCCTTCGCGACCGGCCGGTCGAGGCGGACGAGCAGGCAGCGGTCCTGGGCGTTGGCGATCCGTACCTCCGAGACGCCGTCCACTTCGCCCGCGGCCAGCCGCTCGGCGACCTCGGCGCCGACCCGGGACTGCACGGCCCACATGACCGGTACGTGGGTGAGGGCGCGCAGCGCGTCGAGCGCCTGATGGCCCTGGACCTGACCGCCGCCGGAGTAGTTGTCGCGGCGGATGTGCCCGACCAGATCGCGGGCGCCGACCACGATGCCGACGCCTTCGGGGCCGTGCAGTTTGAACAGGGAGAAGCAGGAGGCGTCGGCGCCGAGCTCCACTCCCGCGGCGGGGGTGCGCATGACGGCGTAGTTGTCGTCGACGAGGGTGCGGACTCCGGCGGCCCGGCAGGCGGCGAGGACCTCCGCGGGGTCGTACGAGTCGGCGAGCCGCTGCCGGGTGTGCTGGACGTAGGCCCATCGGAACCGGCCGGACTCCAGGGCCTCGCGCAGCGCCCGCGCGTCGTTGAAGTCGACCTCCACGGTCCGCACACCGATGCCGCGCAACGTGACCTCGGTGGTGCGGTAGACGGGGGCCCGATGGATGAGCAGCGGGTCGCCCGCCCGCACGGCGGCGCCCAGGGCCGCGCGGATCGCGCCGGTGCCCGCGCCCTGGACGAAGGCGGCGTCCTGCGCGCCGAAGAAGTCCGCGAGTACGGCTTCGACACGGGCGGTGGTACGGGGGCGGCCGAGACCGGGGACGACTCCGGCGTCCGCTTCGAAGAGCTGGGGGCCTTCGAAGTGCGCGGCGGTGGCCTCCAGGAGCCGGAACTGTCTGGCGATCGCGTCGTCCAGCTCCACCGTCGCGAGCGGGAAGGTCTGCGGAAGTGCGGGGCTCATGCTCGGATCTCCTCCACGCTTGCGCCGGTCAGGAAGCGCAGCGGATTACGGCGGGTCATCAGGTCGATCAGGTCGTCGTCGACACCGGCCGCACGGGCCTTGGGAAGGAAGCTCCGGAAGAGATGTCCGTACCCCTGGCCGCCCTCGCCGAGCAGGTAGCCGTGGCGGGAGATGTCGCAGCTGAGGAGCACCCGGTCGGCGTGCCCGGCCTCGACGAGGGCGAGCAGCAGTCGCAGCCGGGTGTCGTCGCTCCGGTAGCCGTCCTTGCCGACGGTGTCGAACGCGACGTACGCCCCGCTCGCCGCCAGCTCCTTGTGGACGGCGGGGTCGTCGAGCAGATCCTGGTGGCCGATGCTGATGCGGTGGGCCGGCAGGCCCTCGCCGGTCAGCAGCTCCAGCTGGACGATTCCGCCACGGCCGAGCTGGGCGTGGGTGGCGACGGAGAGGCCGGTGGCGAGCGCGGCCCGCGCACTGGCGCGCAGCACCTTGGCCTCGGGCGCGGTCGGGGTGTCGCCGTGGCTGCCGATCTCGCCGAGGACACCGGGGCGGATGCCGGTGGCGCCGATACCGCCGTCGATCTCCCGGACGAGGGTGCCGGTGAGCTCTTCGATGCTGCTGTCGTCGATCTCGGGGGTGTGGAACGGTTCGTAGTACCAGCCGGTCGCGGCGACGACGGCGATCTGTGCGTCCCGGGCGATGCGGGCCAGGGCGCGGACGTCGCGGCCCATACCGCGGCAGGTCAGTTCCACGACGAGGGAGAGACCGAACTCGGCGCGCAGGGCGGCGAGCTCCGCGGTGACGGCCGCGGAGTGGCGGCCCGGGTCGAGGACGGCCGCGCCGTCGCCCCTGTGGTCCAGGTCGAGGACCAGGTGCTCATGGGCGAGGGCGGGGCCGGCCACGGAATCGGCCGCGAGGTCGCCGACGACGGTGCGCAGGTTGTGCGGTGCGGGGTGGTTCATCGTGGGGGGTTCCTTCTTCGTGTACGTACCCGGCCTCAGCCCTTGATCGGGGTGAACAGGTCGAGCCAGTACAGGACGTTGAGGAGGATGCCGCCGACGATCACCGCGGCGGGAGCGGCGGCCATCTTCACGACCGGCCGGCCCATCGCCTCGTTCAGCAGGTAGAGCCCGCCGACGACGAGGATGCCGAGCCCGCCGCCCATGGCGTTGGCGGCCATCAGCGAGCCGAAGAGGATCGCGAGCTGCAGGGTGTCGCCGATCGCGCTGCGCAGGTGCTCCGAGGAGTCACGGACGCTGGGAAGCTTGCCGAGGACCTTGCCGATGTACGAGAGGGCCAGAACCTCGGCGGCGAAGACGACGGCGCCGACGACCGCTGCCAGGAACGGGTTCGGCATCAGATAGCCGATCGGGTACACCAGCGTGAATCCCGCGATGCCGTACGCGCCGGAGGCCAGCGCGGTCGTCGCGATCAGCGGGATGAAGCCGAAGACCCGGTAGAAGTCGACCTGGGCGGCCTCGGAGTACTGCCCCTTGGCGATCAGGAAGCTGGTCGCTTCGCCGCCGCCGAATATGTGCATCTGGGCCAGCACGCAGACTCCGGCGCCGAGCACCATGAACAGCGGGAGGTACTTGCGCAGGCGGGCCGCGCTGGCGCTGAAGAGCGAGGCCATCGGGTCGTCCTCGAGGACGACCTCGGTGACGCCCGCGGCCCGGTCGGCCTTGCGCTGCTTCATGTCCTTGGCGATGGCCAGGGCGATCAGCATCAGCACGCCGACGGCCATGGCCAGCGCCCCGGCGAACATCTTCGGCCAGACCTTCATGGTGAGGACGACCAGCGCGAGTTCGAGACCCCCCGCGGTGCCACCCCACTTGCGGCCGAACTGCTTGGTGATGGCGAGCACCGGGAACAGCGTGAAGAGGAAGAGGATCGGCGTCGACATCTGCTGCATGGCGGTGATGAAGTCGACGGGCAGGTCGTGTGCGACGTTGTTGGCACCCTTCAGTCCGAAGACGACGACCGCGCCCCAGGCGCCGCCGAGGATCGGCGCGAGCCACTTCTTCGGCGCCAGCATGCCGAGGATGTCGGTGGGCAGGAAGACGAGCCACGGGTTGAGCACACCGGTGGAGAGTGCCATCGGGGCGCCGAGTCCGAAGATGAACCCGGCGGAGAGGCCGAAGGAGACCGCCGTCGTCGCGCTGCGGGTGGTGCGCCCCTGGACGAAGTCCAGCAGGAACGGACGTACACCGTCGTTGAAGACGGCCAGAGCCATGTGCGAGATGTACGCCGTCAGCGCACAGAGGGCTATCACGGTCAGCTGCTGGGCCAGCGTGAAATCAAGGCTGGTACCTGCGGCGAGTGTGGTGCTCACGAATCACTCCTTCGTGCCCGGGATGAGGGAGAGAGGCGGCCGGATCAGCCGCGGGCGGCGATGGCGCGCGCCATGAGTGGGGCGATGGCGTCGATCTGGTCCATCGAGAAGCCGAAGACCTTCTTGCCGTCGGCGATCAGGGCGGTGATCTCCTCCTCGGTGGGCACGCTGCGGCCGAAGGTGTGGCAGGCGGCGCTGCCCATGAGGCCGACGAGGACGCCGAGGGAGGCACCGGCGCCGGTGCGGCACGTACCGAGGTAGTAGTCGGCCTGTCCGACACGGAGCTTCATCGCGGCGTCCATGTCGCTGGAGGTGACGACGTCGAGGGAGTCGATCCCGAGCTTGCCGATGGTCTGGGTGACCTCGACCTTGCCGACTCCACCGGTGAGGATCTTCGTCATGGCTGTCTCTTCTCTCTCTGTGTGTCTGTCTCTGCGCGCCGGGAGGTGTCTGTTCCGCGTGCCGGGAGCGGTCAGGAAGCGGGGGTGGCCGGTGACTGCCGGCCCAGTACGGCGAGGTGCATGCCGAGGAAGTTGATCTCCGAGTCGGGGAGCGCGGCGCCCAGCTCCCGCTCGGCCCGCGCGGATACGGCGCGGGCGCGTTCGACGGCGTCGGGGTGTCCGGCCAGTTCGGCGGCGACCTGGTCGTCGGTGAGGAACTGTTCGATCGGTTCGCCGTCGAGGAGCCGGGTGAGCGCCATCATCAGATGGCTGGTCAGCATGCCCGCAGTCGCTTCGGTGACGGTGCGGCCGTCGGCTTCGAGGGCGGTCAGCTCGGCGGTGACGAAGTCGGCCACCTCGGGCCGGACCTGACCGCCTTCGCGGAAGAGCTGGATCCGCAGTGCGAGCTGGTCGTCCATGACGGTTCTCCTAAAATCAACAGTAACCAGGATTCTGTATTTTGATATCGACGGCGTCCCGCGCGGGCGAGATCTCCGTCACCGGACCCGCCGGTCAGTACGAGGGCACGCGCTCGCCCCGCAGTACTTCGCTCTGCAGCCGGGTCACCAGGGACAGATCGAGTGAGTCCCGGACCGCAGCGAGGGCCTTCGCCCCGTCGGTACGGCCGATGACGGCAGCGCTGGAGTTGCGCAGTGACAGCTCCCGGGTGACCTCGTCGCCGAGCGGGAGCACATCGACGCCCAGCCCGATCCGGTCCTGCACCTCGTCCAGGTTCCAGACGGTGGCGTCGACCTCTTCGCGGGCGAAGAGATCGCGCAGCTGCATGTACGAGACCTCCAGCCACTCGATGTCCTTCCGGCCGGCGAAGACCCGTTCCACGAGCATCCGCAGATCCTCGGATGCGTGGTCGACCGCGACCCGCAGCCCGGGGGAGTCCGGGTCGACGCCGTGCCGCAGCAGCATGCCGTGCGCGCCGACGTAGGTGGCGGGGCCGAGGTCGGCGACGAGCTCCACCGGGTGCTCGGCGATCAGCTGGTCGGCCGCGAAGCGGGACAGGACGACGAGGTCGACCTTGCCCTCCAGCAGGGCGGCCGTACGGGCTCCGGCGCCCCGCATGAAGGTGATCGCGAACGGGGCGCCCGCCTCCTCGAAGGCGCTGCGCAGCCCGGTCGCCAGACCTTCGTACCTGCGTGAGTACGGGAGCGGCATCGCGGCGAGCAGTGTGCCGAGTCCGGACAGCCGCCAGAGGATGGAGCGGTCCGAGCGGACAAGGAATGTGCCGAGATGGCCGCGGGCGGTCGTCTCGATCGCCCCGGAATCCTCCAGCAGCTGCAGGGCCGCCTGAACGGTCCCGTTTCCGCAGCCCAGCTCCTCGGCGAAGTCGCGCACGCGGGGCAGGCGGGTGTCCGGCTCATGGTTGAGCAGCAGGACGGCGAGCTGCCGGGCGGCGAGGCCGTTTCGAGTGAGGAAACGGTCATCGAAATCGTTCACGAATCAAACAGTAAACAGGATTCTGGATATTGACAAGAAGCTGATCCGCCGGGTTCCGCTTCCCTCCGTGGGCCCACTGGATGGGCCCACGGGGGGCTTTGGGTCGATTTCTCATCTAATGTCACATTCACTGGTTGTCGGCAGAGGAGCGCGCGTGACCAACCCCGTACCTCCCCGCGATCGAACCGATCAGCCGTGGCGTTCCGAGGGCGCCCCGCCGCCTCCGCCGCCGGGCCGGAAGATGCCGGGAGGCTGGGGCGGTCTGCTGCTGACCGCGCTCGCCGTCTATCTGATCGCCAATCTGGTGCTGTCCTTCTTCAACGGGGAGGAGGAGCGGACGATCGCGTACACGGAGTTCAGCAAGCAGGTCACCGCGGGCAATGTCTCCAAGATCTACTCCAAGGGCGATGCCATCCAGGGGCAGCTCAAGAAGGAGGCGAAGGTCCCGGGGAGCGACGACAAATACGCCAAGTTCGTCACTCAGCGGCCCGCCTTCGCGGACGACAACCTCTGGGCCGAACTGGTCAAGGACGATGTCACGGTCACCGCGGAGCCGGTCGTCCAGCAGCGCAGTTTCCTCGCCAATCTGCTGATCTCGCTGGCCCCGATGCTGCTGCTCGTCCTGCTCTGGGTGTTCATCGCCCGGCGGATGTCCAGGGGCATGGGCGGCGGGATGGGCGGCTTCGGGCGCAAGGCCCCGCCCAAACCCGTCGAGCTGGAGGGCGGAAAGCGCACCACCTTCCAGGATGTGGCCGGGATCGACGAGGTCGAGGGCGAGCTGAACGACGTCGTGGACTTCCTGAAGAACCCGCAGGCGTACCGGAAGATGGGCGCCCGGATGCCCGGGGGAGTGCTCCTCGCGGGACCGCCCGGCACCGGCAAGACGCTGCTCGCACGGGCCGTCGCGGGTGAGGCCGGGGTGCCGTTCTTCTCGGCCTCGGCCTCCGAGTTCATCGAGATGATCGTCGGCGTCGGCGCGAGCCGGGTGCGGGAACTCTTCGCGGAGGCGCGCAAGGTCGCCCCCGCCATCGTCTTCATCGACGAGATCGACACCATCGGCCGGGCCCGCGGCGGCGGCTCCGGTATGGGCGGCCACGACGAGCGCGAGCAGACGCTCAACCAGATCCTCACCGAGATGGACGGCTTCTCCGGTTCGGAGGGCGTCGTCGTCCTCGCTGCCACCAACCGCGCCGACGTCCTCGACCCCGCCCTCACCCGGCCCGGCCGCTTCGACCGGATCGTTCAGGTCAGCCCGCCGGACAGGGGCGGCCGGGAGGCGATCCTGGAGATCCACACCCGGCAGATCCCGCTCGCCCAGGATGTGAACCTGGCCCAGGTCGCCGGTACGACCCCCGGAATGACCGGCGCCGATCTCGCCAACCTGGCCAATGAGGCCGCGCTGCTCGCCGTCAAACGCCGGCAGTCCGAGGTGAGTCAGTCCGATCTCTCGGACGCACTGGAGAAGGTCCAGCTGGGGGCGGAACGCTCGCTGGTCATGTCCGACGAGGAGCGCCGCAGGACCGCGTACCACGAGAGCGGGCACGCCCTGCTCGGCATGCTCCAGCCGGGCGCCGACCCGGTCCGCAAGGTCACCATCGTGCCGCGCGGCCGGGCCCTGGGCGTCACCCTCTCGACGCCGGACGCCGACAAGTACGCGTACACCGAGGAGTATCTGCGCGGCCGCATCATCGGTGCGCTCGGCGGCATGGCCGCCGAGCAGGTGGTCTTCGGCGTGGTCACCACCGGCGCGGAGAGCGACCTGGAACAGGTCACCAACCTGGCCCGCGGCATGGTCGGCCGCTGGGGCATGAGTCACAAGGTGGGCAGGCTGACGGCGATCCCGAGCGATGCCCAGCAGGCGTACGGACTCTCTGCGGCCCCCGCGACGCTCGACGCGGTGGACGGCGAGATGCGGCGCATCGTCGACGAGTGCTACGAGGTGGCGTGCCGGCTCCTGCGCGAGAACCGGGACAGGCTGGACTCGCTGGCCGCGGCACTGCTGGAGAACGAGACGCTGGAGGAGGCCGCGGCCTACCGGGCGGCCGGCATCACCCGCCCGGGCAAGTAGCGGCTGCCTGTCACACCGGACTCAGATGGTGCACACGAGATAACGGAAGACGTTCGGCATCCAGATCGTGCCGTCCCGGCGCCGGTGCGGATGCAGGGCCTCCGCAACCTCCTTCTCCACCTGGTTCCGGTCCGTCTCCCGTACCGCCGTATCGAAGAGCTGCGTCGACAGCAGCCCCCGTACCGCACTGTCCATGTCCGCGTACCCGAACGGGCACGCCACCCGGCCCGAGCCGTCCGGCTTCAGACCGGCCCGGAACGCCACCTCTTCGAGGTCGTCCCGGCTCGACGGTCGCCAGCCTCCCGTGCGCGGCGTCCGCGCCCCGTCGGAGAGCCGGCCTGCCACCCGCAGCACCGGCGCCGTCGCACACCGCTCCGGCGGACCCCACCCGGTCAGTACGACCGTGCTGCCCCGGGCGGCCAGCGGTACGGCCGACCGCAGCGCGTCCACGAGCCCCTCCCCGTCGCCGGACGAGCAGCCGATCGGGGTGAACGCGGTGAGCAGGTTGTACGGCGTGCCGTCGGCCGGAGCGGCCGCGGACGGATCGCCGTCGAGGAGCCGCGGAGGCCCGGCCGACGGTCCGGTGCCGCTCCCCGGATCGGGCAGCAGCCGGGTCCGGGCGAGCGCCAGCCGTTCGGGGTCGGTGTCGACGCCGGTGACGCGCGCCCCGCGCGCGGCCGCGATCAGCAGCGCGAGGCCGGAGCCGCAGCCGAGGGAGAGCAGCCGGGTGCCGGTTCCCACTTCGAGCCGCTCGTACACCGCTTCGTACAGCGGTGCGAGCATCCGCTCCTGGATCTCGGCCCAGTCCCGGGCACGGTTACCGGATTCCACCGGGGTGGTCGTGTCCGCGTAGCTGTGGTGCCGGACGAGCGTTGGTGTCATGGAAGCGCCCCAATCCGCCGAGAGGTCGGTCGTGTCCGATCGGTCGTGCCCGAGTGGATGCTCCCCCCTGCGCGTATGCGCCCGCTCCCCCCGTATGTCAGAGAACTCCGCATCCGCGCCCGCGTCCAGGGGTCTGATGGCAATGCTTGCGTGCTCCGGTGGTGCGCCCGTGGGGACGGCCCGTGGAAGCAGGGCCCGTCGCCCTGTGTGGTGGGCGGTGTCGCCGTACGATGCGCGCCATGGCAAAGGCACCCGTTCTCACGCCCCAGGCCGAGGACTTTCCCCGCTGGTACCAGGATCTGATCAACAAGGCCGAACTCGCGGACAACGGTCCGGTGCGCGGCACCATGGTCATCCGGCCGTACGGATACGGCCTGTGGGAGCGGATGCAGCAGGAGATGGATGCCCGTATCAAACAGGCGGGCGCCCGGAACGCCTACTTCCCGCTCTTCATCCCCCAGTCTTACCTGACACGCGAAGCCGAGCACGTCGAGGGCTTCGCGCCGGAGCTCGCGATCGTGACCCACGCCGGCGGAAAAGAGCTCGAAGAGCCCGTGGTGGTGCGGCCGACGTCCGAAACGATCATCAACGAGTACTTCTCGAAGTGGGTGCAGAGCTACCGGGATCTGCCGCTGCTGATCAACCAGTGGGCGAACGTCGTGCGCTGGGAGATGCGCCCGCGGATCTTTCTCCGTACGACGGAATTCCTCTGGCAGGAGGGCCACACCGCCCACGCCACCTACGAGGAGGCCCGGGAGTACGCCGCGTACATCCACCGGGACGTCTACGCCGACTTCATGGTCAACGTGCTGGGCATCGATGTGGTCCTCGGCCGCAAGAGCCCCGCCGAGCGGTTCGCCGGGGCCGTCAACACCCTGACGCTCGAAGGGATGATGCGGGACGGCAAGGCCCTGCAGATGGGTACGAGCCATGAGCTCGGTACCAACTTCGCCAAGGCCTTCCACACCCGCTTCCTGTCCAGGGAAGGCAGGCAGGAGCTCGTCTGGCAGACCTCGTGGGGCTCGTCGACCCGCATGGTCGGCGGTCTGATCATGGCGCACGGCGACGATCACGGACTCCGGGTGCCGCCCCGGCTCGCACCCGTCCAGGCGGTCGTCCTCGCGGTCAAGGGGGACGAAGCGGTGCTGACCGCGGTCCGGTCCATCGGGGAGCGGCTGCGCGCCGCGGGGGTCAGGGCCGAGGTCGACGACCGCACCGACACCCCGTTCGGGCGCCGCGCGGTCGACTGGGAGCTCAAGGGCGTGCCGGTACGGATCGAGGTCGGCCCGCGCGATCTGGAGCACGGCACCGCGATGCTGGCCCGGCGCATCCCCGGCGGGAAGGAGCCGGTCGCGATCGAGGCCCTGCCCGCGCTGCTTCCGGCGGTCCTTGAGGAGGACCAGGCGACGCTGCTGAGGGAGTCCCGGAGCCGGCGCGAGTCCTCCACCAGTGAGGCCGCGTCCGTCGCGGACGCCGTGGAGGCGGCGGCCGCGGGCGGCTGGGCGCGCATCGCCTGGTCGGCCCTCGGCCCGGCGGGGGAAGCCCGGCTCGCGGAGCACGGGGTGTCCGTACGGTGCCTGGTCGCCGAGGACGGGTCGGTACCGGACGCGGACGACACCCCCGGTACTGTCGCCCTGGTGGCCCGCGCCTACTGACGCGTGGCCGCTCGGCACCGCGGCCTACGGTTGCCGCCTACGCGTCCGGGCGTACGGGGCGCTACGTACCACCTTGGTGTGAGCTGTGAGACTTCTCCGCAGATCTGCGCACCCGCCCTCGTCAGGACGCATCAACGGCAACTGACTGGTACGTGCAAATTATTTGGGATGGCCCGGAATCGGAACACCGGGGCACTCGCGCTCGTTGTCACGACGTGAGCACGACACCACCTGTACTTGCCGCAGAGCTGGCACAGGCGTGGGCCGACATTCAGCGGTACCACCCCGAGCTGCCGGATCTAGCCGCGCCCGAGTCCCTGATCGGAGAGTCCTCGTCCGCCTGTGGCGCCGAGCTCTCCTTCGAACGACTGCTGCACGAGGCAGTCCATGGCATCGCCGCCGCGAGAGGTGTCCGCGACACCTCTCGGGCCGGCCGTTACCACAACCGTCGATTCCTCGCGATCGCCGAGGAGCTGGGCCTCGACCATGCCGAGGAGCCCCACCCCAGCAGTGGCTTCTCGCTGGTCACGCTCAATCCCGAGGCCAAGCGCAGGTACCGCCCGACGATCGAGCGGCTGCAGCGCGCCCTCAAGGCGCATACGGTCGCCACCGCCGCCGACACCAAGCGTTCCTTCCGCGGCCCGGCTGCCCGGCACGGCTCCTCCGGCGGAGGCGTCCGCGTCAAGGCCGTCTGCGACTGCGGACGCAATGTGCGCGTCGTCCCGTCGGTCCTGGCGCAGGCGCCGATCGTCTGCGGTGGCTGCGGAAAGCCGTTCCGTATCCCGGAAGCCGCGGTCGCGGTGGGGTGACCCGATGTGGTGTGGCACAATGGCTAGCTGTACTCGACAGTCGCATAGGACCCCTCTCTCCTCCGGCTGACGCGTCCATCGGGCACCCGAGTACCGCAACCCCACGTGGCATCTTCGTTGTGCCCAACCACGTCATAGACCAGGAGACACCACTTCCGTGGCAGTCAAGATCAAGCTGAAGCGTCTGGGCAAGATCCGTTCGCCTCACTACCGCATCGTCGTCGCCGACTCCCGTACCCGCCGTGACGGCCGGGCCATCGAGGAGATCGGCCTGTACCACCCGGTGCAGAACCCCTCGCGCATCGAGGTCAACTCGGAGCGTGCGCAGTACTGGCTGTCCGTCGGCGCCCAGCCGACCGAGCCGGTTCTCGCGATCCTGAAGCTCACCGGTGACTGGCAGGCCCACAAGGGTCTCCCGGCCCCCGCGCCGCTGCTGCAGCCGGAGCCCAAGGCTGACAAGCGCGCCCTGTTCGAGGCCCTGCTCAAGGACACCGGCGAGGAGTCCAAGGGCGAGGCCATCACGCAGAAGGCGAAGAAGTCCGACAAGAAGGCGGACGAGGCTGCTGACGCGGCTGCGTCCGCCGAGTCGACCGAGGCCTGAGCATGCTCGAGGAGGCTCTCGAGCACCTCGTGAAGGGCATCGTCGACAACCCCGACGATGTGCAGGTCGCCTCGCGCAACCTGCGCCGTGGTCGCGTGCTCGAGGTCCGGGTTCACCCCGATGACCTCGGTAAGGTGATCGGCCGCAACGGCCGCACCGCACGCGCACTGCGTACCGTCGTGGGCGCCATCGGCGGCCGTGGTATCCGCGTCGACCTCGTCGATGTGGATCAGGTTCGCTGACAGAGTTGAACACCGGCACGGGCCGGGGAGGGCCATGCGCCCGCCCCGGCCCGTCGTCGTATGACAGGAGAGACACAAGGTGCAGTTGGTAGTCGCGCGGATCGGCCGTGCCCATGGCATCAAGGGCGAGGTCACCGTCGAGGTGCGTACGGACGAGCCGGAGCTGCGGCTCGCGCCCGGGGCCGTACTCGCCACCGAACCGGCCACCGCCGGACCGCTGACGATCGAGACCGGCCGGGTGCACAGCGGACGGTTGCTGCTGCGCTTCGAGGGCGTACGCGACCGTACGGCTGCCGAGGCCCTGCGCAACACGCTCCTGATCTCCGAGGTCGACCCGGCGGAACTCCCCGAGGACCCCGAGGAGTTCTATGACCATCAGCTCATGGACCTCGACGTGGTCCTTGCCGACGGCACCGAGATCGGCCGGATCACCGAGATCACGCATCTGCCGTCCCAGGACCTCTTCATCGTCGAGCGGCCGGACGGCAGCGAAGTGATGATCCCGTTCGTCGAGGAGATCGTCACCGAGATCGATCTGGATGAGCAGCGCGCGGTGATCACCCCGCCGCCCGGTCTGATCGACGAGAGCCAGGCCGTGATCGCCTCCTCGCACGACGAAGAGGGCGACGGGGACGAGGCGCCCGAGTCCGGGAAGGACGTCTGATGCGCCTCGACGTCGTCACGATCTTCCCGGAGTACCTGGAACCGCTGAACGTCTCGCTCGTCGGCAAGGCCCGTACCCGCGGCCGCCTCGATGTGCATGTACACGACCTGCGGGACTGGACGTACGACCGGCACAACACGGTCGACGACACCCCGTACGGTGGCGGCCCCGGCATGGTCATGAAGACCGAGCCGTGGGGCGAGGCGCTGGACGACGCCCTGGCGGGCGGGTACGAGGCCGGGGCGCACTCCCCGGTGCTCGTGGTGCCCACACCCAGCGGCCGTCCGTTCACCCAGGAGCTCGCCGTCGAGCTCTCCGAGCGGCCTTGGCTGATCTTCACCCCGGCCCGCTACGAGGGCATCGACCGGCGGGTGATGGACGAGTACGCGACCCGCATGCCGGTCGTGGAGGTGTCCATCGGGGACTATGTGCTGGCCGGCGGGGAAGCCGCGGTGCTGGTGATCACGGAGGCGGTGGCCCGGCTGCTGCCCGGCGTGCTCGGCAACGCCGAATCGCACCGGGACGACTCCTTCGCCCCCGGCGAGATGGCCAATCTGCTGGAGGGGCCCGTCTACACCAAGCCGCCCGAGTGGCGCGGCAGGGGCATCCCGGACGTCCTGCTCAGCGGTCACCACGGGAAGATCGCACGCTGGCGGCGGGACGAGGCGTTCTGTCGTACCGCGCTCAACCGGCCCGATCTCATCGAGCGTTGCGAGGCAAGCGGCTTCGACAAGAAGGACCGTGAGATCCTCTCCATCCTCGGCTGGTCGCCGGAGCCCGGTGGCCGATTTTGGCGCAGGCCCGAGGCCGTGGAAGAATAGGCCGCTGCTGTACGTCCGGCGTGCGCCCCTGCCACAGGGGGAACGACGCCCGCCCGACGCGATCAGCACCCTCATCTCCTTACTATCTCCCGCCGATGACCTGTGGCATCGGCGAAGAAAGCAGACAACATGGCTTCCCTGCTCGATGGCGTCAACGCCGCATCGCTGCGTACCGACGTCCCGGCGTTCCGCCCCGGTGACACCGTCAACGTCCACGTCCGAGTGATCGAGGGCAACCGCTCGCGTATCCAGCAGTTCAAGGGCGTAGTCATCCGTCGCCAGGGTTCGGGCGTCAGCGAGACCTTCACGGTCCGCAAGGTCTCCTTCAGCGTCGGCGTCGAGCGCACCTTCCCGGTGCACAGCCCGATCTTCGAGAAGATCGAGCTCGTCACCCGCGGTGACGTCCGTCGCGCCAAGCTGTACTTCCTCCGTGAGCTGCGCGGCAAGGCCGCGAAGATCAAGGAGAAGCGCGACAACTGAGCTAACTCCCAGGTCCACAGGACGGCCGGATAAGCTCTGGCCCCGATGGACACGGAAGCCAAGCCCTCGGAGCGCGACCGCTCCTCCGCACCCGCAGCAGGGTCGGAGGAGAGGCCGCGCTCCTCGCGTATCCCGGACCGGTTGACCGCCTCGATCTCGTGGCGGCGGACCGCCGCGCTCGGAGCTGTCTGCTCGGTCTTCGTGCTGCTCCTCAGCGCCTTCGTGGTGCAGCCCTTCCTGATTCCCAGCGGCTCGATGGAGCCCACGTTGCGGGTGGGGGACCGGGTGCTGGTCAATAAATTGGCGTACCGTTTCGGCTCCGTACCGCAGCGCGGCGATGTGGTGGTCTTCGACGGCACCGGATCGTTCGTGCAGGAAGCTCCCCAGGAGAATCCCGTCACAGGCCTGCTGCACGGTGTGGCGGCGTCCCTGGGGCTGGCAGAGCCTGCTGAGACCGACTACGTGAAGCGGGTGGTGGGCGTGGGAGGCGACCGGGTGGTCTGCTGCGACAAGCGCGGAAAGGTCGAGGTGAACGGCCGGCCGGTCGACGAGGCCTACCTGTATCCGGGAGACGCGCCGTCCGCAGTGCGCTTCGACATCATCGTCCCCGACGGCACGCTGTGGATGATGGGCGACCACCGCAGCAATTCCCGCGATTCGCGTGACCACCTGGGAGAACCGGGCGGTGGCATGGTCCCGGTCGACATGGTGATCGGCAGGGTGGACTGGATCGGCTGGCCGCCGGCCCGGCTGGGCTCGCTGCCGGACAGTGCCGCCTTCGCCGGCGTACGGGCGACGGGCGGGGCCCATGGGTAACCGCGGGCGGCGGCAGAGCGGGTCCGACCCCGAGATACCGCTGCCGACCGGCAGCCGGCCGACGGCGGCGCGCTCCCTGCCGACCCGGGCGGAGCGGCGCAAGCTGGCCCGTAAGGTCAAACGGCGGCGGCGCAGGTCGGCAGTGAAGGAGATCCCCCTCCTCATCACCGTGGCGCTGTTGATCGCGCTCGTCCTCAAGACCTTCCTGGTGCAGGCCTTCGTGATCCCGTCCGGATCGATGGAGCAGACCATCAGGATCGGCGACCGGGTGCTCGTGGACAAGCTGACGCCCTGGTTCGGATCCAGGCCCCAGCGTGGCGATGTCGTCGTCTTCAAGGACCCGGGTGACTGGCTGAAGCAGGAGAACGTCGGCAAGAAGGACCCGCCCGTCGTCGTCAAGCAGGTGAAGGAGGCACTGACCTTCATCGGGCTGCTGCCGTCCGACGACGAACAGGATCTGATCAAGCGGGTGGTCGCGGTCGGCGGTGACACGGTGAAGTGCTGTGACAAGGACGGCCGGATCACCGTCAACGGCGTTCCGCTCGATGAGCCCTACCTGCATCCCGATAATCCGCCCTCCCTCATCAAATTCGAGGTAAAGGTTCCGGCCGGCCGCATCTTTGTGATGGGTGACCATCGGTCCAATTCGGCCGATTCGCGCTATCACCTCGACGAGCCGGAACACGGCACGGTTTCCGAGGATGAGGTCGTGGGACGGGCTGTGGTGATCGTCTGGCCCTTCGCCCACTGGCGAAAACTGGAGGAACCGGCGACTTTCGGATCGCTTCCGGACGCGCGCGCCGGGTCGCCTGCTGCATCGGGCCCGTCGAATAGTGTGTCGTACCAGGATCCCAACGGAATGATCCCTCTCCCGACCCCTGCGGAACTCCCGCTCGTTATGGGAGTGGTGGGCCTGCACCGGCTAGGGCGCAGGCGGTGGCACGGAGTAAGGAGTGGATGTGGGGGATTTGGCGGTCGGCGCACGATCCGGACACGACGAACCCGAGGACCGGCCGGACAACCCGGAGAACATCGAGTCCGCCGGGGCGGCGGACAGCACGGAGGGTGACGGCGACTCTCCCAGCGGCGGTGGTACGTCCCAGAAGAAGCCACGCTCCTTCTGGAAGGAGCTGCCCCTGCTCATCGGCATCGCGCTGGTTCTGGCGCTGCTGATCAAGACGTTTCTGGTGCAGGCGTTCTCGATCCCCTCGGACTCGATGCAGAACACGCTCCAGCGGGGCGACCGGGTGCTGGTCGACAAGCTGACCCCTTGGTTCGGCGCTGAGCCCGAGCGCGGCGAGGTCGTGGTCTTCCACGACCCGGGCGGCTGGCTGGAGGACACCCAGACGCCCAACCCGAATGTGGTGCAGAAGTTCCTCAGCTTCATCGGACTGATGCCGTCCGTCGAGGAGAAGGACCTGATCAAGCGCGTCATCGGGGTCGGCGGCGACACGGTGGAGTGCAAGAAGAACGGCCCGGTCATGGTCAATGGCAAGGCTCTGGACGACCAGTCGTTCATTTTCCCGGGGAACACTCCCTGCAATGACGAGCCGTTCGGCCCGATCAAGGTGCCCGAGGGCCGGATCTGGGTGATGGGCGACCACCGCCAGAACTCCCTCGACTCCCGCTACCACCAGGAACTTCCGGGCGGCGGCACGGTCTCCAACGACGAGGTCGTCGGCCGGGCCATCGTCGTGGCGTGGCCGATCAACCGCTGGGCGACCCTGCCGGTCCCGAAGACCTTCGACCAGCCGGGGATCAACGCGGCGATGGGCCTGGCCCCGGGAGCACTCGGTGTAGCCGGTGCGCTGCCCCTCGTGTTGTGGCGGCGCAAGAGGCTGACCAGCGGGCGTACCGCCGGGTAGGGTGCCGACTCGGATCAGCGATTGTCGATCTCCGAGGTGGGGGACGCTGGGATGAGTGGAACAGGACGTACGGGTGACGGCCACGGTCGGCTCGGCAGCATGCTGTCGGGGCTGGCCGTGGCCGTCGGCTGTGTGCTCTTCCTCGGTGGCTTCGCCTGGGGGGCCGTGGTGTACAAGCCGTACACCGTGCCGACCGAGTCGATGACACCGACGGTGCACGCCGGTGACCGGGTGCTCGCACAGCGGATCGACGGCAGCGAGGTGCACCGGGGAGACGTGGTGGTCTTCACCGATCCGGTGTGGGGCGCCATGCCGATGGTGAAGCGGGTCGTCGGGATCGGCGGGGACAAGATCGCCTGCTGTGACAAGGGCCGGCTCACGGTCAACGGCAAACCCGTTGAGGAACCGTATCTGCAGACCAAGGGCCTCGCCTCGGTGAACGACTTCACCGCGGATGTTCCCAAGGGGCAGCTCTTTCTGCTCGGCGACGAGCGCAGCGCCTCGCTGGACTCCCGGGTCCACCTGGACGACCCGGGGCAGGGCTCCGTGCCGCGCAGCGCGGTGCAGGCCCGGGTGGACGCCATCGCCTGGCCGCTGGGCAGCATGGTCGGGCGGCCACAGGCCTTCGCCTCCTTCCCCGGTGGGGTGTCGTCGCCCGGACCGCTGCGACTGCAGCTCGGGGCGGTGGTGGCGGGTGTGGTGCTCATCCTCGTCGGTGCCGCATCCGGCCCGATCGCGGCACGGTCCGCGCGGTCGGCGCGGAACAGGCGCGAAAGGGTGCCTGCCGGTGCGCACTGAGCAGCGGAAGGTCGCCCGGGTGGTGCTCCTGGACCCTGACGACCGCATTCTCCTGATGCATGGGTTCGAACCGGAGGACCCCGGGAGCACCTGGTGGTTCACCCCCGGAGGCGGTCTGGAGGGCGATGAGACCCGGGAACGGGCCGCGCTGCGCGAGCTCGCCGAGGAGACCGGGATCACCGATGTCGAGCTGGGCCCGCTGCTCTGGCAGCGGATGTGCTCGTTCCCGTTCGACGGGCGCCGCTGGAACCAGGACGAGTGGTACTTCCTGGCACGTACGACGCAGACCGCCACCGATACCAGTGGGCTGACCGGGCTGGAGCAGCGCAGCGTCGCGGGTCTGAGGTGGTGGACCTCCGCCGAACTGTCGGTGGCGCGTGAGACGGTGTACCCGACCAGACTCGCCGAGCTGCTGCGCACGCTGCTCGACGAGGGTCCTCCGCGTACGCCACTGGTTCTGGCCCCCGAAATCGCCTAAGCGCCCAGGGGTGCCGGGGCCTGGCGCACAATGGGGGCACGCACGGCTGAAGGGGAACATGCCAATGAGCGCCGAGGACCTCGAAAAGTACGAGACCGAGATGGAGCTGAAGCTCTACCGGGAGTACCGAGATGTCGTCGGTCTGTTCAAATACGTGATCGAGACCGAACGGCGCTTCTACCTCACCAACGACTACGAGATGCAGGTGCACTCGGTTCAGGGCGAGGTGTTTTTCGAAGTTTCGATGGCGGACGCCTGGGTCTGGGACATGTACCGGCCCGCACGGTTCGTCAAGCAGGTACGGGTGCTGACGTTCAAGGACGTCAACATCGAGGAGCTCAACAAGAGCGATCTCGAACTTCCGGGTGGCTGAGCCTGCTCCACGTGCTCGTCAGGGGGATGGATTCCCACTTCCGGGTGGCTGAGTTATCCACAATCCCGGAGTTGTCCACCAAGATCCACCAGCTGGGACCGAACGCGTCAGAGTCGGTCCCGGAGGTGGTGCCGATATGAACGCACGGGGGGCACTCGGGCGGTACGGCGAGGATCTGGCGGCGCGGCTGCTGACCGACGCCGGCATGTCCGTACTGGAACGGAACTGGCGCTGTCGTGCCGGTGAGATCGACATCGTCGCGATGGACGGCGACGCACTCGTGGTCTGCGAGGTGAAGACCCGCAGGGTGGGTGCCTTCGAGCATCCGATGGCAGCCGTCACACCCGTCAAGGCGGAGCGGCTGCGAAGGCTGGCCGGGATCTGGCTCCACCGGCACGGCGACCCGCCACCCGGTGGGGTCCGGATCGACTTGATCGGCGTGGTGCTGCCCAGGCGCGGAGCGCCCGTCGCCGAGCACGCGCGGGGGGTGGCCTGATGGGGTTCGCCCGGGCGTGTTCGGTGGCGCTCGTCGGCGTCGAGGGCGTGGTGGTGGAGGTCCAGGCGGACCTGGAGGCGGGGGTGGCCGCGTTCACCCTGGTGGGGCTGCCGGACAAGAGCCTGGTGGAGAGCCGGGACCGGGTCAGGGCCGCGGTCGTGAACTCCGGGGCCGAGTGGCCGCAGAAGAAACTCACGGTGGGCCTGTCGCCGGCCTCCGTACCCAAAGGCGGCTCCGGGTTCGATCTGGCTGTTGCCTGTGCGGTGCTGGGCGCGGCCGAGCGGATCGACCCGGCGTCCATCGCCGATGTGGTGATGATCGGTGAGCTCGGACTGGACGGCCGGGTGCGGCCGGTACGCGGCGTGCTGCCCGCCGTCCTCGCCGCGGCGGAGTCCGGGTACCGCCAGGTCGTCGTGCCCGAGCAGACTGCGGGGGAGGCGGCGCTGGTGCCCGGGGTCTCGGTCCTCGGGGTACGGAGCCTGCGGCAGCTGATCGCGGTGCTCTGCGACGAGCCGGTGCCGGACGAGCGGGAGGCTCACGACGAAGGGCGCCCCGACACCATGCTGGCCGGGCTGATGGTGCCCGGCGCGGGTATCGGCACCGGGCTCGCCCGGGTGCCCGGGCAGGGTGATGGCAGCCCGCCGGATCTGGTGGACGTGGCAGGGCAGGACAAGCCCCGCAAGGCGCTGGAGGTTGCCGCGGCGGGCGGTCACCATCTGCTGCTCTCGGGCCCGCCGGGCGCCGGCAAGACCATGCTGGCCGAGCGGTTGCCGGCGATTCTGCCGGCGCTGACCAGGAAGGAGTCCCTGGAAGTCACCGCGGTGCACTCGGTGGCGGGCATTCTGCCGCCGGGGGAACCGCTGGTCACCCGCGCGCCGTACTGCGCACCGCACCACTCGGCGACGATGCAGTCGCTGGTCGGCGGGGGCAACGGGCTGCCGCGGCCCGGTGCGGTCTCCCTGGCCCACCGGGGGATTCTCTTTCTGGACGAGGCGCCGGAGTTTTCCATGCGGGCACTGGACGCGCTGCGCCAGCCGCTGGAGTCGGGGCATGTGGTGGTGGCACGCAGCGCCGGGGTGGTGCGGCTGCCCGCCAGATTTCTGATGGTGCTGGCCGCCAATCCCTGTCCGTGCGGCCGGTACGGCCTCAGTGGGGCCGGTTGCGAGTGCCCGCCGTCGACGGTCAGGCGCTACCAGGCGAGGCTCTCCGGGCCCCTGCTCGACCGGGTGGATCTGCGGGTGCTCGTCGACCCGGTCAGGCGCCAGGACCTGATGGGGCAGGGCGGCAGAGGCGAGTCGACGGCCACTGTTGCGGCCCGGGTCCGGGAGGCCAGGGCGCGGGCGGCGGACCGGTTGGCCGGCACCGCCTGGACCACCAACAGCGAGGTGCCCGGCCATGAGCTGCGGACCCGGCTGGTCGCGGCACCGGGCGCGCTCATGGAGGCCGAACGGGACATGGAACGGGGCATGCTCACCGCACGGGGCCTGGACCGGGTGCTCAGGGTGGCGTGGACGCTCGCCGATCTGCGCGGTGCGGACCGCCCGGACGCCTCCGACATCGCGGTGGCGCTGGAACTGCGGACCGGGATCCCACGGGGCGCCCTGACGAAGGCCGGAGCGTCATGACTCCGCGGGCGGACGCCGGGCAGGGGCAGCAACCGGGGTGCCTGCCGGGGCGGGACTCGGAACGCGCCGCGGGACCGGGGGTGGCGGTGGGCGATCGGGAACGGCTGGCGCGGGCCGCGCTGACCCGCATCCTGGAGCCGGGGGACGAGCGCGGCGGCCGCTGGCTGCGCGAGTGCGGTGCCGTCGAACTGATACGGCGGATCACCACCAGGGACGGGGCCGCGGAGCGGCTGAGCGGAATGACTCCGAAACGTCTGGACGGATACCGGTTACGGGCCGAGAGCGCCGATCCCGAGCGGGACCTCTCGGCGGTAGCCGCGCTCGGCGGGCGGTTCATCTGCCCCGGCGACCGGGAATGGCCCAGCCAGCTCGACGACCTGGCAGACGCCAGGCCGACCGGCCTCTGGGTGCGGGGGCCGCGCGATCTGCGGCTCTGGGCGCTGCGCTCGGTCGCCGTGGTCGGCGCCCGTGCCTGCACACCGTACGGATCCCATATGGCGGCGAGCCTCGGCGCGGGGCTCGCCGAGCTGGGGTGGGTGGTCGTGTCGGGAGCGGCGTTCGGGGTGGACGGGGCAGCGCATCGTGGCGCGCTCGCCGTCGACGGGGCGACGATGGCGGTCCTGGCCTGCGGAGTGGACGTCGCCTATCCCCGGGGACATGCCGAGCTGATCGGACGCATGGCGGAACAGGGGCTCGTCATCGGCGAATTACCACCGTCCGATCATCCGACCCGCAGCAGATTCATTCTCCGCAACCGGGTCATCGCCGCGTTGACGCGCGGGACGGTCGTGGTCGAGGCCGAATACCGCAGCGGTTCGCTGGTCACCGCACGCAGCGCGCAGCGGCTCGGCCGCTTCACCATGGGCGTGCCGGGCCCCGCCACCAGCGGGTTGTCAGCAGGAGTCCATGAACTCCTCCGCGGGGAGGGCATCCTGGTGACGGATGCCGCCGAAGTCGCCGAACTGGTGGGGGACATCGGCGAACTCGCTCCGGCCAGACGCGGCCCCGTACACCCCAGGGACCTGCTGGACGCGGTCTCCGCCAGGGTCCTCGACGCGCTGCCGTCCCGCGGCGCCGTCAGCGGACGAGATGTGGCCCGCGCCGCTGGAACCAGCACCGACGAGGCGCTCGGCAGACTGTACGAACTGCACTCACTGGAGTTCGTCGAACGTGATGGCGATGGATGGCGGTTGACGCCGAGACCGACATGCAATGGCGACGCGCGGCGAGGCGGTACTTGACCTGGAGCATTCGGGTGAAAAGGTGATGCCGATGACCTCGGCGGATCCTTCAGCGACGCCTCCGGGGCCGGCGCACGCGGCGACGGCCCCGGACCTCAGTCATGTTCGACCGGCCGGAATCGCACAGCGCCGATCCACTGTCCTGCGCGGACCGCGACGCCTCAGTCACGCTACGCTCACAAGGATTCCGACTCAGACACAAGTCCCCCAGCACTTCACAGCAGAACGGCTCAAGGCACCACATGCCCCAGCACACCTCCGGGTCTGACCGCGCGGCAGTACCACCGGCTGCGCGTGGCACTGTGCGCCCCCCTGCCCCCTCCTCGCTCGACGAGTTGTGGCGTTCATACAAGTCCACGGGCGACGAGCGGCTGCGGGAGCAGCTGATCCTGCACTACTCGCCGTTGGTGAAGTACGTCGCGGGCCGGGTGAGTGTGGGCCTGCCTTCCAATGTCGAACAGGCGGACTTCGTCTCCTCAGGGGTGTTCGGGCTGATCGACGCGATCGAGAAGTTCGACATCGAGCGCGCGATCAAGTTCGAGACGTACGCGATCACCCGTATCCGTGGCGCGATGATCGACGAACTCCGCGCGCTGGACTGGATTCCCCGCTCGGTGCGCCAGAAGGCACGGGCCGTGGAACGCGCCTATGCCACGCTGGAGGCGCAGCTGCGGCGTACCCCCTCCGAGCCGGAGGTCGCCGCGGAGATGGGCATCGCACTGGAGGAACTGCACGCGGTTTTCAGCCAGTTGTCGCTGGCGAACGTGGTCGCGTTGGAGGAGCTGCTGCATGTCGGCGGCGAGGGCGGTGACCGGCTGAGCCTGATGGACACGCTGGAGGACACCGCCGCCGACAATCCGGTGGAGGTCGCCGAGGACCGTGAGCTCAGACGGCTGCTCGCCCGGGCGATCAATACGCTTCCGGAGCGCGAGAAGACAGTCGTCACGCTCTACTACTACGAGGGCCTCACCCTTGCCGAGATCGGCAATGTGCTCGGGGTGACCGAGAGCCGTGTGAGCCAGATCCACACCAAATCGGTGCTGCAACTGCGCGCGAAACTGGCCGACGCCGGACGCTGATACCACCGGTGGCCGGTGCCGTCATGGCTGCTTCGGTCACCGATCGGGGCCGCAAGCGCCCTCTCGAACACCGGTCGCCGTAGAGTGGATGCGTGCCCAGGATTCGAGCGGCCTCGGTGGCCGAGCACCGGACCATGCAGCGCGGCGCCCTCCTGGACGCCGCCCGCTCCCTGCTGTCCGAGGGCGGTACGGAGGCGTTGACCTTCCCCGCCCTCGCCGAACGCACGGGCCTCGCCCGGTCCTCCGTCTATGAGTACTTCCGCTCCCGTGCGGCCGTCGTCGAAGAGCTCTGCACCGTCGACTTCCCCGTCTGGGCGGCCGAGGTCGAGAACGCGATGGAGCAGGCCACCACGCCCGAGGGGAAGATCGAGGCCTACGTACGCCGACAGCTCGACCTCGTCGGGGACCGCCGCCACCGTGCCGTCGTCGCGATCTCGGCGAGCGAGCTGGACGCGGGCGCACGCGAGAAGATCCGGGCCGCGCACGGCGGGCTGATCACCATGATCGTCGAGGCTCTCGGCGACCTCGGCCACGAGCAGCCGAGGCTGGCGGCGATGCTGCTGCAGGGCTCGGTGGACGCCGCGGTGCGGCGTATCGAACTCGGCGTGGCGGAGGAGCCGGGCGTGATCGCGGACACCGCCGTCGCCATGGTCCTGCGAGGCGTACAGGGCGTACAGGACTGACGTCGGGGCCGCACCGCGGCAACGGCGAGCAGAACGCCGGGGGCGGCGAGTCCGTCCCCGGCCCCCTCGGCCGAGGGCCGGGGCTCCGGCACGCCGAACACCGGCAGCAGCCGGGACGGACCCCGTCGCAGCAGCTCCGGCGGCAGCAGCGACAGCGGATCCAGATATGTGTCACCGCGCCGCAGTCCCCAGTGCAGACAGCCCGATGCGCAGTGGAAAGGCCCCGCCTCCACGACCGCCACGATCTGTCCCGCCGTCACCTTCTCGTCCTTCGCGACCAGCGCGCGCACCGGCTCGTACGTGGTCCGCAGCGGCGGATCGCCGGTCCCGGCCACCTCGATCGCCACCACCCCGCGCCCCGCCACACGCCCTGCGAACGAGACCCGGCCCGAGGCCGCGGCGAGCACTGCCGTGCCCGGCTCCGCCGCGAGATCCACCCCGCGGTGGCCCCGCCCGTAGGTGCTGGCCGGCGGCTCCCATCCCCGTACGACCGCAGGGCGCCCGGCAAGCGGCCACAGCCGCTTGCCGTCGGGCCGGGGCGCCGGTGAGGGAACGGGCGCGGTTTCCGGAACAGGCACGGGCTCTTCGGCTGCCGCGACCGGCGCGCCGTACAGCGCCGCGAGAAAGGCCACCACCGCCACCAGCGCGGCCTCGCGGAAGCAGAATCTGTGCCTGAAGAAGGAAACGGTCGGATCAGGTGTGCATCGCATGGCAGAACCGTCCCGCACCGCTCGGAATCGCGGGGATCATGAACCGGGTCTGTGGACAACCGACCGGTTGTGGACAGCGCCGTCACCCGGCACCCGACCAGTCCCGTACACTTCCTATGGCGATCCGGGTCACCGGGTCGACTTCGCACGCCCCGCCACCTCCCTCTCTGCGGACGGTGGCCGCGCTCCTCGGTCCCTTGTGGCACGGCGCGTCGGGGCGTCAGGCGCGACAGCAATCCTGCGGTCGCGACAACCGAGCACCTCAAGGAGTACGGCCATGGCCGTCGTCACGATGCGGGAGCTGCTGGAAAGCGGCGTCCACTTCGGTCACCAGACCCGTCGCTGGAACCCGAAGATGAAGCGCTTCATCTTCACCGAGCGCAACGGCATCTACATCATCGACCTGCTCCAGTCGCTGTCGTACATCGACCGCGCCTACGAGTTCGTCAAGGAGACCGTCGCCCACGGCGGCTCCATCATGTTCGTCGGTACCAAGAAGCAGGCCCAGGAGGCCATCGCCGAGCAGGCGACGCGCGTCGGCATGCCGTACGTCAACCAGCGTTGGCTCGGTGGCATGCTCACCAACTTCTCCACCGTCTACAAGCGCCTTCAGCGTCTGAAGGAGCTTGAGCTCATCGACTTCGAGGACGTGGCCGCCTCCGGCCTCACCAAGAAGGAGCTCCTGGTTCTCTCCCGCGAGAAGGCCAAGCTGGAGAAGACCCTCGGTGGTATCCGCGAGATGCAGAAGGTGCCGAGCGCCGTCTGGATCGTCGACACCAAGAAGGAGCACATCGCCGTCGGTGAGGCGCGCAAGCTCCACATCCCGGTCGTCGCGATCCTCGACACCAACTGCGACCCCGACGAGGTCGACTACAAGATTCCGGGCAACGACGACGCGATCCGCTCCGTCACCCTGCTCACCCGCGTGATCGCCGACGCCGTCGCCGAGGGCCTCATCGCCCGTTCCGGTGCCGCCACCGGTGACTCGAAGCCGGGCGAGAAGGCCGCCGGCGAGCCGCTCGCCGAGTGGGAGCGAGACCTGCTCGAGGGCGACAAGAAGGCCGACGCCGAGGTGCAGACCTCTGCCGAGACCGAGAAGGTCGCGGACGCCGCCGAGACGCCGGCCGAGGCCGAGGCCGATGCCGCTGCCGAGGCCCCCGCTGCCGAGGCCCCCGCTGTCGAGACCGAGGCCGCTGTCGAGGCCCCGGCCGCGGACGCCGAGCAGGCCTGACTCCTCCGTCACGGCTGAATGACGGCGGGGGCCGGTGCCACAAGCACCGCCCCCGCCGTTCACCCGTAGATCTTTCAGACTTCGAGAGAGAAACACAGACTCATGGCGAACTACACCGCCGCTGACGTCAAGAAGCTCCGCGAGCTGACCGGCGCCGGCATGATGGACTGCAAGAAGGCGCTCGACGAGGCCGACGGCAACGTCGACAAGGCCGTCGAGGCGCTCCGTATCAAGGGTCAGAAGGGCGTCGCCAAGCGCGAGGGCCGCTCTGCCGAGAACGGTGCCGTCGTCTCCCTCATCTCCGAGGACAAGACCTCCGGCGTTCTGCTTGAGCTGAAGTGCGAGACGGACTTCGTCGCCAAGGGCGAGAAGTTCCAGACCGTTGCCAACACGCTCGCCGCCCACGTCGCCGCGACCTCCCCGGCCGACCTGGCCGCGCTGCTCGCCTCCGAGATCGAGGCCGGCAAGACCGTCCAGGCGTACGTCGACGAGGCCAACGCCAACCTCGGCGAGAAGATCGTCCTGGACCGCTTCGCGCAGTTCACCGGCGGTTACGTGGCTGCGTACATGCACCGCACGATGCCCGACCTCCCGCCGCAGGTCGGCGTGCTCGTCGAGCTCGACAAGGAGAACGCCGAGGTCGCCAAGGACGTCGCGCAGCACATCGCCGCCTTCGCCCCGAAGTACCTCAACCGCGACGAGGTCCCGGCCGAGACGGTCGAGAACGAGCGTCGTGTCGCCGAGGCCACCTCTCGCGAGGAGGGCAAGCCCGAGGCCGCCCTTCCGAAGATCGTCGAGGGTCGCGTCAACGGCTTCTTCAAGGACATCGTCGTCCTGGAGCAGGCGTTCGCCAAGGACAACAAGAAGTCCGTCCAGAAGGTTCTGGACGAGGCCGGTGTCACCCTGAAGCGCTTCTCGCGCATCAAGGTCGGCATCTGAGTCCGTCCGCGAAAAACGGTGGACCCCGATAGGGTCTAGTGCAGTCGTCGGCCGCACACATGCCGTACGACCGCAGATCTGACGAGGAGGCCATTGCCGCTGAGGGACACCAGACCCACCGGCAATGGCCTTCTTCGTATGTGCACGAGGAGAATCTCCATGAACAAGGGCGCGGACGCCGCAAAAGGTGACCACAAGCGCGACGAGGGCAAGGTACCCGGACGCTTCATGCTGAAGCTGTCCGGAGAGGCGTTCGCCGGCGGCGGGGGTCTCGGTGTCGACCCCGACGTCGTACACGCCATCGCCCGGGAAATCGCGGCTGTCGTCCGCGACGGCGCACAAATCGCGATCGTCATCGGCGGCGGCAACTTCTTCCGCGGTGCCGAGCTCCAGCAGCGCGGCATGGACCGGGCCCGCTCCGACTACATGGGCATGCTCGGCACGGTCATGAACTGCCTGGCGCTCCAGGACTTCCTGGAGAAGGAGGGCATCGACTCCCGCGTCCAGACCGCCATCACCATGGGGCAGGTCGCGGAGCCGTACATCCCGCTGCGCGCTGTGCGCCACCTGGAGAAGGGCCGCGTCGTCATCTTCGGCGCCGGCATGGGGATGCCGTACTTCTCCACCGACACCACTGCCGCCCAGCGCGCCCTGGAGATCGACGCCCAGGGTCTGCTGATGGGCAAGAACGGGGTGGACGGGGTCTACGACTCCGACCCGAAGAAAAACCCCGACGCGGTGAGGTTCGACGCCCTTGAGTACAGCGAGGTGCTCGCCCGCGATCTCAAGGTCGCCGACGCCACCGCCATCACGCTCTGCCGTGACAACCAGCTGCCGATCCTCGTATTCGAGCTGACCGCCACGGGCAATATCGCCCGCGCGGTCAAGGGTGAGAAGATCGGCACGCTCGTGAGTGACCAGGGCACCCGGGCCTGAGAACCGGGGGACCTTCCCGGGAAGTCGTGGGAAGGTCCGGGGGCTGCGGGGAACACCCCGGTACAGGTCCCGAAGGATGGACAACGGCCTGCCGGTCGGACACCGTGCAGGTGAGGACGCGACGCAGGACCCGCCGGGCCCGAGCACGCCGGGCCCACTCAAGACACGCAGGAGCACGTGGTGATCGAAGAAACCCTCCTTGAGGCCGAGGAGAAGATGGAGAAGGCCGTCGTCGTCGCGAAAGAGGACTTCGCCGCGATCCGTACCGGCCGTGCGCACCCGGCGATGTTCAACAAGATCGTCGCCGACTACTACGGCGCGCTGACCCCGATCAACCAGCTCGCCTCGTTCTCGGTGCCCGAGCCGCGCATGGCCGTCGTGACGCCGTTCGACAAGACCGCGCTGCGCAACATCGAGCAGGCCATCCGCGACTCGGACCTCGGCGTCAACCCGAGCAATGACGGCAATATCATCCGGGTGACCTTCCCGGACCTCACCGAGGAGCGTCGCCGCGACTACATCAAGGTCGCGAAGACGAAGGCCGAAGACTCCAAGATCTCCATCCGGGCCGTGCGCCGCAAGGCCAAGGAGACGCTCGACAAGCTGGTCAAGGACAAGGAGTCCGGCGAGGACGAGGTGCGTCGCGCCGAGAAGGAGCTCGACGACACCACCGCGAAGTATGTCGCACAGGTTGACGAGCTGCTCAAGCACAAGGAAGCTGAGCTGCTCGAAGTCTGATGAACGACTCTTCCTGGGGCGCCCCGCAGGGGACCGGCCACTGGGGTGCGCCCGAGATGCAGGCCGCTCCGGCGGGTCCTGCATACGATGTGCATGGCGCCCAGCAGACTCGGCCCATGCCCATCGTGCCGGACGTTCCCGACGCAGGTAGAGACGCTGACGACCGTGATGACCGGGACCAGGGGGCCGCACGCCTGAGCGGCGGCCCCCTGTTCCGTGACGAGAAGCCGCAGGAGCCCATGTCCACCGCGCCACCGCCCCCGCAGAAGAAACGTGCGGGCCGCGATCTGCGATCCGCAATAGGGGTCGGTGTGGGGCTCGGCGCCGTCATCGTCGCCTCGCTGTTCATCGTGAAGGCCGTCTTCGTCGGTGTGATCGCCGTCGCCGTCGTCGTGGGCCTGTGGGAGCTCACCTCCCGGCTGGAAGAGCGCAAGGGCATCAAGGCGCCGCTCATCCCGCTGGCGGTCGGTGGCGCGGCGATGGTCGTGGCCGGATACGCCCGGGGCGCCGAGGGCGCCTGGGTGGCGATGGCGCTGACCGCACTCGCGGTGCTCGTCTGGCGGATGACCGAGCCTCCTGAGGGCTACCTCAAGGACGTCACGGCCGGCGTGTTCGCCGCGTTCTACGTACCGTTCCTGGCCACCTTCGTCGCCATGCTCCTGACCGCGGACGACGGACCGCAGCGGGTGCTCACCTTCCTGCTGCTGACCGTGGTCAGCGACACCGGTGCGTACGCCGTCGGCTGGCGCTTCGGCAAGCACAAGCTCGCGCCGCGCATCAGTCCCGGAAAGACCCGCGAGGGCCTGTTCGGGGCCGTCGCCTTCGCGATGGTCGCCGGTGCGCTGTGCATGCAGTTCCTGATCGACGGCGGTTCCTGGTGGCAGGGACTGCTGCTGGGGCTCGCGGTGGCGGTCAGTGCCACTCTCGGTGACCTGGGCGAGTCGATGATCAAGCGGGACCTCGGGATCAAGGACATGGGCACGCTGCTGCCGGGGCACGGCGGCATCATGGACCGGCTGGACTCGCTGCTGCCGACCGCTCCGGTGGTCTGGCTGCTGCTGGTGCTGTTCGTGGGTTCCGGCTGAGTCTTGGGACGGCATACCGTCCTGACCTGGGCTTTTACGAGTGAGGGTCCGTTGTCCACAGGGCGGCGGGCCCTCACCGTTCTGTCTGCGACACTGGAAGAACCATGCCTAAGCCCGGAGAACTCACTTTCGTCGCGCCCCGCGGAGCCAAGAAGCCGCCGCGGCACCTCGCCGACCTCACGCCCGCCGAGCGCAAGGAAGCCGTCGCCGCGATCGGCGAGAAGCCGTTCCGCGCCCAGCAGCTCTCGCAGCACTACTTCGCGCGGTATGCGCACGACCCGGCCGAGTGGACCAACATCCCGGCCGGTTCGCGGGACAAGCTCGCCGAGGCGATGTTCCCCGACCTGATGTCGGTGGTCCGTCACATCAGCTGTGACGACGACACCACCCGTAAGACGCTGTGGAAGCTGCACGACGGGACGCTCGTCGAGTCCGTCCTGATGCGCTACCCGGAGCGGGTGACGATGTGCATCTCGTCGCAGGCGGGATGCGGGATGAACTGCCCGTTCTGCGCCACGGGACAGGCCGGTCTCGACCGCAATCTGTCGACCGCGGAGATCGTCCACCAGATCGTGGACGGGATGCGCGCGCTGCGCGACGGGGAGGTCCCCGGTGGTCCGGCGCGGCTCTCCAACATCGTCTTCATGGGCATGGGCGAGCCGCTCGCCAACTACAACCGGGTGGTCGGCGCGATCCGCCGGCTGACCGACCCGGAGCCGGACGGGCTGGGGCTCTCGCAGCGCGGGATCACCGTCTCCACCGTGGGCCTGGTGCCCGCGATGCTCCGCTTCGCCGACGAGGGCTTCAAGTGCCGCCTCGCCGTCTCCCTGCACGCACCGGACGACGAGCTGCGCGACACCCTCGTCCCCGTGAACACGCGCTGGAAGGTGGGCGAGGTGCTGGACGCCGCGTGGGAGTACGCGGAGAAGTCCGGCCGCCGCATCTCCATCGAGTACGCGCTGATCCGGGACATCAACGACCAGGCGTGGCGTGGTGACCGGCTCGGCCGGCTCCTCAAGGGCAAGCGGGTACACGTCAACCTGATCCCCCTGAACCCGACGCCCGGCTCCAAGTGGACCGCCTCGCGGCCCGAGGACGAGAAGGCGTTCGTCGAGGCGATCGCGGCACACGGAGTGCCGGTGACCGTGCGGGACACCCGCGGCCAGGAGATCGACGGGGCCTGCGGGCAGCTGGCGGCATCCGAGCGCTGAGGCCGGAACGGCCCGTGTAGCCTGGGCCTGAAATCAACTTCATATTCCGACAGGGGAGCGCCACAGCGCTGAGAGTGCGGCACCGGGAAACAGGTCGGCCGCAGACCCTCTGAACCTCGCCCGGGTCATTCCGGGTAGGAAGTTCGGTCATCAACTCATGCTGTTGCGCCCTGCCCGCTTCTCCAGGGGCGGGGCCGCGTCTCTTCCTGGCCAAAACCCAGGAGGAATCCACAATGAGCACCACGCGCAGAACCAAGCAGCTTGCGGCGACGGCTGTCGCCGCCGCGCTCGGCGTCACGGTACTTGCCGGATGCGGGAGTTCCGACAAGTCGGACTCCGGTTCCGGCGGCACGAAGGGCTCCGGCTCGAAGACCGTGACTCTCGTCAGCCATGACTCCTTCAACGCCTCCAAGGATGTGCTCAAGGAGTTCACCGAGGAGACCGGCTACACCGTCAAGGTGCTGAAGAGCGGCGACGCGGGTGTCGCGCTCAACCAGGAGATCCTGACCAAGGGCTCCCCGCGCGGCGATGTGTTCTTCGGTGTCGACAACACTCTGCTCTCCCGCGCCCTCGACAGCGGTCTCTTCACGCCGTACGAGGCGAAGGGCATCGACCAGGTGGCGGCCGACACCCAACTCGACGCCGAGCACCGGGTCACCCCGATCGACACCGGCGACATCTGCATCAACTACGACAAGAAGTACTTCGCCGACAAGAAGCTCGCGCCGCCGCAGTCCTTCGACGACCTGGCGAAGCCCGCGTACAAGAACCTTCTCGTCACCGAGAACGCCGAGACCTCCTCGCCCGGCCTCGGCTTCCTCCTCGGCACCGTCGCCACCTACGGCGAGAAGGGCTACCAGGACTACTGGAAGAAGCTGAAGAGCAACGGCGTCAAGGTCGTCGACGGCTGGGAGCAGGCGTACAACGAGGAGTTCTCCGGTTCCGCGGGCGGCAAGAAGGCCAAGGCCGACCGGCCGCTCGTCGTCTCGTACGCCTCCAGCCCGCCCGTCGAGGTGCTGTACGCGAAGCCGCAGCCGGCCGAGGCCCCGACCGGGGTCGCCACCGGGACCTGCTTCCGTCAGATCGAGTTCGCGGGTCTGCTGAACGGTGCGAAGAACGAGGCGGGCGGCAAGGCCCTGCTGGACTTCCTGATCAGCAAGAAGTTCCAGGAGGACATGCCGCTCAACATGTTCGTGAACCCGGTCGTCAAGAGCGCGGCACTGCCGGAACTCTTCACGAAGTTCGGCGCGACGGTGGACAAGCCGACGACCGTCGCCCCGGACAAGATCTCCAAGAACCGTGAGCAGTGGGTCCAGTCGTGGTCCTCGCTCGTAGTGAAGTAGCGAAGACCCCCGTACGCGGAACGGACGCGGGCGGGAGGGGCGAGCGTGGGGAGGGCGTGCACGGGAAGGGCCCGCGAGCCCGCTCCGGGCACGCGAACTCCGCGCGCGCGAAGGCCCGGCGCCAGAGCGCGGTGCGGCTCGGCCTCATGGCCGTGCCTGTCGCGTTCTTCGCGCTGTTCTTCGCCTACCCCGTCGCCGCGATCGTCGGCCGCGGGCTGAAGGTGGACGGCGTCTGGCAGTTCGGCCGGATCGGCGAGGTGCTGACCCGGCCGGACATGCGTGACGTCCTCTGGTTCACCACCTGGCAGGCGCTCGCCTCGACCGCGCTGACCCTGCTGATCGCACTGCCCGGCGCCTACGTCTTCGCCCGCTTCGACTTCCCCGGCAAGCAACTGCTGCGGGCGGTCGTCACCGTGCCGTTCGTCCTGCCGACCGTCGTCGTCGGGACGGCCTTCCTGGCGCTGCTGGGACGCGGCGGGTTCCTCGACGAACTCTGGGGCGTACGGCTCGACACCACCGTCTGGGCAATTCTGCTCGCCCATGTCTTCTTCAATTACGCGGTGGTCGTACGGACCGTGGGCGGGCTGTGGTCACAGCTCGACCCACGGCAGGAGGAGGCCGCCCGGGTGCTGGGCGCCGGACGGTTCGCCGCCTGGCGGCGGGTCACCCTGCCGGCCCTCGCGCCGGCCGTGGCCGCCGCCGCGCTGATGGTCTTCCTCTTCACCTTCACCTCTTTCGGGGTCGTACAGATCCTCGGTGGTCCGGGATATTCCACGCTGGAGGTGGAGATCTACCGGCAGACCGCCCAGCTGCTCGCCCTGCCGACGGCCGCCGTGCTGACGCTGGTGCAGTTCGCCGCGGTCGGCGTGATCCTCGCCGTGCACGCGTGGACCGTACGGCGCAGGGAGACCGCGCTGAAGCTGGTCGACCCGGCACAGACCGCCCGCAGGCCGCGCGGCGCCGGGCAGTGGGCGCTGCTCTGCGGGGTGCTGCTGACCGTGCTCGTGCTGATACTGCTGCCGCTCGGGGTGCTGGTCGAGCGCTCGCTGGACACTCCGGGCGGCCATGGCTTCGACTTCTACCGCGCCCTGCGGTCCGCGGACGCCGGTGGCGGTACGTTCCTGGTCGCACCGCTCGAAGCGATCTGGAACTCACTGCAGTACGCCCTGGTCGCGACCGTCATCGCGCTGGTCATCGGCGGGCTCGCCGCCGCGGCGCTGACCCGGCGCGCGGGGCGGCTCGTCCGCGGCTTCGACGCCCTGCTGATGCTCCCTCTGGGAGTCTCTGCGGTCACCGTCGGCTTCGGCTTTCTGATCACCCTGGACAAGCCGCCGCTGGATCTGCGGACTTCATGGATTCTGGTGCCGCTCGCCCAGGCGCTGGTCGGTGTGCCCTTCGTCGTACGGACCATGCTGCCGGTCCTGCGGGCGGTGGACGGCCGGCTGAGGGAGGCGGCCGCGGTGCTCGGGGCGTCACCGCTTCGGGCCTGGCGGGAGGTCGATCTGCCGCTGGTGCGAAGGGCGTTGCTGGTCGCCGCCGGCTTCGCGTTCGCCGTGTCGCTCGGCGAGTTCGGCGCGACGGTGTTCATCGCACGGCCCGACCGCCCGACGCTGCCGGTGGCCGTGGCCCGGCTGCTGGGGCGGGCCGGGGAGCTCAACTACGGCCAGGCGATGGCCCTCAGCACCCTTCTGATGGTGGTCTGTGCCCTCTCGCTGCTGCTGCTCGAACGTATCCGCACGGACCGATCCGGGGAGTTCTAGAGATGCTGACACTGGAATCGGCCACGGTTCGCTTCGGTGAGCGGGCGGCGCTCGACAGGGTGGATCTGGAGGTCGCCGAGCACGAGATCGTGTGCGTGCTGGGGCCGAGCGGCAGCGGCAAGTCGACCCTGCTGCGGGTGGTCGCCGGACTGCACCCGCCGGACGGTGGCCGGGTGCTGCTGGACGGCGCGGACCAGGCCGGGGTGCCGGTTCACCGGCGCGGACTCGGCCTGATGTTCCAGGACCACCAGCTCTTCCCGCACCGGGATGTCGGCGCCAATGTCGCCTTCGGGCTGCGGATGCACGGGGTGTCGCGGCGCGATCAGGAACGCAGGGTCGGCGAACTCCTCGACCTGGTGGGCCTGCCCGGCGCCGAACGGCGGGCCGTCGCCGCGCTGTCCGGCGGTGAGCAGCAGCGGGTCGCCCTCGCGCGGGCGCTCGCCCCGAGCCCGAAGCTGCTGATGCTGGACGAGCCCCTCGGCCAGCTCGACCGCGGCCTGCGTGAGCGGCTCGTTGTCGAACTGCGCACGCTCTTCGGACGGTTGGGCACCACGGTGCTCGCCGTCACCCACGACCAGGGCGAGGCGTTCGCCCTCGCCGACCGGGTGGTGGTGATGCGCGACGGGCGGATCGCCCAGGTGGGCACCCCGCTGGAGGTCTGGCAGCAGCCCGCCTCCGCCTTCGTCGCCCGGTTCCTCGGCTTCGACAACGTGGTGGAGGCGACGGTGGCCGGCACTGCCGCCGACACGGTGTGGGGCAGGGTGCCGGTGCCCAAGGGCTCGCCGCAGGGGGCGTGCGATCTGCTGGTGCGCCCGGCCGGGGTCCGGATCGGCTCCCCGGACGAGGGGCTGCGCTGCACGGTCGGGACGCGTACGTTCCGGGGCAACCATGTCGCCGTACAGCTGACGCCGGTGGGCGGACCGGTCCTGGAGGCGGAGTGCGCGCTGCGGGACGCCCCGCAGGAGGGTGCGACGGTCGGGGTCGGCTTCGACGCGGCGGAGACCGTTGTCCTGCCTGCCGTCTTCTGACCGGCTCTCGCGCGGCGGGCGAAGGGCGCGGCCGCGTTCACTGAACCGGCCGAGCTGTTCGGGACGATCCTGCCCGCTGTTTCCCGGCATCCGAAACTGCCGGAGCGGGCCGGACCGATCACCCGCGGCAGGTCGGCGCCGTGGTGTCCGTGCAAGCTGGGGGAGGACATGCGGCAGATCCGAAACGACTCCGAGAAGGACGGGAACAATGACTGAGTCAGCACGCGAGGGCATCGACATCACCCGCATCCTCGACGCCCCGCGGAAACAGGTCTTCGAGGCCTGGACGACGCCCGAGCACTTCGCCGCCTGGTACGGCGGGGACGCCGAGGTGCCGCTCGACCGGGTGTCGATGGATGTCAGGCCGGGCGGCGCCTGGAGCCTGGTCATCGTGGTGCCGGGCACCGAGATGCCGTTCCACGGGGTCTACCGCGAGGTCGTCGCCCCCGAGCGGCTGGTGTTCACGCTGAAGGACGCCACCGCGCCCGCCGACATCGAGGGCGAGACCGTCACCGTCACCTTGACCGACCGCGGCGACAAGACCACCGAAATGGTCTTCAGGCAGCGCGGCGGCAACCTCACGGCCGAGCAGTACGCGGCGGCCGAGGACGGCTGGGAGGCATTCTTCGACGCGCTGGTCAACCGGCTCGCGGCGATCTGAACCGCACCGTCGCTCAGACGGACAGCCGGGCGAGTGCCTCGGGCGCCTCGTCCACCGTGTCGACGAGCGCGATACGGGACTCCATCGGCCGGCTGCCGGCCAGCGCGCGCAGCAGTGGCCACGCGGGCAGCTCCCGTGTCCAGTGGGCGCGGCCGACCAGCACCATCGGGGTCGGCCTGCCGCGGGAGCCGTAGTAGTTCGGCGTCGCGTTGTCGAAGATTTCCTGTACGGTGCCGGCCGCGCCCGGCAGGAAGATCACGCCCGCCGTGGAGCGGGCGAGCAGTCCGTCCTCGCGCAGCGCGTTGGCGAAATACTTGGCGATGTGGTCCGCGAACGGGTTCGGCGGCTCATGTCCGTAGAACCAGGTGGGGATCGAGACCGACCCGCCGCCGCCCGGCCAGCGCTCCCGTACGGCGAAGGCGGCCAGCGCCCAGTCGGTGACCGACGGGGTGAACAAGGGGGTGGCGGCCAGGAGGGCGCAGGCCTTGTCCAGCATCGGACCGGGGTGCGGCGCCGCGTACGCCCCGAGATTCGCGGCCTCCATCGCGCCCGGCCCGCCGCCGGTGGCCACCGTGAGGCCGCTTCGGGCCAGGGTCCGGCCCAGCCGGGCCGCGGCGGCGTACTCCGTGCTGCCGCGGGCCGTGGCGTGGCCGCCCATCACCCCGACGACGCGGGCGCCGGCGAGGTGTTCGTCCAGCGCGTCGGAGACCGCGTCGTCGTGGAGCGCGCGCAGCATCGACGCGAACGTGTCGCCGCTCGCCCGGGTCTCCTGGAACCAGCGGTACGCGCGGGCATCGGGCGTCGCCGCGTAGCCGCCGTGCGTCAGCCCTTCGTAGAGCGCGTCGGGGGAGTAGAGCAGGCCGCGGTACGGATCGAAGGGCAGCCCGGGCACCGGCGGGAAGACGAACGCACCGTCGGCCCGCACCTTCGCCGCCGCTTGGGGCTCCATCCGGCAGCCGAGAAAGACGGCACCGGCCGTATCGGCGGTCAGCAGGGCGGCGCCCCGGTCCGACAGGTCGACGGACTGGATCCGGTGTCCGGCCAGCCTCCCGGAGGCGACCGCCGCGTCGAATTCGGCGAGCGATTCGATCTCGGGGCCGGGTACGGGACTGCTGTCGTCCGGGTTGTCCACGTTGTCATGCTACGTAGCGGCCGAGGTACACGGACGTGCCCGGGACGCGGTGTCCTCAGGCCGTCAGCGGCAGCGCCGCCAGCTCGGCGATCAGCCAGGTCAGCGGGGTGAAGACGACCAGCAGCGCGGCGGCGCGCAGGGCCGTCGCGGCCCACAGCGCCGAGGCCGGGGCACCCAGCCGCATCAGCGCCTGCGCCGTCCGGGTGCGGTCCTGCTTCGCCTCCAGCGCCGAGGTCAGCAGCGTCGCCGACGTACAGCCGAGGACGAGCACCGCGCCCAGTGCCGTGAGCGGGCCGAGGGGGCGAGGCCCCGTCCCGTACAGCGCATAGGCGGCGGTCATCGCGGAGACCACCGCGCAGACCACACCGAGCGGCCCGCCGATCCGGCGTGCCTCGTCCATCAGCACCCGGCCGGCCAACAGCCGTACGGCGCCGGGGCGCACCGCCTGCAGCATCCGCCCGCAGAGATACGCCAGGCCGGGGCCGGCCATGGCCAGGCCGATCGCCGTCAGGGTCCACCCCGCGAGCACTCCGGCCGGGGTGGCGTCGAGCCTGCCGGGGAGCGGGAGCAGGCTGCGCCCGTCGCCGCGGCTCATGTATGCCTCGACGGCGAGGCCGGCCGCGGTCAGCGCCACGCCCCACGGCAGCCCGGTGGGGGGCGCCGCCGGAGCGGGCGGCACGTCCTCCGGCAGGTCATCCGAAGAGTCGTCGTCCGGGACCGCCGTCGAGACCGGCCGGGTACGCAGCACCAGCCCGCTCGCCGTCGCCGCGGCCACCGGGACCAGGGCCAGCAGCACGAGCACGGCCGCGAGCGGCAGCGGGGCGCCCGCGTCGAGCAGCCCGGCCGCCGCGCCGTCGAACGGCAGCCCGGACAGATCGCCGCGCAGATGCAGGAAGAACAGCAGCGCCACCATCGACCCGAGGGTGCAGGAGACGGCTGTGGAGACCGCGGCGAGCACGGTGAGCCCGACCGGTCCGAGGCCCACGGCGGACAGTCCGGAGCGCGGCCGGGTGCTCGGGTCCGTACGGGCCACCGCGACCGCGAACTGCACGGTGGCGGCCAGCGGTACGAAGCACCACAGCAGCCGCAGCACGGCGGCGGTCGAGTATGCCGGATGCGTTGACGCGTACCCCAGGGTGCACAGCAGCAGGAAGCCGACCCCGGCGGAGGCGGCCGCGACCAGCAGCCGCCGCATCAGGACCAGCGGATGGGAACCCCGGGCTAGACGGAGAGCGAGCACGCCGCGTGGCCTTCCGTATCGGATACGGCGGGCAGGGCGACGGTGGCGACGCGGCGGCCGTCCAGCAGCGGGACCGTACGGTCGGCGAGGGCTGCGACCTCCGCGTCATGGGTGGCGAGCACGATCGTGATGCCGTGCGAGCGGGCCGCGCTGGTGAGGGTGCGCAGCACATGCGTCCGGTCGGTGCGGTGCAGGGTCGCGGTCGGCTCGTCGGCGAAGATCACCGAGGGTGAGGCGGCCAGCGCGCGGGCCACGGCGATCCGCTGGCGCTGCCCCTGGAGCAGCATGTGCGGTCGTTTCTTGGCGCACACGCCGATGTCGAGCCGCTCCAGCCACTCCAGGCCGGCCTTCTTCGCCTCCCGGTGCGAGGCGCCGCGCAGCAGCAGCGGAAGAGCCACGTTCTCCCAGGTGTTCAGCTCCGGTACGAGCTGGGGCTCGGGGGCGATCCAGCCGAACTTGTCGCGGCGCAGCCGTTCACGCAGCCGGGGTCCCATGGTGTGGACGGGGACGCTGTTGAACCACACCTCGCCCTGCTGGGGCACCAGTTGACCGGAGAGGCAGTGCAGCAGGGTCGTCTTGCCGCTGCCCCTGGGGCCGGTCACGGCGAGGATCTCGCCGTCGTGGACACCCATCGAGACTCCGCCGAGCGCGGGTGAGCCGTTGTGGGAGTGGTGCAGGGAATGCGCCCAGATCACGTCGTTGTCGGGCGGGGCCACCATGGCGTACACCTCGGTTCAGATCGTATGTCCCGTCCCCCTTACGGGGGAACGAAGGGGGGGCCGATCGGTCACTCGGCACCGTAAGGATTCGAACCGCGGTGTGGACACAGCACACGGCCCGGGTGCGCTCCATCCCACTCGAATGGGCGCATCCGGGCCGTGTGGACCGTATGAGATGACCGCTGGAAGCCGGTCGAGCGGCGGTCGAGCCGCAGGGCCGTCCGGCGGATCACGGCCGGACGGATCCCGGCCCGTCGGGCCGGCGGGCGGACAGGGGCGACCGGCTGCCCGATCCGTGGTCGGTCAGCCGGTCGGACCGCCGGTCAGAGCTTGGTCCACGCCTCCGTGAGGACGGTGCGCAGGATGCCCTCGATCTCGTCGAACGTCGACTGGTCGGAGATCAGCGGCGGCGCGAGCTGGACGACCGGGTCGCCGCGGTCGTCGGCCCGGCAGTACAGACCGTTGTCGTACAGCGCCTTGGAGAGGAAGCCGTACAGGACGCGCTCGGTCTCCTCGTCGGTGAAGGTCTCCTTGGTGGCCTTGTCCTTCACCAGCTCGATGCCGTAGAAGAAGCCGTTGCCGCGGACGTCGCCGACGATCGGCAGGTCGTGCAGCTTCTGCAGCGTCTTGAAGAACGCGCCCTCGTTGTCCAGGACGTGCTGGTTGAGGCCCTCGCGCTCGAAGATGTCGAGGTTGGCGAGGCCGACCGCCGCGGATACCGGGTGACCACCGAAGGTGTAGCCGTGCAGGAAGGTGTTGTCACCCTCGTAGAACGGCGCGGCGACACGGTCCGAGACGATGCAGGCACCGATCGGGGAGTAGCCCGAGGTCATGCCCTTGGCGCAGGTGATCATGTCCGGCACGTAGCCGAACTTGTCGCAGGCGAACATCGTGCCGAGACGGCCGAAGGCGCAGATGACCTCGTCGGAGACGAGCAGCACGTCGTACTTGTCGCAGATCTCGCGCACGCGCTGGAAGTATCCGGGCGGCGGCGGGAAGCAGCCACCGGCGTTCTGCACCGGCTCCAGGAAGACCGCGGCGACGGTGTCCGCGCCCTCGAAGAGGATCTCCTGCTCGATCTGGTCGGCGGCCCAGCGGCCGAAGGCCTCCGGGTCGTCGCCGTGGATCGGGGCGCGGTAGATGTTGGTGTTCGGCACCTTGTGCGCGCCGGGGACCAGCGGCTCGAAGGGTGCCTTCAGCGCCGGCAGGCCGGTGATCGACAGGGCGCCCTGAGGGGTGCCGTGGTAGGCGACCGCACGCGAGATGACCTTGTACTTGGTCGGCTTGCCCTGGAGCTTGAAGTACTGCTTGGCCAGCTTCCAGGCGGTCTCCACGGCCTCGCCGCCACCGGTGGTGAAGAAGACCTTGTTGAGGTCGCCCGGCGCGTAGTCGGCGAGCCGCTCGGCCAGCTCGACGGCCTTCGGGTGGGCGTAGGACCAGACCGGGAAGAAGCCCAGCTCCTGGCCCTGCTTGTACGCCGCCTCGGCGAGCTCGTGACGGCCGTGACCGGCGTTGACCACGAACAGGCCGGACAGGCCGTCGAGGTAGCGCTTGCCCTGGTCGTCGTAGATGTAGGTGCCCTCGCCACGCACGATGGTGGGAACGGGCGCGTTCTCGTAGTCCGACATGCGGGTGAAATGCATCCACAGGTGGTCGTACGCGGTTCGGCTGAGGTCCTTGCTCACGGCTATCGGGTTCCCCACATATAGGTCTGCTTCTTGAGCTTCAGGTACACAAAGCTCTCGGTGGAGCGCACACCGGGGATGGCCCGGATGCGTTTGTTGATGGTTTCCAGCAGGTGGTCGTCGTCCTCGCAGACGATTTCCACCATCAGGTCGAAGGAGCCCGCGGTCATCACCACGTACTCGCACTCGGCCATGGCCGACAGCGCCTCGGCGACGGGATCGAGGTCGCCGTCGACATTGATGCCGACCATCGCCTGCCGCCGGAATCCCACGGTGAGCGGGTCCGTGACGGCGACGATCTGCATCACGCCCTGGTCGAGCAGTTTCTGGACGCGCTGTCGCACGGCCGCCTCGGAGAGGCCGACGGCCTTGCCGATCGCGGCGTACGGACGACGCCCGTCCTCCTGGAGCTGCTCGATGATTGCGAGGGACACGGCATCGACCGTTGGGGACGATCCGTTCCCGGTCCTGGAGTCTGCGCTGCGACTGGCCACGGATCCACTGTGCACCGGGACTCGTCGGTCTGGCAACCCCAAAGCGATGAAATTCGTTGTTTGAGGGTCTGGATCTCACTGAATCCGAAGTTCGCGGCGGTTGGGCATGTCGAAAGCGATACCTGAGCGACTAGGCTGGCCATCTCATCCATTGGACGTGTCGACAGGAGGGGTGGTTGTGACCACCGAGGTGCGCCGTCTGCGCAACTACATCAACGGAGAGTTCCGGGACGCCGCTGACGGGCGGACCATCGACGTGGTCAACCCGGCGACGGAAGAGGTCTACGCGACCTCGCCGCTCTCCGGCCAGGCCGATGTCGATGCCGCGATGGACGCCGCCGCGGCCGCTTTCCCCGCCTGGCGCGACGCCACGCCCGCCGAGCGCCAGAAGGCCCTGCTGAAGATCGCGGACGCCTTCGAGGAGCGCGCGGAGGACCTCATCGCAGCCGAGTCGGAGAACACCGGCAAGCCGATCGGGCTCACCCGTACCGAAGAGATCCCGCCGATGGTGGACCAGATCCGCTTCTTCGCGGGTGCGGCGCGGATGCTCGAAGGCCGCTCGGCCGGCGAGTACATGGAGGGCCTGACCTCCATCGTCCGCCGCGAGCCGGTCGGCGTCTGCGCGCAGGTCGCGCCGTGGAACTACCCGATGATGATGGCCGTCTGGAAGTTCGCCCCGGCGCTCGCCGCGGGCAACACCGTCGTCATCAAGCCGTCCGACACCACCCCGGCGTCGACCGTGCTGATCGCTGAGATCATCGGCCAGATCCTTCCCAAGGGCGTTTTCAACGTCATCTGCGGCGACCGCGACACCGGCCGCGCGATGGTCGAGCACCCGACCCCGGCGATGGCCTCCATCACCGGTTCGGTACGGGCCGGCATGCAGGTCGCCGAGTCCGCCGCCAAGGATGTCAAGCGGGTCCACCTGGAGCTCGGCGGCAAGGCCCCGGTCGTCGTGTTCGAGGACACCGACATCGCCAACGCGGTCGAGGGCATCTCCGTCGCGGGCTTCTTCAACGCGGGCCAGGACTGTACGGCCGCGACCCGCGTCCTGGTCCACGAGTCCATCCACGACGAGTTCGTCACCGCCCTGGCCAAGGCCGCCGCCGACACGAAGACGGGGCAGCCGGACGACGAGGACGTGCTGTACGGCCCGCTCAACAACGCCAACCAGCTCAAGCAGGTCAGCGGCTTCATCGAGAGGCTCCCCGCCCACGCAAAGGTCGAGGCGGGCGGCCACCGGGTCGGCGAGAAGGGCTACTTCTACGCCCCGACCGTCGTCTCCGGCCTCCAGCAGGACGACGAGATCATCCAGAACGAGGTCTTCGGCCCGGTCATCACCGTCCAGAAGTTCACGGACGAGGCCCAGGCACTGGAGTACGCCAACGGTGTCGAGTACGCCCTGGCTTCCTCGGTGTGGACCAAGGACCACTCCCGCGCCATGCGGATGTCCAAGAACCTCGACTTCGGCTGTGTGTGGATCAACACCCACATTCCGCTGGTCGCCGAGATGCCGCACGGCGGATTCAAGAAGTCCGGCTACGGCAAGGACCTCTCCGCGTACGGCTTCGAGGACTACACCCGCATCAAGCACGTCATGACCTCGCTCGACGGCTGACCCTTCGTCAGCTCGCGTGCGCGGCCCCGGGCATCAGCCCGGGGCCGTTTGCGTACCAAGGGAACGGAACGGCATCGACAGGGTGTGCGGACGGGGCGTGTGCCGCTGGACGGTTGGTCCATTGCCCGCGCCGTCGCCCGACCGGCATCCTGCGCAGGTGCGAGCAACCCCGAAGAACCCCATGTCCCGCCGGTCCCTGCTGCGCGCCTTCGGGGCCACAGCGGCCGGTGTCACGCTGGCCGGCTGCGGAGTGCCCGCCGCCTATGTGGAGCCCGGCGACCGCGCCGGACGCGACACCTCCGCGCGCGACCACTCCCTGCACTTCGCGAACTGGCCCCTCTACATCGACACCGACGACGAGGACACGTCGAAGCGGCCCACCCTCGACGAGTTCAGCAGGCGCACCGGGATCTCGGTCACATACACCGAGGAGATCAACGACAACGACGAGTTCTTCGGGAAGATCAGCCCGGCCCTGATGAACCACCAGGAGACCGGCCGGGACCTGATCGTCATCAGCGACTGGATGGCCGCCCGGTTCGTACGGCTCGGCTGGGTGCAGGAGATGGACCGGGCCGAGCAGCCCAACGTCGCCAAGTACCTGGATCCGCAGCTGAGTTCTCCCGCATTCGACAAGGGCCGGATGCACAGCGTCCCCTGGCAGTCCGGGATCACCGGCATCGCGTACAACCGCAAGAAGCTCGGCCGCGAGATCAAGCACCTGAGCGATCTGTGGGCGGACGACCTGCGCGGCAAGGTGACGCTGCTGTCCGGGCTCGACGAGTCCTTCGCCCTTCTGATGCAGGGCAACGGCGTCGACGTCACCCGCTGGAAGCGGGACGACTTCTACGAGGTGTGCGACCAGGTGGAGAAGCTGGTGAAGACGAGGCATATCCGCCGCTTCACCGGCAACGACTACATCAAGGACCTGTCGACCGGCGATGTGCTCGCCTGCCAGGCCTACTCCGGCGACGTCATCCAGCTCCAGGCCGACAACCCGGAGATCGAGTTCGTGGTGCCCGAGGAGGGCGCCGAGCTCTGGGCGGAATCGCTCATGATCCCCAACCTCGCCCGCCACAAGCGCAACGCCGAGAAGCTCATCGACTACTACTACGAGCCGGAGGTGGCCGCGGAGCTGGCGACCTGGGTCAACTACGTCTGCCCCGTCCCGGCCGCCCGCGAGGTGCTGGCCTCCTCCAAGGACGAGGAGACCGCTGCGCTCGCCGAGGATCCGCTGATCTTCCCCGACGACGCGATGCGCCGACGGCTGGCGATCGCCCGCGACATCACGTCCGAGGAGCGCACCGAGTTCGCCAAGAAGTGGAACGCCGTCGTCGGCCTGTGAGCCGTACCCGGGGTGGTGTAAAGAGCCGGTAAATACGGGCGTACGCTGCGGCCATGAGCGAGCGAAGAGCCCTGCTGAGGCGCATACGCGTGTGGTTGGTCGTCTTTATCGTCTGTCTGGCGCTGAGCGGGCTGACCGCCTTCCCGCTCGTCCACGAACTCCACTGGGCCGAGGACCTGCTGAAGTCCTCGGCCTCTCCGGTACCCGAACACTTCCCGGCCCTGATGGAGTGGATCACCCGGGTCCGCACCGGTCTCGACGAGGCGGACGCGAAGTACCCCTTCGTGCTGTACGGCACCGACTGGCTGGCCTTCGCGCACCTCGTCATCGCGGTCGCCTTCTACGGCCCCTACCGCGACCCGGTCCGCAACATCTGGGTCATCGAGTTCGGCATGATCGCCTGCGCCGGGATCATTCCGCTCGCCCTGATCTGCGGACCGATCCGGGGCATCCCCTTCTGGTGGTCGGTCATCGACATGTCGTTCGGGGTCTTCGGGGTGATCCCGCTGCTCGTCGTACGCCGCATGATCAAGCGGCTGGAGGCCATGGAGCGGACACCGCAGCAGGTGCCCGCCCCGACGGCCGCACCGGCGGTCTGAGTCACCCGGACGACGGGGCGCCGAAGGCGGCCACCACGATGTTCATCGCCGTGGGATTCATGCCCTCACCCTTCGCGTCCGTCGCGTTGACGCTGTAGACGAGGGTCCGGGAGAGATCACGGGTGGCCGCAATGGCCGTGTTGTAGCCCCAGCGGCCACCCGTCTTTCCCCAGACCTCGCGCCCGCCCAGCTTCATCACCGACAGACCCACGCTGTACGCGGCAGGGCCGCCCGTGCCGTACTCGCGCACCGACGCGCCGGGCAGTGTGAACATCTCCTCCAGCAGCGGACCGCGCACCACCTGCCCGCGGAACAGCGCCCCGGTGAAGTGCTCCAGGTCGGCGGTGGTGGAGATCAGGTCACCCGCCGCCCAGGCGTCCGTCGCCCCCCACACCGACACATCGCGCAGCTCGCCGGTCCCGGTGAAGATCTGGTAGCCGTGGTTGTACGGGCCGCGGATCGTCGGGTCGGTGCCGGGGAAGTACGTGTCCTTCAGGTGCAGAGGCTTCAGGATGCGGCGGGAGACCTCCCCCGCGTAGGTGTGGCCGGTGACCTTCTCGATCAGCAGGCCCGCCACGGTGTAGCCGATGTTGGCGTAGTGCTGCTGCGTACCGGGCGCGAAGTCCGGCTCGTGGGACGTGGCTTCGCGTACCGTGTCCGCCGCGTCGTGCAGGTCGAAGCGGTGCGCGTACGACTCGTCCAGGGTGTCGCCGCCGGAGCCTACGGACGGGATGCCGCTGGTGTGGTTCAGCAGCTGGCGCACCGTGACCTTCTGGTACGTCGCAGGGATCAGCTCCGGCAGATAGTGCCGGGCCGGGCGGTTCAGGTCGAGCTTCCCCTCGCCTGCCAACTGGAGCGCGACGGCGGCAGTGAAGACCTTGGTGACCGAGCCGGCCCGGAAGCGGGCGTCCCGGTCCGCCGGACGGTTGGACTCCAGGTCGTGGACGCCGGAACTGCCCCGCCAGGTCCCCTCGGTGCCCGCGACCCGCACCAGCGCGGCCGTGGCGTCGTCCCTCGGGAGCCCGGAGATCGCGGCGCGCAACACCTCGGCGTCCGGTGCCTCCTGGGCGGTCGCGGTCGCGGTCACGGCGGAGGCGGTCGCCGGGGTACGGGCTGCCGCGAGCGCCGGTCCGGCCGGGACGGCGGCCATGCCGAGGACCAGGGCGGTGGCGATGACGGTACGGGTAGCGCGGGCGTTCATGTCCGGTGCCTCCTGGGTGTGGGATCCGTCTGCTGCTGGACTCCATCCTGTTGATCCGCAGGCCCCGGCGGATCACCCGGCCGAGCGGTCCTCGGCATGAGCTCCTCTCACCTGTGCGGGGGAGACGGGGGCGCTTGTCCCTCCGGAGAGGGAGTCACGACACCGCATTCGTACGCACAGATCACCGCCTGGATCCGGTCGCGCAGCCCCAGCTTGGACAGCACATTGCCGACATGGGTCTTCACCGTGTGCTCGCTGACGACCAGCGCGGCCGCGATCTCCGCGTTCGACAGCCCGCGGGCCAGATGCAGCAGCGTCTCGTGCTCCCGGGCGGTCAGTACGTCCAGGCGCGCCGACGGTCCCACGGCCGAGGCGGCCGGGCGCGAGGTGTACTCCTCGATCAGCCGCCGCGCCACCGACGGCGCCAGCAGCGAGTCCCCGGCCGCCACCACCCGAACCGCGTGCACCAGGTCGTCGCGGCGCACGTCCTTGAGCAGGAAACCGCTCGCGCCCGCGTGCAGCGCCTCGTAGACGTACTCGTCGGAGTCGAACGTGGTCAGCATGACCGTTCGGCAGCCGGTCTCGGCGTTGATGGTGCGGCAGGCCTCGATGCCGTCCGTGCCGGGCATCCGGATGTCGAGCAGTGCCACCTCGGGCCCAAGCCGCCGCACCGCGTCGACCGCCGCGGCCCCGTCGCCCGCCTCGGCCACCACCTCGATGTCCGGCTGCGCGTCCAGGATCATCGCGAAGCCGCTGCGCACCAGCTCCTGGTCGTCGGCCACCACCACGCGGATCGTCAACTTCCCACTCCTGTCTGTGTCTGGGTCTGCGTCTGCGGAATCGTCACTCGGACCCGGAACCCCCGGCCGCCCGGGCCCGGGCCGGTGTCGGCCGTGCCGCCGTGTGCGGCGGCGCGTTCCCCGATGCCGATCAGACCCATGCCGGCGCCGCCCGCGGAACCGCTCCCGTCATCGGTGACCGTGATGATCAACGCCCTCGTCCTGTAATCCAGTTGAACGGAGACCATGTCGGCGGCGGCATGTTTGACCACGTTCGTCAGGGCCTCCTGCACGATCCGGTAGACGGTGGCCTCGACAGCCAGGCCGATCGGGCGGGCCGGGCCCGTGACCTCGTACGAGATCTCCAGACCGCTGCCACGTACCCGCTCGACCAGTCCGGGTAATTCGTCCAGTACGGGCTGAGGTTCGCGCGGCGCACCCGGCACGCTCTCGTTCTCGCGCAGCACGCCGAGCATGCGGCGCAGCTGCACCATGGCGTCCCGGCCCGTCTCCGAGATCGCGTCGAAGGCCGCCTCGGCGCGCTGCGGCGCCGTGCGGACCGCCACCGGGCCGGCCTCCGCCTGCACGATCATCAGGCTCACCGCATGGGACAGGATGTCGTGCATCTCCCGGGCGATCCGGGCCCGTTCGCGCGCCGCGGCCTGCTCGGCCTCGATGCGGTGCGTCAGCTCCAGCTGACGGGCCCGGTCCTCCACCGCACGCAGATAGGCCTTGCGCGTCACGGCAAGCCGGCCGAAGGCGTAGGCCGCGGCGAACACGAAGAGGGAGAAGAGCAGTTCCCTGATGTCGTTGCTGTCGAGCCCGACCGAGCACAGCACCGCCAGTGCCGTGAGCGCGGCGATCCCGGTCCGCTTCGGCGACGAGGAGAGTTCGGCCACCGTGTAGAACGCCACGAGGCCGGTGTACGGAAGCGGCTGGCCCGGCCCGTCGACCGTGAACTTGTACAGACCGCCGGCCGCGAGCACGGCGATGAGGACCGTGACCGGCGCCCGGCGGCGGGCGACCAGCGGCAGCACCATCAGGGTCGTCAGCCCGTACGCCGTCCACGTGGCGTCGGGCAGCTCCGGGGCGCGCGGCACGACGAACGGCATGGTCATGGCCGCCTGTACCAGCAGAGCGATGAGGAGGTCGACGGCGCGGGGACCGGCCCCGAGCACCCTCGCCCCGATGTCCCGTATCCGCATCGGGCGCGCTGTCAGCGCTTCCGCGCCACTGCGCCGAACTGGGCGACCTCGGCCGCGCCGGAGCCCGGGGCGGCGCGCCAGCGTGCGCAGGACACGATGCCCGGCTCCACGAGTTCGAGCCCCGTCAGGAACGCGGCGAACTCGGCGCGGCTGCGCGCGGTGATCGGCGGGGTGGCGTTCTCGTTCCAGAACCGCATCGCCGCCTCGTTGCCCTCGCCGCCCAGCTCCAGCGTGGGGTGGGTGAGCACCAGATGGCTGCCGGACGGCATCGCGGCCATCAGCGTCCGGACGATGCGCTGCGCCTCGTCCGTGTCGAGGACGAAGTTGAGGATGCCGAGCAGCATGACCGCGACCGGCTTCTTCAGGTCCAGCGTCGGTTCCACGGCCCGCAGGATCTGCTCCGGGTGGTGGGCGTCCGCGTCGATGTACTCGGCCCTGCCCTCCGGTGAGCTGGTGAGCAGCGTGCGGGCGTGCGCCAGCACGATCGGGTCGTTGTCGACGTACACGATGCGGGAGTCGGGGGCGGTGTGCTGGGCGACCTCGTGCGTGTTGTCGGCGGTCGGCAGGCCGGTGCCTATGTCGAGGAACTGCCCGATCCCCGCGTCACCGGCCAGGTACCGGACGGCCCGCCCCAGGAACGCCCGGTCGGCGCGCGCCACTTCGCCGATGCTCGGATACAGGCCGCTGACCTGGTCGCCGACCGCGCGGTCCACGGGGTGGTTGTCCTTGCCGCCGAGCCAGTAGTTCCAGACCCGCGCGTTGTGGGCGACGTCGGAACGGATGCGGTCGTTGAGAGGGGTGGTGCGGGCTTCGGTCACGTCTCTGCTCCTCTGGCTCCGGGCCTGGCATCACGGCGGATGCGGCGCGTCCATGATGCCGGACCGATCAAGAGGAGCCGGTGGCACAGGAGTTGGTGACGACACTGCGCAGAGCGTCCACCCGGTTGGTGGTGATCGAGTCGACTCCCTGCCGGACGAGGCGGCGCATGGTGCGCTTGGTGTCGGCCGTCCAGGCGGACACCAGCAGTCCGTCCTGGTGAAGACGGTCCGTCAGCTCCCGGTCCACCAGACCGAACCGGTAGTTCAGCCACCGCGGCCTCACCGCGTCGAGCAGTGCGGCGCGCGGCGGCGCGAGGGTCGTCCAGGTCAGGGCGATCTCGGCGTTCGGATCGGCGGCGCGCACCCGCAGCATGGCATCGGGGCCCGCGCAGTAGTACGCCCGCTCACCGGCCCCGCACTCGCGCACCACACCGACGATCTTGCGTACCGAGTCGTCGGTGGAGCCGGGCAGATCGACCATGACGCGGTGCGCCCCGGCGGCGATCAGCGCTTCGCGCAGTGCGGGCACACCGCCCGCGGTCAGCTCGGTGAGCTCCTTGTGGGTCAGCAGGTCGAGACGCACGTCATGGCCCCACAGCCGCTCCAGCGTGGAGTCGTGCAGCAGGACCGGTACGCCGTCGCGGGTGACCCGCACATCGATCTCGACCGCGTCCGCCCCCCGTTCGAGGGCGGAGCGGATCGAGGGCAGCGTGTTCTCGCGGACACGGTAGGGATCGCCGCGGTGAGCCACGGCCGTGACAGTGGTGACCATGGGGCCATTGTGACCACCGGGGTCAGCGGCCGGTGCGCTCCAGCCAGTTCGTCGTGTACGTGTCGATCTCGGCGGCCAGCGTCCGCTTGCCGGCCACGTCGAGGTACGACGCCTCGACCGCGTTCTTCGCCAGCGCCGCGAGACCCCGCTCGTCCAGACCGAGGAGACGGGCGGCCACCCCGTACTCGTTGTTGAGGTCCGTGCCGAACATCGGCGGGTCGTCGCTGTTGATCGTGACCAGGACGCCCGCCTGCACCATTTCCTTGACCGGGTGCTGCTCGATGTCGGTCACCGCGCGGGTCGCGATGTTCGAGGTCGGGCAGACCTCCAGCGGGATGCGGTGCTCGGCGAGGTGGGCCAGCAGCTTCGGGTCCTGGACGGAGTTGGTGCCGTGACCGATGCGCTCGGCGCGCAGATGGGTCAGCGCGTCCCAGACGGTCTGCGGCCCGGTGGTCTCCCCGGCGTGCGGCACGGAGTGCAGACCCTCGGCGATCGCCCGGTCGAAGTAGGGCTTGAACTGCGGCCGCTCCACGCCGATCTCCGGGCCGCCGAGCCCGAACGAGACGAGCCCCTCGGGCCGCAGGTCCACGGCGAGCCGGGTGGTCTCCTCGGCTGCTTCGAGCCCGGCCTCGCCGGGAATGTCGAAGCACCAGCGCAGGACGACCCCGAGCTCGGCCTCGGCGGCCTTGCGGGCGTCCTCTATCGCCTCCATGAACCCCTGCTCCGGGATGCCGCGCCGGGTCGAGCTGAACGGGGTGACGGTCAGCTCCGCGTAACGGATGTTCTGCCGGGCCATGTCACGGGCGACCTCGAAGGTCAGCAGCCGGACGTCCTCCGGGGTGCGGATCAGGTCCACGACGGAGAGATACACGTCGATGAAGTGCCTGAAGTCCGTGAAGGTGAAGTAGTCGGACAGCGCCTCGGGGTCGGTGGGGACCTTGGAGTCGGGGTGGTGCGCGGCCAGCTCGGCGACGATACGGGGCGAGGCGGACCCGACATGGTGGACATGCAGTTCCGCCTTGGGCAGCCCCGCGATGAAGGGGTGCAGATCGGTCATCGGATACTCCGGAGGCATGGGACGGTTCGGGTGCCGGGCGCGGTCGGCCGGGCAGGGGACGGGGATCATCGTAGGCCGGGTCCTGCCGTGCGGTGGTGGGCCGTAGCATGACGGGATCACGATGGGGGAGGCCCATGTCAGACAACACAGAGCAGCCCGCGGGCGGGGCCGCGCCGCGCGATCCGTGGGCTCCGCCGGACAGCAGAGTGCCGCTGGAGAAACCGGCCGGCGATCCCCGGCCGCCTGCTGTGCACGACCAGCCGACCGTCACCTCGATGCCGGGTGTGGGGGACGGCCCCGCGCCGGCCGCGGGACCCGGGTTCGGCGCGGGAGCGCAGACCGGGCCGGTGCAGGACTCCGGGGCCGGGTTCGGCCCCGGAGAGGTACCGCCGCCGCCGATCGCACCGAACGGACCGAGCCAGCAGGTCCCGCCGGCCGCGGGGCAGTACGGCTACCCGGCCGCGCCGGCCCCGCAGTACGGCAGCTACCCGGGGTACGCCGGCTACAACCAGGCACCCTGGGGCGGGCCCGCGCCTTCCAACGGCATGGGTACGGCAGCCATGGTGCTCGGCATCCTGGCCGTCTGTCTGTTCTGCATCTACGGGATACCCAGCCTGATCCTGGGCGCACTCGCCCTGATCTTCGGCATCCTGGGCCGCAAGCGGGTACAGCGCGGCGAGGCGACCAACAGCGGTCAGGCGCTCGCCGGGATCATCATGGGATCCATCGGCATCGTTTTCGGTGTGGCGATCATCAGCTTCTTCATCTGGCTGTTCGCCACCCACGCCGATGAATTCGACGACAGCACCTACAACGACGACCCGTACTCCACGTCTCTGGTCGTCGACGTCACGCGATAGCGGACGCCGAGCGCCGGTGCCCCCGACCTCTGCGGGTACCGGCGCCGTATCCCTCCCGATGGCCGGGCGGGCCGGACTCCGGCCCGCCCGGCCATCGGGCATCCCGGCCGCCTCATGGCGCGCGCAGCTCCGCCCGCGCGTCCATCAGCGCGAACCCCAGCAGATTCAGCCCCCGCCAGGTCGCCGGATTCTCCGCACGCGGGTCGTCCGCCGCCAGCCCGATGCCCCAGATCCGGTCCATGGGGCTCGCCTCGACCAGCACCCTGTCCCCGGTGCTCAGCAGGAATTCCCGCAGCTCCGGGTGGTGGCCGAACTTGTGGACGCTGCCGGCCACCACCAGGGCGTACCGCTCGCGCTCCCACACCGCCCCGTCGAAACCGCGGACCAGCCGGCCCACCTTCTTCGCCTGGGCCGGGCTCTTCGCCGACACGGCCTCGGTCTCCGACTCCGCGTCGCCGAAGAGCCGTGCCTTGGCGGCCATCATCCAGTGCTCGGCCGACGCGTACGTCACCCCGTCGACCGTGAAGGGCGCCGGCCACCACTGACTGAGACAGCTCGCACCGATGCTGCCGTCGGGCCGCGGGCGGTGCCCCCAGAAGTGCAGATACTTCACCTTCTTGCCGCGCTCGGTGCGCGCCAGGAGATCGTCCATGTGTTCCATGACACGCGAGTCTGGCATCCGCCACTGACACTCCGTACGTGGAATTCCGCAGCGGCGCGACACATGGTCGACAGATTCCGTCGCGTAACCAAAAGGCAACAACGGAATCACTTGTTGAGGCCGATCCCCTCTGTCAGGATCGGCACTCAAATCGAGCAGAAGCTACGCCGCCCCGTACTCCGGGGACTGCGGCGGAGGAGAGCGTCATGGGCAACGGCATCCAGGTGCGGGACCGCTTCGCGGACGGCGCACAGTACATCGGCGGAAAGCTGCGGTCCGGTACATCGGGGCGTCATCACGAGGTGGTGAACCCGGCAACGGGCGAGACCGTCTACACCTACGAACTGGCGGGCACCGCCGATGTCGACGCGGCCGTCGCCGCCGCACGCGAGGCGTTCCCCGGCTGGTCGGGTGCGACTCCGGCCGAGCGGGCCGAGGCGATGCACCGCTTCGCCGCCGTCCTCGCCGAGCAGGCCGACGACTTCGCGTACGTCGAGTCCCTCCAGTGCGGCAAGCCGATCAAGCTCTCCACCGAGTTCGACGTGCCCGGCACCGTCGACAACACCTCCTTCTTCGCGGGCGCCGCCCGCCACCTGGAAGGCAAGTCGGCCGCCGAGTACGACGGCGACCACACCTCGTACGTACGCCGTGAGGCGATCGGCGTCGTCGGCTCCATCGCGCCCTGGAACTACCCGCTCCAGATGGCCGCCTGGAAGGTCCTCCCGGCCATCGCCGCGGGCAACACGATCGTGCTGAAGCCCGCCGAGATCACCCCGCTGACCTCGCTGATGTTCGCCCAGGCGGCCACCGGGGCAGGCATCCCGGACGGCGTGATCAACATCGTCACCGGTGCGGGCAAGGACGCCGGCGAGCACCTCGTCGGCCACCCGGACGTCGTCATGACCTCCTTCACCGGCTCCACCGCCGTCGGCAAGCGGGTCGCGGAGATCGCCACCTCCACCGTCAAGCGCCTCCACCTCGAACTCGGCGGCAAGGCCCCCTTCGTGGTCTTCGACGACGCCGACCTCGAAGCCGCGGTCCACGGCGCGGTCGCCGGAGCGCTCATCAACACCGGCCAGGACTGCACCGCCGCCACCCGCGCCTACGTCCAGCGCCCGCTCCACGACGCCTTCGTGCAGGGTGTCGCCGAGCTGATGGAAACCGTCCGGCTCGGCGACCCCTTCGACCCGTCGACCGACCTCGGCCCGCTGATCAGCCACGCCCAGCGGGACCGGGTCGCCGGATTCGTCGAGCGAGCCCGCGCGTACGCCACCGTCGTCACCGGCGGCGAGGCCCCCGGCGGCGAGCTGGCGGCCGGTGCCTACTACCGGCCGACCCTGGTCGCCGGTGCCGCCCAGGACAGCGAGATCGTCCAGTCGGAGATCTTCGGCCCGGTCCTGGTCGTGCTGCCCTTCGACACCGACGACGAGGGCATCCGCCTCGCCAACGACACCCCGTACGGACTCGCCGCCTCCGCCTGGAGCCGCGACCTGTACCGGGCGAACCGCGCCACCCGGGAGATCAAGGCGGGTTGCGTCTGGATCAACGACCACATTCCGATCATCAGCGAGATGCCGCATGGCGGATACAAGGCCAGCGGCTTCGGCAAGGACATGTCGTCGTACTCCTTCGAGGAGTACACGCAGGTCAAGCACGTCATGTACGACAACACCGCGGTAGCCCGGAAGGACTGGCACCGCACGATCTTCGGGGACCGATAAGCCGGCCGACCCCCGGCCACACACACCCGAAAGGGCAAAGCGCATGGAGCAGTACGAGCCCGAGCGTCTCTCCGCGGCCCAACTTGCCGCGATGCGACGCAGTCTGACCAGTGGCCGGGGCGCCCTGACCCGCCGCTCGCTACTCCGTGCCTCCGGCATGGGGGCGCTCGCGATCGGCGGTCTCGGCACGCTGAGCGCCTGCGGCATCCCGCCGGCGAAGCGGGAGGGGGACGCCGCGGCGGCCTCCGACGACCACTCGGCCAAGGAGAAGCAGATCAACTTCTCCAACTGGACCGAGTACATGGACGTCAGCGACGACGAGAAGCACCGGCCCACCCTGGAGGCGTTCACGAAGCGCACCGGGATCAAGGTCAAGTACACCGAGGACATCAACGACAACGTCGAGTTCTTCGGCAAGATAAAGCCGCAGCTCGCCGCGGGCCAGGACACCGGCCGCGACATCGTCATCGTCACCGACTGGCTGGCCTCACGCATCATCCGGCTCGGCTGGGCCCAGAAGCTCGACCCGGTGAACCTTCCGCACGCCTTCGCCAACCTCTCGGCCCAGTTCCGCACCCCCGACTGGGACCCGGGCCGCGCCTACTCCTACCCCTGGACCGGCATCCCCACCGTCATCGCCTACAACTCCAAGGCGACCGGCGGCCGCAAGGTCGACTCCATCACGCAGCTGCTCGACGACCCCGCGCTCAAGGGAAGGGTCGGGTTCCTCTCCGAAATGCGTGACTCCGTCGGCATGACCCTGCTCGACATGGGCAAGGACCCGGGCTCGTTCACGGACGCCGACTACGACGCCGCGATCGGCCGGATCCAGAAGGGCGTCGACAAGAAGCAGATCCGCCGCTTCACCGGCAACGACTACACCGCGGACCTCGACAAGGGCGACATCGCCGCCTGCGTCGCCTGGGCCGGCGACATCATCCAGCTCCAGGCCGGAAACCCGGACATCAAGTACGCCATCCCGGCCGCCGGCTACATCACGTCGAGCGACAACATGCTGATCCCGGCCAAGGCACGGCACAAGACCAACGCCGAGAAGCTCATGGACTACTACTACGAGCCGCCGGTCGCCGCCCAGCTCGCCGCGTACATCAACTATGTCTGCCCGGTCGACGGTGTCCGAGAGGAACTCGCCAAGATCGACAAGGTGATGGCCTCCAACACACTCATCCTCCCCGACAAGGAGATGGCGGCCCGCTCGCACGCCTTCCGCTCGCTGACAAGCAAGGAAGAGACGGCGTACGAAGAGAAGTTCGCCAAGCTCATCGGCGCCTGACCGCCTCGCCCCTCCTCCCCGATCTCCCCCTGACACCACTGGGACTGCGACCCATGACACAGCAGCAGACAGGCGGCGACGTCCGCCTCACCGGGATCAGCAAGACGTACGGCTCCTTCGCCGCCGTCAAGCCGCTCGATCTGACCGTCCCGCAGGGCTCCTTCTTCGCGCTGCTCGGCGCGTCCGGCTGCGGCAAGACCACCACCCTGCGGATGATCGCGGGCCTGGAGGACGCGACCACCGGCACCGTCTCGCTCGGCGGCCGGGACATCACCGACCTGCCCCCGTACAAGCGGCCCGTCAACACGGTCTTCCAGAGCTACGCGCTCTTCCCACACCTCGACATCACCGAGAACGTCGCCTTCGGTCTGCGGCGGCGCGGCATCAAGTCGGTGAAGAAGCAGGTCGACGAGATGCTGGAACTCGTCCAGCTCGGCGACTTCGCCAAGCGCAAGCCGCACCAGCTCTCCGGCGGCCAGCAGCAGCGCGTCGCCGTCGCCCGCGCCCTGATCAACCACCCGCAGGTGCTCCTCCTCGACGAGCCGCTCGGCGCCCTCGACCTCAAGCTGCGCCGCCAGATGCAGCTGGAGCTCAAGCGCATCCAGACCGAGGTCGGCATCACCTTCGTCCATGTCACCCACGACCAGGAGGAGGCCATGACCATGGCCGACACCGTCGCGGTGATGAACGCGGGCCGGGTCGAGCAGCTCGGCGCCCCCGCCGATCTGTACGAGAACCCGAAGACGACCTTCGTCGCCAACTTCCTCGGCACCTCGAACCTCATCGAGGGCGAGATCGTCTCCGCGGGCACGGACATCGTGGTGGCGGCGGGCGGCGGGAAGCTGCGGCTGCCCACCGGCCGATGTACGGCCCCGACCACGGACGGCGGCAAGCTGCTGCTCGGCGTACGCCCGGAGAAGATCTCGCTCGCGCACGCCGACGACGCGGACGCGATAGCCGACGGCCGCAACCGGGTCACCGGCCGGATCGTCGACTCCAGCTTCATCGGAGTGTCCACGCAGTACGTGGTGGAGAGCCCGGCGGGCAAGGCGCTCCAGGTCTACGAGCAGAACATCGAGCGTGACGCCCGGCTCGCCCCAGGTGCCGAGGTCGTCCTGCACTGGAACCCGGCACACACCTTCGGCCTGGACGCCGCTCAGTCCATGCTTGCAGGGACGATGGGCGACGCCGGTGTGGAGACGGTGGAGGACGCGGCGTGACCGTCACCAAGGAGGCGCCACCCGCCGCGCCCATCACAGAGGCGAAAGTACGCAAAGCCTCCACCCGCAAGCGCCTCGTCCCCTACTGGCTGCTGCTCCCCGGCATCCTGTGGCTGGTCGTCTTCTTCGCGCTTCCGATGGTCTACCAGGCGTCGACCTCCGTACAGACGGGATCCCTGGAGAAGGGATTCGAGGTCACCTGGCACTTCCAGACCTACTGGGACGCGCTGCAGGACTACTACCCGCAGTTCATCCGGTCCCTGCTCTACGCGGGCACCGCCACGATCCTGTGCCTGCTGCTCGGCTACCCGCTCGCGTATCTCATCGCCTTCAAGGCCGGCCGTTGGCGCAATGTCGTCCTGGTGCTGGTCATCGCGCCGTTCTTCACCAGCTTCCTGATCCGTACGCTCGCCTGGAAGACGATCCTCGCGGACAGCGGCGCGGTCGTCGACGTACTGAACACACTGCACATCCTGGACGTCACCAGCTGGCTCGGCTGGACCGAGTCGAACCGGGTGCTGGCCACGCCGATGGCGGTGGTCTGCGGTCTCACGTACAACTTCCTGCCGTTCATGATCCTGCCGCTCTACACCTCGCTGGAGCGGATCGACGGCAGGCTGCACGAGGCGGCCGGCGATCTGTACGCCACCCCCGCCGCCACCTTCCGCAAGGTGACGTTCCCGCTCTCCATGCCGGGTGTCGTCTCCGGAACGCTGCTGACCTTCATCCCGGCCAGCGGTGACTACGTCAACGCGGAACTGCTGGGCTCCACCGACACCAAGATGGTCGGCAGCGTCATCCAGACCCAGTTCCTGCGCGTCCTCGACTATCCGACGGCGGCCGCGCTCTCCTTCATCCTCATGGCGGTCGTCCTGATCATGGTCACCGTCTACATCCGCCGCTCCGGGACGGAGGACCTGGTCTGATGCCCGTACTGCGCTGGATTCGCCGGAATCTGATCGTCATCGCGGGTCTGCTGACCCTCGCGTACATGATCCTTCCGAACGTCGTCGTGATGGTGTTCTCGTTCAACAAGCCGAACGGGCGCTTCAACTACGCCTGGCAGCACTTCTCCCTGGACGCCTGGAAGGACCCCTGCGGCGTCGCCGACATGTGCGGCTCGCTCTCCCTGTCCCTGCAGATCGCCACCTGGGCCACCGTCGGCGCGACCGTCCTGGGCACGATGATCTCCTTCGCGCTGGTCCGCTACCGCTTCCGGGCGCGCGGCGCGATCAACTCGCTGATCTTCCTGCCGATGGCGATGCCCGAGGTCGTCATGGCCGCCTCGCTGCTCACGCTCTTCCTCAACATGGGCGCACAGCTGGGCTTCTGGACGATCCTCATCGCACACATCATGTTCTGCCTGAGCTTCGTCGTGACGGCCGTCAAGGCGCGTGTGATGTCGATGGACCCGAGGCTCGAGGAGGCGGCCCGCGATCTGTACGCGGGCCCCGTACAGACCTTCCTGCGGGTGACGCTGCCGATCGCCGCCCCCGGAATCGCCGCGGGAGCGCTGCTCGCGTTCGCGCTCTCCTTCGACGATTTCATCATCACCAATTTCAACGCGGGCTCCACCGTGACCTTCCCCATGTTCGTCTGGGGATCGGCACAGCGCGGCACGCCCGTGCAGATCAACGTCATCGGTACGGCGATGTTCATCATTGCCGTGACGGTGGTTGTCGCCGGCCAGCTGATCGCGAACCGGCGGAAGAACAGCGCACGACCGTGAGTTCCTGAAGGAGTTGGAAACCATGGCCCCAGTTGCCATGCGTACTGCTGCACAATCACTCTCCGACGCCAAGCCGGTCTCGTTCTGGCTGGACGACCCCGGCAGGCCCGAGGCACTGCCCGCCCTCACCGGCGACGAGCACTGCGACCTCCTCGTCATCGGCGGCGGCTACAGCGGACTGTGGACCGCGCTGATCGCCAAGGAACGCGACCCGGAGCGGGACGTCGTACTGATCGAGGGGCACGAGGTGGGCTGGGCCGCCTCGGGCCGCAACGGCGGATTCTGCGCCGCCTCCCTCACCCATGGTCTGCCCAACGGCCTGGAGCGCTGGCCGGACGAGATCAGGAAGCTGGAGGAGCTGGGCGAGCGGAACCTCGATGCCATCGAGGCCGCCGTCGCCCGCTACTCCATCGACTGCGAATTCGAGCGCACCGGCGAAATCGATGTCGCCACCGAACCCCACCAGCTCGAAGAGCTTCAGGAATGGCACCAGGAGGCCGAGAGGCGCGGCTTCACGGGGACGGAATTCCTGGACCGGGACGCGCTGCGCGCCGAGGTCGACTCGCCCACTTTCCTGGGCGGGATCTGGGACCGGAACGGGGTCGCCATGCTGCATCCCGCCAAGCTGGCCTGGGGCCTGAAGCGGGCCTGTCTCGACCTCGGGGTACGGATGTACGAGCACACCCGGGGCCTCGAACTGGCCAGGTCCACCACCGGAATGGCGGTCCGCACGCCGTACGGAAGGGTCTTCGCGCGCCGCGTCGCCCTCGGTACGAACATCTTCCCTTCGCTGGTCAAGCGGGTACGCCCGTACACCGTGCCGGTCTACGACTACGCACTGATGACCGAACCCCTCAACGACGGGCAGCTCGCCTCGATCGGCTGGAAGAACCGGCAGGGACTGGGCGACAGCGCCAATCAGTTCCACTATTTCCGGATGTCGGCCGACAACCGGATTCTGTGGGGCGGCTATGACGCGATCTATCCGTACGGGGGCCGGCTGAGCGCCGATCTCGATCAGCGTCCGGAGACCTTCCTCAAGCTCGCGGGCCAGTTCTTCGACTGTTTCCCGCAGCTGTCCGGGGTCCGTTTCAGTCACGCCTGGGGCGGGGCGATCGACACCTGTTCCCGCTTTTCCGCATTCTTCGGTACGGCCCATCAGGGCAGGGTCGCCTACGCCGCCGGATATACCGGACTCGGCGTCGGAGCCACCCGGTTCGGAGCCGATGTGATGCTCGATCTGCTGGCGGGCGAACACAATGAGCGAACCGCTCTGGAAATGGTCCGCAGCAAGCCGATGCCGTTCCCGCCGGAGCCCTTCGCCTGGGCCGGGATCGAGCTCACCAAACGGTCCCTGGCCAGGGCGGACAGCAATGGCGGGCACCGCAATCTGTGGCTGCGGACGATGGACCGGATGGGGCTCGGCTTCGACAGCTGAGCGCGGCGGGCCGCCCACCCCCCGGGGGCGCGTGATCCAGTTCACTGCCAACCGGTGGCCCGAACCCGCGTAATGGATCGGCGCCACCCCTCTCTTCCGTGCGAATGCACCGGCAATGCATGGCCGGTGCACGCGGAATGGAGGCCGGTCATGGCCGGCGCGGGGGTCGAAGCCGCAGTCGAGTGGCTCGTATCGGTGGCGCCGGATCCGGACGCCTGCTGGTGGGAGTGGGAGCGCAATCCCCAGGGGATCGCGCTCCTTCCCGCCGGCAGGCGCTGGGACGTACTGATTCTTCCGGGGGAGCTGGGCTGTCCCACGCTCGATGTGCTCACCCGGCTCATCGACCGGCCCGGGCCGGTCCTCTCCGATTTCGGCGACGCCCGCATGGGCTTCTTCGTGCCTCCGGGCACCGTCACCCGCTGGGTCGGCACCGGCGTACGGGGAGCGGGGCAGGGCACCTGGATCCGTCGTGCCGTACCCGGGGCGGGAGGCCGCAGGCGGGGTGCGCCGGCTGATCCCGCCGGACGGCTCGGGAACGCTCACCGACGCGACACTTCTGGAGCCCGCGATGCATGAGGCGGCGGGGAGGGCCGAGAGCGGCGGGGACCGACGGGGAAACGGCGGACGCCGTCGGCAGCACCCCGGCGGGACCGGGGTGCTGTCAGAGGTCTTGACAACCTGATTGGTCTGGACCATGTTGTGGCCGCCGCACTCAATTCCCCCATGCATGGAGGCCGTTGTGGAACGCACGGGACCCCCCGCCCGATTTACCGGACTTCTGGCCGCTTTCTCGGCCGCCCTGCTGGCCGCCGGCGGCCTGGCCGCCACCGCGCCGTCCGCCGCCGCCGCCGACTCCGATCTGGCGCGCAACGGCGGCTTCGAGGCCGGCCTGGACGGCTGGAGCTGTACCGGCGGAAGCGGAGCGACCGTCAGTACACCGGCCCACAGTGGTACTTCCGCGCTGAAGGCGACCCCGGCCGGCAGCGACAACGCCAAGTGCTCCCAGTCCGTGACCGTCAAGCCGGACTCCACGTACACGCTGAGCGCCTGGGTGCAGGGGAGTTACGTCTACCTCGGCGCGGACGGCACCGGCACGACCGACGTGTCCACCTGGACGCAGTCGGCGGCCGACTGGCAGCAGCTCACGACCACGTTCAAGACCGGCCCGTCCACCACCTCGGTGACCGTCTACACCCACGGCTGGTACGGCACGCCCGCCTACTACGCCGACGACCTCACCCTGGTCGGCCCCGGCGGCGACCCGGTCGCGCTCCCGGCCACCCCCACCGGACTGAGGGCCGGCACGGCCACCGCCTCCTCGGTCGGCCTCTCCTGGACGGGTTCCTCGGGGGCCACCGGCTACAACGTCTACCAGGGCGGCACAAAGGTCCTCTCGGCCACCGGCACCTCCGCCACCGTGACGGGCCTGGCCGCGTCGACCGCGTACAGCTTCCAGGTCGCCGCGACCAACTCCGCCGGTGAGTCCGCCAAGTCCGCCGCCGTCTCCGCCACCACCATGGCGGGCGGCCCGGGCGGCGGGGGCGGGGCGCTGCCCGCCCACGCCCTCGTCGGCTATCTGCACTCCAGCTTCGCCAACGGCTCCGGCTACACGCGGATGGCGGACGTACCCGACTCCTGGGACGTCATCGACCTGGCCTTCGGCGAACCGACCTCGGTCACCTCGGGCGACATCCGCTTCTCGCTCTGCCCGGTCACCGAGTGCCCGAACGTCGAGTCCGTGGCCGAGTTCAAGGCGGCGATCAAGGCCAAGCAGGCCGCGGGCAAGAAGGTGCTGATCTCCATCGGCGGTCAGAACGGCCAGGTGCAGCTCTCCACCACCGCCGCCCGTGACACCTTCGTCTCCTCGGTCAGCAAGATCATCGACGAGTACGGTCTGGACGGCCTGGACATCGACTTCGAGGGCCACTCGCTCTCGCTGAACACCGGGGACACCGACTTCCGGAGCCCCACCACCCCGGTCATCGTCAACCTGATCTCCGCGGTGAAGACTCTCAAGGCCAAGTACGGCGACAAGTTCGTCCTCACCATGGCCCCCGAGACGTTCTTCGTGCAGCTCGGCTACCAGTACTACGGCTCGGGCCCCTGGGGCGGCCAGGACCCCCGTGCCGGTGCCTACCTCCCGGTCATCCACGCGCTGCGCGACGACCTGACCCTGCTGCACGTCCAGGACTACAACTCGGGCTCCATCATGGGTCTGGACAACCAGTACCACTCGATGGGCGGCGCGGACTTCCACATCGCCATGACCGACATGCTGCTCACCGGCTTCCCGGTGGCCGGCGACACCACCAAGGTCTTCCCCGCGCTCCGCCCCGACCAGGTTTCCATCGGCCTGCCGGCCTCCACCCAGGCGGGCAACGGCTACACCACGCCCGCCGAGGTCACCAAGGCGCTGAACTGCCTGACGAAGAAGACCGACTGCGGTTCGTACGCCACCCACGGGACGTGGCCGGGGCTGCGCGGACTGATGACGTGGTCGATCAACTGGGACCGCTTCAACAACGGGGAGTTCTCGAAGAACTTCGACGCCTACTTCGGCAGCTGAGGCCCAGCGGCAGGAGCAGCAGCCCGCACAGGAACCAGCTGCCCAGCACATCCAGCGGCCAGTGATAGCCGCGCAGCACCAGACCGATGCCCGTCGCCGCTGTCAGCAAGGCAGCGGCGACGGGCATCATCCACGACCGTCGCGCGTACGGCGCGACCAGCAGCGCCGCCGCCCCGTACGCCACCGCGGCCGTCGCCGCATGACCGGACGGGTAGTAGCCGGTGGCGTCGGTCAGCGGTCCCGGGCGGGCGATCCAGTCCTTCAGCGGGACGACCAGCAGGGGCACCGCCGCCATGGTGAGCGCCGCGTACAACGGCTCACGGCGTGCGCCGAGCACCAGAGCCCAGACGATCGCGCAGCCCAGCACCGGGAGCGCGAGCTGCATATTGCCGAGATCGGCGAGGAATTCGGTCAGCCGGGCGGGGCCGTGTCCGACGACGGCCCGGCCGGTCCGCTCGTCCAGCGTGCGCAGCGGACCGTCGGCCGCGACCTGCCAGGTGGTGAGAGCGAAGAGTGCCGGAAGGGACGACACCAGAAAAATGAGAAGAGCCGGCCGCCCGGGAACAGGGGGGGTGGTTCCGGGGCGGCCGGTCGGATCGGTTTGCCGCGCGCCCCGGGGGGTTTGGGGCGAGCGGCCATCCGATCGGTGAGGAGTTCCGGAGCCAGAGGCTCCAGTGGTGTGCGCGAAGGCACGGCCAGGACGGTGCTGGGAAAGCTCCGGCCCGGCGTCGCCGGCAGTCCCCTGCGGGCGGGGTGTTTCTCTCATCTGCAGAAACCGTACGTCAGCCGATGGGGGACCGACAGACGGAAACGGATCCCGCCATCGGCCCCCCACACGTTCTTCACCTACCGTCCCGGGTGAGGCCGGGCTATTCAAACAAGTGTCCCATTTCTCGCTGGGGCCGGTGAGTGTCGAGGGAGGGGCGGTCATGTGTGTGGTGGTAGTACTACGGTCCGATGTCATGAAGCTGGTGGTACAGGTGAAGCTGCTGCCGACGCCTGAGCAGGCGTCGGCGCTCGAGGCGACTCTGTATGCCTGCAATCGGGCCGCCGCCACCTGCGATCTACCCGATCCGCCGGTGTACGAGCCGGTCGACTGGGTGGGCGTCGATCGAGGCATTGTGAACCTGGCCACCACCAGTGACGCCGCCGACTACCAAGGACGCAGGCTGTTGCGTTACCGGCGATGGCAGGCCCGCAAACGCGCCGAACTCCAGGCCAGGAACACCCGCTCCGCCACCCGCCGCCTCGCCCGCCGCGCGCAGAAGGAAGAAGCGTCATGCCACTCAGGTGAACCACGCCATCAGCAAGGAGATCGTGTCCGTCGCGCAACGCACCGGTCGCGGGATCGCCGTCGAGGACCTCGGCGGCATCCGCGAGCGGGTACGGCTGCGCCGCGACCAGCGGGGCACGCTCTCCTCCTGGCCTTTCCACCAGCTCGGCCAGAACCTTGCGTACAAGGCCCGCCGGGCCGGTGTGCCATTCCTTGAGGTGGATGCGGCCTACACCTCGCAACGCTGTCCGTGCTGCGGGCACACAGAGCGGGCCAACCGGCCCGACCGGGACAACTTTCACTGTCGTCGGTGCGGGCTCGCCGGCCCCGCCGATGTCGTCGCCGGGGTCAACGTGCGCGATCGCGCACGCTCGGCGTGGGTGTTCGTCACCGCACCCGCACCCATCCCCTGAACTTCGTCCGGGGGATGGGTGGATGCGACCCGTGACCGTTCCGTCGTAGGGGGCAGTCGGGAGTGCGACAAGGTGTGAACGACCGAGTACGTACACACTCGGCCGTTCACGGCCGAGAAGGTGACAGGCCCTCACGCGGGCCCCCCGGCGAAAACGCCTTCCGTCACCTCCGGGGTTCGCACAGGTCAGATCTGGCCGAAAGCCTGCTCGAGGACATCGAGAGCCTCGTTCAGCAGGTCCTCGCCGATCACCAGCGGCGGGAGGAAGCGCAGGACGTTGCCGTACGTGCCGCAGGTCAGGACCAGCACGCCCTCGGCGTGGCAGGCCTTGGCGAGCTTCGCGGCGGCCTCCGGGTTCGGGTCCTTCGTGCCGGACTTCACCAGCTCGATCGCGATCATCGCGCCGCGGCCGCGGATGTCACCGATGACATCGCCGTTCGGCAGCTTCGCCTGCATCTCGGCGAGGCGGCCCTTCATGACCTCCTCGATGCGCTTCGCCTTCCCGTTCAGGTCCAGCTCACGCATCGTCTCGATGGCACCGAGCGCCCCCGCGCAGGCCACCGGGTTTCCGCCGTAGGTGCCACCGAGGCCACCGGCGTGGGCGGCGTCCATGATCTCGGCGCGGCCGGTCACGGCGGAGAGCGGAAGACCGCCCGCGATGCCCTTGGCGGTGGTGATCAGGTCGGGGACGATGCCCTCGTCCTCACAGGCGAACCACTGGCCGGTACGGCAGAAGCCGGACTGGATCTCGTCGGCGACGAAGACGATGCCGTTGTCCTTGGCGAACTGGGCGATCGCCGGGAGGAAGCCCTTGGCCGGCTCGATGAAGCCACCCTCGCCGAGCACCGGCTCGATGATGATCGCGGCGACGTTGTCCGCGCCGATCTGCTTGGTGATCTGGTCGATGGCCTGGGCGGACGCCTCCGCACCGGCGTTCTCGGCGCCGGTCGGCCAGCGGTAGCCATACGCCACCGGCACCCGGTAGACCTCGGGCGCGAACGGGCCGAAGCCCTGCTTGTACGGCATGTTCTTGGCGGTCAGCGCCATCGTGAGGTTGGTGCGGCCGTGGTAGCCGTGGTCGAAGACGACGACCGCGGTGCGCTTGGTGTAGACGCGGGCGATCTTCACCGCGTTCTCGACGGCCTCGGCGCCCGAGTTGAACAGCGCGGACTTCTTGGCGTGGTCGCCCGGCGTCAGCTCGGCGAGCTGCTCACAGACCTCGACGTACCCCTCGTACGGCGTGACCATGAAACAGGTGTGGGTGAAGTCGGCGAGCTGCGCGGACGCACGGCGTACGACGGCCTCGGCGGAGGCGCCGACCGACGTCACGGCGATACCGGAACCGAGGTCGATCAGACGGTTGCCGTCCACGTCCTCGATGATCCCGCCACCGGCGCGGGCGGTGAACACCGGCAGGGTGGAGCCCACACCTGCGGCCACCGTCGCGAGACGGCGGGCCTGCAGCTCCACCGACTTCGGGCCGGGAATGGCAGTGACGACGCGGCGCTCCTGCGGAATTGCGGTCATGAGGGGCTCCTGTGGGGTGTTTCGGACGCTTCTCTTTCTGCAGGCTATGGGCGAGGCCCGGGGTCCGGCATGTTCCGTTCGGGAGTGGTGGCCGGACGCGGTTGTCCGTCACGGACATACCGACGGGGTACGGGGGCCGGGCTGCGGGGGTGCGCGGGCAGGACGAAGGGCCCCGGGCACGGGCGAAGACTTCCCGCCGGACCGCGTCTGACGGGGTGGTACGGGGCACTAGATTGATGACTTCGGGCGCCTGCGCCCGGAGTTAGCGGTCGGCGCTGGTCAGGGGACGAGGGACAGCACATGGACACCGAGGGCACGTACGACTCACGCGGCACCCGCTCCGGTCCACCGGTGCCGCGCCCGGCCGGCCCGCCACCGCCCGGACTGCCGCCCAGGCCGGGTTACGCCCCCGCCACCGGCCCCTCCCTCGGGGACTGGCTCCGCATCCCGAGGCCCGCTGCGGAACCCGGTGTCTGGCGGCTCGGCCATGCCCCCCGGCCCGCCGAGGAGAAGGAGCGCACCCCGGACCGCACGCTGGTGAGCGGCGCGGTGATCTCGCTGCTGGCCTGCGTCCTCGTCTGGTCGCTCTGGCGCAACAACTACATCCCGTACTGGCGGGTTCCGCTGAAGCTCTTCACCCCCGGCGACTGGTGGGGGCCGTTCGGCGACGAGCCGCAGACCCGGGGCGCGGTCCGTGCGCTCGACATCTACCGGCTGCTGATCATCGGGGGTCTCGTCTACGGATTCGGCCGGCTGGGCAACTGGCCGGCCGCCTTCGAGCGGTGCGTCGCCGCCAGGGGAGCCGCCGCACGGGCGGGCGGCGCGGCGATCGGTGCGCTGCTGGTCTGGGCCCTCGTCTGGAACGGGACCGTGCCGGGGATGGGGCTGGCCTTCGGCATGGTTCCCGGCTCCTGGCTCGGCCCCGACCAGCCGATGTCCCCGGTGATCAGCTACGGGCTGTACGTCCTGCTCACCCTGGTGATCGTGTGGCCGTTCGCCGGGCTGGGGCGCTGGGCCGAGGCATGGCGCCGCGGCCGGTCCCCGCAGCCGGCACCGGACCAAGGCGGCCGCGGCCCGGCGAAGCCGCACGCGCCCGGCGGTGCGGACGCCATCGTCGAAGGCGGCGAGGACGACCCGGCCGAATGGCCCGATCTGCGCGCCGCCGGACAGCACCGGGCCGCCGCCGCGCTCGCCGAGGAAACCCGGTCCGGCCGGATGAACGATGTCGACTACGCCCGTATCCGCCGCGCCTGGACGTCCGTACGCGCCGACCACTCCCGGCTCTCCGCCTTCACCGACACCGTGCTGCACAACGGCTCCGCCGCCTGCACCCACCCCTCCGGCGCCCGTGACCTCCCGGTCCGCGCCTCCCGGCACGACCTGCTGGTCCAGCAGGTCAGGCTCGGCACCGTCGAGGACGGCGAACGAAACCCGTACGCCCGCCGCGGCAGCGGAATCGCCCTCGACCCCGGGCTGCTGGGCACGTCCCTCCTCGCCGTCGGCCCGCCCGGCGCGGGCAAGAGCCGGGCACTGATCCGGCCCGTCGTCGAATCCCTCGCACTGCAGGCGCTCGCCGGACAGGCCGCAGTCGTCGCCGTGTGCGCCGCCGGTACCCAGCTCGGCGGCGACCAGGGGTTCGACGTCGTCATCAAGGTCGGTGACCCGTCCTCCGTACACGACCTCGATCTGTACGGCGGCACCACCGACCCCGACGAGGCCGCGACCGTACTCGCCGACGGCCTGGTCGGTGACCTCCCCGAGGTGGACAGCAGACGCGCCGCCACGGCCCTCGCCCAGCTCCTCGGCCCCTTCCGGGCCGCTCACGGCCGTTTCCCCTCCGTACCGGAGCTGCGGGAACTCCTGGACGGTGTGCCTGGTGCCCTCGCCGCTCTGCGGGAGGCGCTCGACGCGACGGGACACCCCGGCATGCAGCGCGAGCTCGCCGGCCGCGCCCGCCAGGCCGGTGCGCCCGGCGACCCGGGCCCGGCTCTCGCCGACCGTGTTGCCCTGCTCGACCGGCCCGCATTCACCGAGTTCTTCGACACCACGGGCAAGGCCCGCCCCTTCTCGCTGCGCGCCCTGGAGCACCCGCTCCGGGTCCGTATCGATCTGCCCGAACGCGGCCACGCCGAGGCGTCCCGGGTGCTGGCACGTCTGGTGCTCGCCCAGTTCACCGCGAGCGCCGCGGCCCGTACCGACCGTTCCCTCTTCGCCTGTCTGGTCCTCGACGACGCGACCCACACCCTGACCCCCGACACCGTCCGCGGAATCCAGCGGCTGCGCTCCGCGCACGCCGGGGCCGTACTCACCCTGCGCACCCTCGACGACGTACCGGAGCAGCTGCACACGGCGCTGCTCGGCGCGGTCGGCTGCCGGATGGCGTTCTCCGGAATCACGACATGGGACGGGAAGAAGTTCGCCGAGGCCTGGGGAACGGAGTGGGTCGAGACCCGCGACGTCACCCAGCGCACCGTCTTCGCCGACCAGCCGATGACCCGGGCCATCCACGCCTTCCGCAAGCTGGTCACCGGCAAGGCGGTCACCACGGACGCGGTGACCGTGCGCCAGGTCGAGCGGGAACGCTGGTCGGCATCCGAGCTGGCCCACCGGGTACCGGCCGGACACGCGGTACTGTCCCTGACGACCGTACGGGGGGAGCACGCGCCGCCCCTGCTGGTGGATCTGAACGGCTGAGCGCTGCGGAGCGAGGCCCGCGGCGCGGGAGCGGTTACGAGGGACCCTGCCGCCCTGGCAGAATCGGTAGGAGCCGTTCATACGGGACGGCGAAAATCGACTCCCCGAGGTCCTGCGGTCCCCATGCCCCCCACTCTCGCCTCGCTCGTCCAGCATTCGGCGCTCAAACTCACGGTGCGTGCGGGGGCGGACCGGCTCGACGCGCCCGTCCGCTGGGCGCATGCCAGCGAGCTGACCGACCCCGTCCCGTACATGGAGGGCGGTGAGCTCCTGCTCGTCACCGCCACCAACCTCGACGCCGGGAATCCCGAGGCGATGCGGCGGTACGTGCGGCGGCTGGCCGGGGCAGGAGTCGTCGGGCTGGGCTTCGCCGTCGGCGTCCACTACGACGACGTACCGCAGGCCCTGATCGACGCCGCCGAGGAAACGGGTCTGCCGCTTCTCGAAGTGCCGCGCCGCACCCCGTTCCTCGCGATCGCCAAGGCCGTGTCGTCGGAGATCGCCGCCGATCAATACCGGGCGGTGACAGCGGGGTTCGAGGCCCAGCGGGAGCTGACGAAGGCCGCACTCGCGGGCGACGGCCCGGGCGAACTCCTCACCCGTCTCGCCGCGCATGTCGACGGCTGGGCGGCGCTGTACGACGCCTCCGGCGCGGTCGTCGCCGCGGCACCCGACTGGGCCGCCCGCAGGGCCGCCCGGCTCACGCCCGATGTGGAACGGCTGCGGGACCGCCCCGCCCCGGCCAGCGTGGTGGTCGGCGGCACCGACGACCGGGTCGAGCTCCAGTCCCTGGGCACCGGCCGCCGGGTCCGGGGCGCGCTGGCCGTCGGCACCGGCGCGGCACTCGGCACCGCCGAGCGCTACGCCGTGCACTCGGCGGTCGCCCTGCTGACCCTGACCACCGCCCGCTCCCGGTCCCTCCAGGGCGCGGAGCAGCGGCTGGGCGCGGCGGTGCTGCGCATGTTGCTCGCCGGCCAGCCGGACCATGCACGGGCCGTCGCCGGGGATCTGTACGGGGGGCTGCTCGACGCCCCGTTCCGGCTGCTCATCGCGGAGGCGTCCGCCCCCTCGACGACGGACTCGCTCGGCGAGGCGATGGAGGCGGCGGCCTTCCGGACCGGCGAGACCCTGCTGGCCGTGCCCGAGGGCGAACGGCTCGTCGTCCTCGCCGCGGACGGCGGAGCGGCGGTCGCGGCCTGCGCGGCGTACGCGGAGGCCCAGGAGGCACAGGAGGCGCGGCCCTCGCGCGAACCGGCGACGGCGGAGGAGGGCCACGTGGTCGTGGGCCTGTCCGCACCGGCGGGCCCCATCGCCGTCTCCGCCGCGTACAAGCAGGCCGAGCAGGCCCTGTCGGTGGCCCGCCGCCGTGGCAGGGCACTGGTCGAGCACGAGGACCTGGCGACCGGCTCGGTGCTGCCACTGCTCGCGGACGACGCGGTACGGGCCTTCGCCGACGGAATGCTCCGCGCCCTGCACGAACACGACGCCAAGGGCCGCGGTGACCTGGTCGCCTCGCTGCGGGCCTGGCTCTCCCACCACGGCCAGTGGGACGCGGCCGCGGCGGACCTGGGCGTGCACCGCCACACCCTGCGCTACCGGATGCGCCGGGTGGAGGAGATCCTGGGCCGCTCACTGGATGATCCGGACGTCCGGATGGAGCTGTGGCTGGCCCTGAAGGCCACGAGCTCCCCGTCGGTGCCGGAGCCGTAGCGGCTGTCGCGGGGCCGGGCCGTGCCGCTGCCGGAGGGCCTGCGTTCCCGGCCGATGCGGATGCCGATGCCGGAGCCGCGACCAGAAGTCCACGCCATCCCGGTCGACGCCGACGCCGTAGCCCCTGCCGGAAGGCCCCGCGCCCCGCGCCCCCGCTCGCGCCGACGCATCCGACAAACCGGCGTGTACCCGTCGCGCTCTGCTCCACGCCGGACAAACGCCAGGCCGGCCGTGCGGCCCTACGGTGGGGGCAGCACACCCCACGACTCCGAAGGGCCGGAACCTCCATGACTTCCACCCACGCCTTCTGGCTCGCCGGCCGCCAGGCCACCGGCGAGGACAGCTTCGACGTCACCAACCCCTGGGACGGCCGTCTCGTCGGCACCGTCAGCGTGCCGACCGACGCGCAGATCGAGGAGGCCGTCGCGGCCGCGCACGCCGTGCGCGAGGAGTTCGCCGCGACCCCGGCCCACGTCCGGGCCGCCGCACTCGATCACGTCGTACGGCGCCTGGTGGAGCGCACCGAGGAGATCGCCCAGCTGATCTCCGCCGAGAACGGCAAGCCCATCAAGTGGGCGCGCGGCGAGGTCGGCCGTGCCGTCTCCGTGTTCCGGTTCGCCTCCGAGGAGGCCCGCCGCTTCAACAGCGGTGACGCCCAGCGCCTCGACACCGACGCCGGTGGCACCGGCCGTCTCGGTCTGACCCGACGCTTCCCGCGCGGCACGGTCCTCGGCATCGCACCGTTCAACTTCCCGCTGAACCTGAGCGCCCACAAGGTGGCCCCGGCCATCGCCGTCGGCGCCCCGATCATCCTGAAGCCCGCCCCGGCCACCCCGATCTCGTCGCTGATCCTGGGCGAGCTGCTGGCCGAGACCGACCTGCCGGCCGGTTCGTGGTCCGTGCTGACGGTCCCCAACGACCGTATGCCCGCCCTCGTCCAGGACGAGCGCCTGCCCGTGATCTCCTTCACCGGGTCCGCCGCGGTCGGCTACTCGATCATGGAGTCGGTGCCGCGCAAGCACTGCACCCTGGAGCTCGGCGGCAACGGCGCCGCGGTCGTCCTCGGCGACTACGCCTCCGACGAGGACCTGGACTGGGCCGCGACCCGTATCGCGACCTTCTCCAACTACCAGGGCGGCCAGTCCTGCATCTCGGTGCAGCGCGTCATCGCGGACGCCTCGGTCTACGATCGGCTCGTCCCGAAGATCGTCGCGGCCGTCGAGGCCCAGGTCACCGGCGACCCGTCCGACGCCGCCACCGACGTCGGCCCGCTGGTCAACGAGGACGCCGCCAAGCGCGTCGAGTCCTGGGTCGACGAGGCCGTGCAGGCCGGCGCCCAGCTGCTTACCGGCGGCAAGCGCGACGGTGCCACCTACGCGCCGACCGTGCTCACGGAGCTCCCGGACGGCGTCACCCTCGCCTCCGAGGAGGTGTTCGGACCGGTGCTCACCGTGCAGAAGGTGGACGGCGAGGCCGAGGCCTTCGCCTCCGTCAACTCGTCCAAGTACGGCCTGCAGGCAGGTGTGTTCACGCACGACCTGCAGACCGCCTTCCGCGCCCACCGCGCCCTTGAGGTCGGCGGCGTGATCATCGGCGACGTCCCCTCCTACCGCGCGGACCAGATGCCGTACGGCGGCGCCAAGCAGTCCGGCGTCGGCCGCGAGGGCGTCCGCTACGCCATGGACGACTACACCTACGAGCGCGTGCTGGTCCTCACCGGCCTCGCCCTGTAGGTCCGTGAACAGGATCGAACCGATCCAACAGTGCCGCCTGTGATCCGCCTGGACAGCACGACAGCAGGCGGCAGATGAACGGCCGGAGCCCACTGTGCGGGGGCTCCGGCCGTTCCTGCATATCTGCACCCTGACCTGCGGAGACCGTCGAGTCGTCGAGGTCGGTAACTGGCGTACCCGCAACCGGAACAGCAGGGGTGTGTGCGGGCCGGCGAACGGGGTGATGATCCATCACACCGTGACGAAGGGCACCGTGGTCACGTCCTGGGGCTCTGCTGGAGTCATTCACGGCGCATTGCGCCGAAACCCGCCCCGATCACACCTTCCCTGCCATGCTGGGAGCAGATGCCCCGCCGAGCTCCCCCGTATCGGCGGGGTCTCGTCAGCACTGGGGGGCTTGGTGGGCCATGCCCTTACCCGCCCTCGTAGCGGGCGGTGTCGGTTCCGGTCGCTAGCGTCAACCCTGTCCGTGCTGTGCTGCTCGGACCTGTGAGCGCCCCGTCCAGCGGTGGAACCCTGGACGGGGCGCCCGCAAGTCCGGCGTGCACGGTAGTTGGCCCCTCGCGACCCCGGGCCGCAGGGCTTCCCGCAGAAAACCGAGGGTGTAACTGAGCGATCGAGGCCGGCAGATGACTCATTCCGCCCGATGGGAGGGTCGGGGAGCAGCCAGCCCGAATGCGAAGGAGCCCTGACGGCTCGTGCGAACCGTCAGAGCTTCGTTTCACGTACCGCCGGGGGTGGAACCGGCGGAGGCGTGGGGGGTCAGGGTTGCGGTCGCAGGACTTTCCAGAAGGCGACGTCGGCGTTGGAACGGTTGGAGTAGGCATTGGTGTCCACGTCGTACCGGGCGCCGGTGGCGGTACTGGCGTTGTTGGTCTCCAGGAAACCGCCCCGGTTGTGGTAGGTGCTCCACAGCTGGACCGTGTCGTTGAAACGGACGATGCCGTCCTGGGGCGAAGAGTTGGTGTCGAAGATCTGCCAGCGGCTGCTGTTCTCGTCGCGGTCCTTGCCCCAGGCGGTGGTGACGTCGTAGATGCTGCCGGAGCTCTGCTGGACAGCGGTGGCCGCGCCGTTGACGTCCAGGTAGCCGCCGTTACCGTCCCAAAGATTGCGCAGGTAGATGATGTCACCGCTCTTCACCGGGGTGCCGGCGGCCTGACAGGAACCGGAGACGATCTCCCAGGTACCGGTGCCCGGTGCGCGGGTGGCGGTGGGGGCCGTGGATACCGCCAGTTTGGCCCCTGGCGCGCTGGAAGTGCCGTTGGTGTCGAGGTAGCCCCCGTCGCCCTGATAGAGGTTCTGCAGGTGCAGCTGGTCGCCGTAATGCAACTCGTTCGCCATCGCTGGTCCTCTCTTCGGTGGATCCGCGCTGAGCCGGTTCCCGCGCTGGTGAGCAGGCGGGCCCGACACTTCGGATGGTGTCGGCGGCAGCGACGACGCGCCCGGGCGATGCACGCAAAGCACACCTTCAGATGAATTGCGCCAATAGCGTGCGTACTATGCCAACGGTCTTTTCAGGACAAAGGCGCGAGCGGGTGCATCCCCTTGTCGGTTGCGCGTGGACACGGAAGAAGTGGCGGATGGGGCCCGCCCCGCGCCTGTCGGTGTATCGGGAACTGGCCAGCCAGAAGTCTGGAACCCGGGTGGCCCCCATGTCCGGCGTGTGTCCGGACACGCTGTCCGGGCAGTGTCCGCGCTGATCAGGGCTGGTGTCCGAGGCGGGGGCGGACAGCGTGTCCGCGCCGTCGTCCAGGGTGTCCGTGTCGTGTCCGGACGAGGTGTCCGTTGCGCGCAATGAGGCAGCCAGGGTCGAGAACTGCAATCTGTCACAATCGCCGCACGAGCATCGGCTATCAGTCGCATCCTGGTCGTCCACCCAGCGCAGATGGAGGGCGACATGACGCTCAAGTTCATCGGCACCACCAGCGACGATGGCGATTGCCCCACTCTTTACGAGGTCGAGGAGACCGGCGACATCGTCGTCCAGGGCGACAGGCTCACCGACCCCGAGCACCTGGAGCAGCTCCGCGACGTGAAGCCGTCGGAGACGTTCGTAGTGATCCCTCGTGAGCTGCTGACCCGCTTCGCCCCCAAGGAGTGACGTGCCGGACCTGATTCCGTTCAAGGAAGTCACGCACTTCTTCGAGGACTTCGAACATACTGCCTGGCGTCTGGAAACCCGCCGTGGCTATGCATCTGACAGGAACGGGGCGAACTGGGGCCGCTGGCGGAGCGGTGAGGATGTCAGTCAGGACCCGCCGGACTCCTGGCGCCGGAACGTGGCAGCGAAGACAGCGGCCGGGGCGCGGTTCGAGCGGGTGCGGCTGGTCGACGACCCGCCCACTCAGGGGCAGCAGTTCCTGCTCGCGCGAGCCCCCAGGAACGTGGCGGCCGGTGAGGACATCCGCAACCTGTACCGAACGGATGCCATTCGGCTCGGCCTGCCGGACTTCGATTTCTGGCTGTTCGACTCCCGCACCGTGATGCGATTTGTATTCGATGAGGACGACACCACCCGCGGCGTGGTCCTCACAGACGACCCGGTCGACGTCGTGGCAGCGTGCCAGGCCCGGGATGCCGCTTGGCATCATGCAATCCGTACCGCCGACTTCGCGAGGGCGGTACGTTCCAGCGTGTGAGCACCGACTTTCAATCCGCCCGGGTTGCCCTCGGCGCGCGGCTCCGCGAGCTGCGTGCCGAGGCTGGCCTCGACGGCAAGGGCGTGGCCGAAGTGCTCGGCTGGCAGCGTTCGAAGGTGTCGCGGCTGGAGAACGGCAAGCAGACCCCTTCGGTCGCCGATCTCATGGCGTGGTCGCAAGCGGTGGGCCGTCCCGACATGTCCGAGGAGCTGAAGGGCCGCCTGGCCGGTCTGGAGACCCAGTACCGTTCGTGGCGTCGGCAGTTGGCTGGCGGGCATTGGGCTCGGCAGGAACTGGCCGTTGCGGAGACCGCGGCGACTCAGATGATTCGCGGGGTGGAAGTCTCCCGCATTCCTGGTCTGTTCCAGACGGCGGACTACGCCCGGCACGCCTTCCAGGCGAACGCCGAGTTCCGGCAGACCCCTCGGGACGTCGAGGAAGCAGTGCGGACCCGCATCCGTCGCCAGGATGCCCTGTACGAGCGGGGACGCCTGTTCCGGTTCATCGTCTGGGAGGGCGCCCTCCACGTCCTCACGTGCCCGCGCGAGGTCATGGCCGCCCAGCTTGAGCGCCTTGCCGGGCTGATTGGGCTCGACACCGTGGAGATCGGTGTCATCCCGTTCGGCGCACAGTTGCGGCGGGCGCCGACCCACGGTTTCTGGATCTACGACCGGCGGCTCGTCATCGTCGAGACGATCAACGCGGAGATGTGGCTCGACGACGAGGAGAACATCGCCCTGTACGAACGGGCATGGGACTGGCTCGCCGAAGCGGCGGTTCACGGACCGCAGGCGCGGAGGTTGATCGCCCGAGCGAGGGCCTCGCTGGACCTCACATAAGCAACCGGATTCAATCCGCCGGCCCACGCGCGCAATCCCGCGCAATCGACGGGCCAACTCGATGCCAGCATCCCTACGGTGCTGGTCATGGTCCCACGGACACGCAATCCGGGCTCGGAGTGGCTGGCTCTTTCCGCCCCGGACCCGGTGGGAATTCATCGGGTATGGGCGCAGGACCAGCTCGCCCAGCTGCCTTCGGGCCGGCTCTGGCTGGCGGTCGAAGCCGACCTCATGCGAGCTGTCGCCGCGATGCAGCGCATAGGGCCGGACCGTCTCGGCCCGGTGCTCGTCCACCCATCAGCCGACCTTGCATGGTGGCTCGTCCCGTGCGGCGCCGAGGAAGTACTGGCCGACCTCGGACGGCTCGCTGTCCACCCCAAGGGGTGGATGCTGCGGTGTCCGCCAGCTGAGCGGTACATCGACGGCCGGGGGTGGCTGGAGAAGCCCGACGGCTCCGGTGACCTCACAGATCCGGCCGCGCTGGGCGCCGCGTTCGGGCCTGGTGGCAGTCCGGGCTTACCGGCGGAGGCGTTCGGTTGAGCACACGGCTGGAGCAGGTGCCGCCTCTTGAATTGCTTTCGATGCCGCAGCGTCACGGCGCCGCATGTGTGTGGTGCCATGCCGCACTGACCATCACGACGGCTGTGGACCTCGGTTCCCGCCCTGAGCGCGAGGGGACGTCCGTCTTCATCTTTCCCCGACGCTGTCGTACCTGTCCGAAGGAGTCGATGTGTCCCACCCGGCGAGTGTGATCAATCCGCGCAGCTCCGACGGTGAGGAGGCGTATCGCACTCTGCTGCGCCATACCCAATTGCGCGCGATGTGCCGCATGAAGGCGACCTGTCCTACGGCGGTCCAGCTCACGCGGGCGTGGCGGGAGGCCCGCCGATGAAGACGGAATCGACGGACATCATCTCCTGCTACTGCTGGGACAAGAACCCGGAAGGCCCTGGGCGCTGCACCGATAAGCCTGGGCACAAGGGCCACCACTACGACCCGTACGCCCGTTCCTCGTGGGACCGGCCGGGCGCCTCGTGGCCGAACCGATGACTCCCGCTCGCAGCTGACGATCGCGCCGACCAGCTGCGGGCGGGGCACGCCCGTACTTGAGGCCGGCGGTGGTCGGGGTGCGGGCGGGACAGCTGTCTCCCCGACGTGGATTCCACACGGAAGCGATGACTGGCATGGAGAAAACGGACCAGGGCCTCAAGCCGGGAGGCCGAGATGGAGATGGGTGCGGATCCCCTGAAGGGAAGATCTGGCCCGAGGGTGTACGGCTGACGCTTCGGGCTTCAGGGCCGGTAGACGCACTCCGCCATGGTCGCGTGCTTCTTCCAGCCCAGCGTCTCGTACAGTGCGCGTCCGGCGTCGGTCGCGCCGAGGACTCCGAGGCCGGCACCCTCGTTCAGGGCATGGTCGGCGAGCGTGCGCATCACCAACTGCCCCAGCCCGCGCCGACGGTGGGCATCCTCGGTCCGCACTCGGTCCACGACTGCCGCATCCCCGAGCATCGCCATCTGTCCCTGGGCCGCCTGCTCGCCCGCCGCGTCCAGCACCCGCGCGAAGACGACGGCCCCGACGGTCTCCACCGTCACGGTGTATCCCTCTGGCTCGACCCGGTGGGCGGCCATGAGGTCGGTGACCATCAGGTGTCCGGTCTCCTCGTACGCCACCACCCACCCGGGGGACAGCCACGGCTCGATCACCTCTGGCTCCACGGGCATCTTCATCCAGGTCCGCGGCACGGCCACCGAGGCGGAGGCGCTGCGGACCCGCAACTCATCGGCCTCGGGCAGGACATGGCGTCCCACTTCACCCGGGCTGTCGGCCACCGCGATGTAGAACCCCCAGGGCATCTCGACCGGCGGCGGCGTCCGCCGCGATACGGCCCAGCCCGCCACCCAGGTCTCGACTAACTCCGCAACCATCAAATCCTCCCGCGTCATCAGCAGTTGAGTAATAGTCACTCGCCAAATGTGCACATTACATCTCCGTATGCGGTGGCGGCACCCTTCCGGCGAACGACGCAGGTTGACACGTCAGCCGCGACCAAGATCGACAGCACGGTCGGCGCTGTTGCATGCAGGGAGACCGGAGGGCTACGTACCACTTGCGGATCCGCAGGTCCGTGGTTGTGAAGCCGTCCTTCTGAAGGAGCCGCACCCGATGGAGATGGAGCCAGGCCCGATCCGGCACGCCGTCGACCGCTTATCACCGCAGCGGTCGTGCTCATGCTCGTCTACGCGGTGATCGTGTTTGCTGCCATGCACCGCCCGATCCGATGGGACAGGCGAGGAGTTCACGATCACCACTGACATCGACGAACTCGCGCGCTGTGGGCGGGCATCCCAGTCTGAACCGAGGCTTTCGGCCAACTTGGCGTCCGGTGCGGGCTTGTGGGGCACTGGAGGGATACCCACAGGTCAGGGCGTACTTCGCTTTCGCGGCTTCCGTGGTGCTCCCACGGGAGCACGAGGGCGGGCTGAAGCAGCTTGAGACGGGCCAGGACGGGCCAGGGCGGGCCGAAGTGCTGAGAGTTCACGCAGATCAGAGCGCCTGCCGCCGGACAACGAGGCGAACACCGACGGGAACCGGCACTTCTACGGCTTTCAGTGCGAGAACCTCGGCGACGGCGCCGACCCGTGGCCGGACGTCCGGCTCGAAGCGATCGAGCACCTCACCGCGCCCGCGCGCTGGGGTTCCAGGCCGGTGGACGGACCGTGTACGCGGCCGTTGTTCACCATCCAGGAACGACTGCGAACAACTCCCTCGCTCGGGCTCTTCGCGAAGCACTCTGATTCGGACCGCTGGGTCCAATCAACGTCTGATCGTGCTGCTCGTGACTGACGGGGCGGTGTCGTTGCCTGATTGATCTGATCTCTGACTTGGCCATCGTGTCCCGGCCACGCCCGGAAGAGCGTGGCCGGACAGTCCTTCCCCGCAACCGGATGTCAACTCGTCACAGGATCTGGATGGCGACGACCTTCGGTGGCTGGTTCGGGAAGGTGATGTCGTGCCAGCGCTCGATCTTCACCGAGTCACCGTTGGCGTCGTAGTAGATCAGGTCGTTGTTGCCCGTGGAGATCCGGTCGACCCACCACCCGCCGAAGTCGGTCTTCCCGCCATTCGCGTAGCAGTCGACGCTCTGGCGGCCCTCGAAGTGCGACCAGATCTTCAAGAAGTTCTCCCCGCCGACACATTGGACGTGGTCGATGGCGAAGGCGTTGCCGCTCGGCATGCTGACGGTGAGCGCGGCAGTTGTGGCGAGCGCCACAGCCACGGAACGAGCGGCCCTCTTGCTTTTCGAGATCACAGATTCTCCTTCACGCGAAGGCCGGCGCACGGGCCGACCCTGTCGGCGATGTTGCGTCATGACGGAACGGTGCTTCGTCGAGCCGACAACCGGATACGACCCGCCAGGCGGCCATGAGACCCCATCGGGCAGCTCGAACGATGCTGTCTCCACGCTACAAACGGAACGAGGCTGTACCGGCGATAACCAGGGAAAACACATCAAAAAGGTGATAACCCGAGGTAAGGCCGTGGCGTACGGTTGAGCAAGCAATAGCCCGAACCCCCGCCGACCCCGCCCCACCCGCCGCTCCGGCAGCGTGCTGATGGGCCCGGCGGACGGCGGAGCCGACGTGCACGTCCCACTTGAGACGATTCCGAACCTCATTCTGAAATGATCAGTTAGGCCGGGCGCACTGCGTGAAACCTTTTGACCTGAGCGGATAGGGGTCTCCTGGCGAGTGCTATGCGTGATATCTGGCATTCACCTGGTACGAAAGGTCGCGGCAGCTGGCGATGAAGTTGTTTGCGGCTTCAGGAGTGACCAGGGTAAGGGTGTGCGCTGCTCTGTCCCAGAGGTCTTTCAGTGACATGTAAACGGCCACCGCTCCGGGCTCAAGGACCAGTCTGTGCAAGTGCTCCCACGAAATGTCCCTCGGATGCCATCGAGCACCGTCCGGGGGGTCGGGGATGCGGCGCTGATTCAGGGCGTGGGTGAGATCTTCTTGGAGGAAGTCCCAGCTGCGGATAACGGCCAGTGCAGGAGAACGGATAGCCGTGAGTCTCGCGGACTCGTAAATGTCGAATCCCTGGTTGTCGTTCCGTGGAGACGGAACTTGTGGAATCTCCTGTTCAGGGTTTGGTTCATCAGATCCCTGAGAGGCCGGATTGTCGGAGGCAGAGCTGGTGGACAACTCTTCTGCGTTCTGTCGAACCTCCCGCGCGTCAGCCTCGAACTCGATCGCACCTGCTGGTGTCTCCAACCTGGTCATGCGCGTGAATGCGTACTGAATGTGGGTGCGTAGGCCCCACACCAGGGCGACGGTGACCACAGGCCACACCAGGGTCTTCACGTACTCCAGTACGAGTTCAGCTATCTCCACGCGGCGAGACTGCCAGTCAGGGAACTGCCAGGCGTAGAGACCGTTGCGCCTGTGACAGAGCTGAGACGTCGTGCTCACTGACCCCACAGCGCTGGGCGCTGCCTTCGGGCCGGGCGGCGGCCTTCGCTTACCGGCGGAGGCTTTCTGTTGAGCACACGGCTGGAGCAGGTGCCGCCTCTCGAATTGCTTTCGATGCCGCAGCGTCACGGCGCCGCATGTGTGTGGTGCCATGCCGCACTGACCATCACGACGGCTGTGGACCTCGGTTCCCGCCTTGAGCGCGAGGGGACGTCCGTCTTCATCTTTCCCCGACGCTGTCGTACCTGCACCAAGGAGTCGATGTGTCTCCCGCGCTGATGAAACCGGCCCTCCCTTCTCGCGGTGAAGAGGCGTACGTGGTCCTGGTGGGCCATACCTATGCGTGCACGACATGCCGCGCGAGAGCGTCCTGTCCCACGGCGGTCAGGCTCACGCGGGCATGGCGGGAGGCCCGCCGATGAAGACCGAGTCGAGCGGCATCATCACGCACTGCTGCTGGGACATGGACCCCGAGACCGGCGCGCTCTGCACGCCGAAGCCCAACCACGAGAAGAGCAGGACCACTGCACGCCATACGTGCGCTCCTCGTGGGACCGGCCGGGCAGGTCCTGGCCAGCCCAATGACTCCCGCTCGCAGCTGACGATCGCGCCGACCAGGTGCGGGCGGGGCACGCCCTTACCCGAGGTCGGCGGTGGCCGGGGTGCGGGCGGGGCAACCGTCTCCCAGGCATGGACAGACGGCCCACGCCGTCGTCCGGGCGCTCAGAGAATCGTGGATGAGGAAACGCTCGTGACCAGGCACACCGGCACGTTGGACCTGCTGACGTTCAACCTGACCAACCCGTCGAGGGACCGGGCTGAACGGCAACTGGCGTACCTCGCGGCCCGCCCGGAGCCGGTCATCGTCCTGACTGAGACGGCCGACAGCGCCGGATGTGACCTGCTGGAGTCCCGGTTCGGTGCGGCCGGGTACTACGTCGTGTTCCCCCGCCCGGCGCGGGGAGAGCGCGGGGTGATGATCGTCAGCCGCGTCGCCCTTGAGCCGGGGTCGGCCTCGGTTGCGTACCCGCCGCACCGTGCCGTGTCGGTGACCGTCCAGACCGACGAAGGGCCGCTCGACGTCACCGGCCTGTACGTGCCCTCACGTGACGCCACCCGTGACGAAGACGACCCGTAAGCGGACGTTGCTGGAGGGCTGCCGCGCCGGCGTTCCCGTGGGCGCCAGCGGCCACCGGGTGGTGATCGGCGACTTCGACATCATCGAGCCCAACCACATCCCCCGATACCGGTTCTTCCACCAGTTCGAGTACGACTTCTACGGGTGGCTCGGGGGTGTCGGCTACCGGGATGCGTTCCGGATGATGCACCCCTATGCGGCCGAGCACTCGTGGGTGGGGCCCACCGGCGACGGCTGCCGCTACGAGCACGCCCATGTCTCGCTCGACCTGGTGACCTCGGTCTACGGCTGCTCCTACGTGCACGAGCCGCGCACCAGTGAGCCCCGGCTCACGGATCACTCCGCGCTGTCGCTGATTCTGGCCCTGCGGCCGGTGGTGCCGCTGCCGGTCACTGGCCCGGCCCATGCCGCTAACACAGTCACGTGAGGCCGGATGCCCACCCGCCGCGCTCGCCCACGCCGTCGACCGCTTGTCACCGCAGCGGTCGTGCTCGTGCTCGTTTACGTGGTGGTCGTGTTTGCTGCCATGCACCGCCCGATCTGACGGGGCAGACGAGGAGTTCACGATCACCACTAACATCGACGAACTCGCGCGCTGCGGGCGTTCCGGCACACGATCATTTCAACGTCAACAATGCCACGGCTGCCAATACTCGGCCGTTTCAGGCCAAGCGCCTCTTCTCTCTGCGGCCCACATGACACGCGAGGCCAAGCTGATGCACGTGCAACAAAACCACCACCTTCAACAGATGGCTGAACAGTGAGAAAGTCCGTCGTCTCCCTTGCCGCGCTGGCCATGCTGGCACTGCCCCTGGCGGGCCAAGCGGCAGCCTCGCCAACCGGAATCCAGGAGCCAATTCGGTGAGATGTCCCGAGGAAGTGTGGTCAGGGGGAGACATTGAATGCACCATCAGCTACACGGGATCCGAGTGGTACAGCGGCGATTGGGTCGCGCTTCACTACAACAAGGAAACCGAAAACCTCTGGGTCAACGGATACACCCCCAATAACGTCGACTGCAAGGTTCGCGTGGTCAACGCGGTCAGCGGCAAGGACTCACCGTGGGGGCGAGGCGGCACCGGCGTCGGCCTTTCTGTCGGCGGGTTCGTCTTTTCCGACATCCGAGCTGGATCTCTGATCTACGCCGGCGGAAAGACACTTACGACAGCGCCGTGATTAAGCCGAGGCTGTGCTGCCGCCCGCCAACTCGCACCGGCGGGTACGCGCTCCGCCTTCGGGCATCGGATGGGAAATGCTCGCATTCGATGCCCACCGCGATCAGTCCCTCACCACTGAAAGAGCGTTTTGTCCTGGCAGAGGTGTTTGGTTCGAGGTTCAGGTGTCGCGCCAGTTCGGTGTGGATTCGCGTGTGAGGCGTCTGCTTATGAGGTCGATTATGGCGACGTGGATGATGGCTTCGGAGCGGTGTGGCCGGGTTTCGTAGTCGCGGGCGAATCGGCCAGGGGCATTGCGTGATTGGGATTGGTCCGGTTCGCCGGTCTCGTGAGTGACGTGGCGTCATGTCCGTTGTGCGGTAAGGGGCCTGGGAGAGCA